>JANOFY010000294.1:0-3403 GCA_031413895.1 Planctomycetota bacterium | reverse complement strand
CTGTGGCGCAGACTGTGGACGTGCGCACGCTTGTGGACGCCGCTCGGTTTGACGGCACGACAGAAGGCGCTCTGGAGACTGGCGCGGTGAATGGGGCCGACGGTCGGATCCCGGAGCGGGGCCACGTGCGACCGGGTCCCCGTCGGGAACAGCCAGAGGGGGTTGTGATGGGTGCGCCAATGCGCGCGCAGCAGATCGAGCGTGGCCTCCGGGAGCGGGACGTAGCGATCCTTGCCGCGCTTGCCGTGGATGTGCAGGAGCTTGCGGTCGCCGTCGATGTCGGGCACCTGCAGCCGAATGCCTTCCATAAGACGGAGGCCGCACGCGTAAATCGTCGTCAGGCAGACGCGGTAGACGGGGATGCGAATGGTGTCGAGAATCCGCCAGACTTCCTCGCGGCTCAGGACGACCGGAAGCTTGTGCCCGCCCTTGGGGCGCGCGACGTCGAGGACGTTCCACGCGCGCGCGAGGGTCTCCTTATAGAAGAACTTGATACCGCAGAGGGCGATGGTGTGGGTGCCGCGGGCGACCTTCTGGACGGTGCACAGGTGGAGCAGATACTGCCGGACTTGCTCTTCTGTGAGCTGGTCGGGCGCGGCATGATGGAAGCGGGCCAGCTGGGCGACGGCGCGGACGTAGGCCTCGACGGTCCGGTCGGCGTAGCCGCGGAGCTGGAGGTCGTGGATCATGCGCTGGCGAAGCGGTGTCATGGGATCCTCTCGAAAAATGGGTGAGAGGATCAGACATCGCGTCGCTACATTCCTCAATCACGCCACACGAAGACGGTGGGACGATCTGGCAGGAGTATCCGCCGGAGGCGGATTGAGTTCAACAACGGATTGCAGCAGACGATGGCGCTTCGGAATGCGGCTACGCCGCATCTTGTTGAAAGCCATCGCTGCTGAATCCTAGACGTTAGATGGACGCTGCATCACTGCACCAAGGGCTGGGTGGCGGTTCCGCGAGCTTCGGCTAGCTTGGTGGCATGCCCCCGAAGGTCTACGTCGAGACAACCATCTTCAGCTATTTGGCGGCGCGCACGAGCGGCGATCTTGTCACGGCCGCCCACCAGCGTGTGACGGCCGAGTGGTGGAGCACCGCTGCGACGCGATTTGATCTGGTCGCCTCGGTTGTCGTGCTCCAGGAAGTGAGCGCGGGAGATCCGTCGGTCGCGGAGCGCCGCCTCGCTTTGATGGGCAACCTGCCCCTCCTGGGGCTCACCCTAGAGGCACGCGACCTCGCCCGCCAGCTCGTAACCGTCGGCGTCGTTCCCGCGCACGCCACGGCCGACGCCGAGCACGTCGCGTTGGCGACCATCGGCGCCGTAGATTACCTGGTGACTTGGAACCTGAGTCATCTGGCTGGCGCGGTCGTTCGGCGCCGACTCGAGAGTGCCCTTCGGCAACTCGGATTCGACCCTCCGACGCTCTGCACCCCGGAGGAGTAGTTGCCTGACCCCAGCGAGACGGGAGGCCGTCATGTGTAGCGAGGCGATGTTACCCGACCAGGAATATGGGTCGCGGGACGACGCGATCGTCGCGGAAGTGCGCGCGATCCGGGAACGATTGGCGGCGGCAGTCGGCCACGACCTTGATCGCCACTGGGCGCAGTTGGAGGCGCTAGAGGCTGAGGAACGCAGCCGCGGCCGCAGGGTGCTGACGCCCCCTTCGCGCACCAGCGGGAGGTCCGGGGCGGCCGCGTAGTGTGGGCACTCGTCGCACCACGACGCGCCCTCTAACAGTCGGTTGCAAGTGACAGCCGCGCTACTGAATGCTCGCTCCGCTCGCTTTATTGAAGCGCCTGCAATTGAACCTAAGGGGTTGTGACGAAATAAGTGATTGATTTGTCGGAACGAGTCCGGTACTGTTCAGCGTGGATCTCAAGACGCTGCGGCGAAAGTTCAGAACGCTCCGGCCGGTGTTGACCGAGCGATCCCGACGGGTCTGGGCCGCGAGTGAAGCGGTGGCGCTCGGCCACGGCGGCATTGGCCTGGTGGAGCTCGCGACCGGGATTTCGCGATCGACCATCAGCCGCGGCATTCGCGAACGCGATGCGGGCGAAACGCTGCCCGCGGCACGTGCACGGCGACCGGGCGGTGGGCGAACACGGACGGTGGAAAAGGATGCCACCCTCGTGCCGGATCTGGACCGCTTGGTGGAGCCGACGGTGTCGGGGGATCCGGACTCGCCGCTCCGCTGGACCTCGAAGAGCGTGCGCCACTTGGCGACCGAACTCCAGGCGATGGGCCACGCGGTCAGCTATCGGTTGGTGACGAAGCTCCTGCATGCGGCCGGCTATAGCTTGCAGGCGAATCGCAAAACGCGCGAAGGGCCGCAGCATCCGGATCGCAATGCACAGTTTCACTACCTCACCGCGCAGGTGCGGCGCTTTCAGCGCCAACATCGTCCGGCGATTTCCGTGGACACGAAGAAGAAAGAACTCATTGGAGATTTCAAGAACGCCGGGCGCGACTGGCGGCCGAAGGACACGCCGGAGCCGGTGCGGGTGCACGATTTTCTCATTCCGTCCAAGGGCAAAGCCGTTCCGTACGGCGTCTATGATCTCGCGCGCAATGAGGGCTGGGTGAGTGTCGGCATCGATCATGACACGGCCAGTTTTGCGGTGCACGCGATTCGTCGCTGGTGGAACCGGATGGGGCGGAGTGCCTACCCGGACACCACCGCGCTGTTGATTACGGCGGATGCCGGTGGCAGTAACGGGTCGCGGGTTCGGCTGTGGAAATGGGAACTCCAACAGTTTGCCAATCGCACGGGGCTCACGATCACGGTGTGTCACTTCCCGCCCGGCACGAGTAAGTGGAACAAGATCGAGCACCGATTATTCTCGCACATCGCGATGAACTGGCGCGGCAAACCACTCGTCGATCTCGTCACGATTGTCAGTCTCATCGGGGAAACCACGACCGAGGAAGGCTTACGGGTGCGCTCAGAGGTCGACCCGGGCCGTTACCCGATGGGCGTGGTCATCCGTGACGAGCAGATGGCCCAGATTCAGCTCGAGCCGCACGCCTTCCACGGCGACTGGAACTACACCATTCGGCCGCGCGTCAGAAAGCCATGAGGCAGTTATTTCGTCACACCCCCTGAGCGTTATACGGCAGCCCACGATGACGCGCGACCGTGAGACCGATCGACCGAAGCTGCTCGGTGATGCGACCGCTCGCGCTCTCCGACGCACCCAGCTATCTGAGCCGCATGTCGCACCCTTAACGCGCTTCGTGGAGACCCTGCGGACGCATCGTGGTCCTGGCACGGCCATTCCCTACTTCGATCCGTGGGACGGAGGGGTTTCTGCGGAAGTGCTGTACCTCCTCGAGGCACCTGGTCGCGGGGCTGTCGACTCAGGGTTCATTTCGCGAAACAACCCCGACGAAACCGCCAAG
>JANOFY010000293.1:0-7414 GCA_031413895.1 Planctomycetota bacterium | reverse complement strand
CAAGAGCTCCTCGCGATGCGGCGCTGACGCGCCGGGCGATGCGGCGCTGACGCGCCGGGCGATGCGGCGCTGACGCGCCGGGCGATGCGGCGCTGACGCGCCGGGCGATGCGGCGCTGACGCGCCGGGCGATGCGCCGCTGACCTGGTCGGCGCCGTCGCGCGCGCTATGCTGGCCGGACTCCACACTCGAGCATGAAGATCGCGATCACAGGCGCCACGGGCTTCATCGGCCGCTACATGGTCCACGGCATGGCCGGGGCCGGTCACGACGTGCGCGTCCTCGTGCGCCCCGGACGCGAGTCGGCCGTCGAGCATCCAAAAGGCAAGCTGGCCGAGATCCACGTCGGCGATCTGACGCAGCCGAAGTCGATGGAGGGGTTCCTCGCGGGCGTCGACGTCCTGATCCACATCGCCAGCGCGCACGACCACTTCACCGAAGCGGACATGCGCGCGGTCAACATCCAGGGCACCGAGACGCTGATCGAGGAAGCGAAGCGCAACGCGCCCAGCCACTTCCAGTTTTGGGTCGTGAGCTCGGCGGTGATCGGCGCGCCGGTGTACAGCTACTACCGCGACAGCAAACGCGTGCAAGAGAAGCTGATCCGCGGTTCGGGCCTCAACTGGGCGTCGTTCCGTCTGACGCTCGTGTACGGCGTCGGCGATCATCGGCACACCGCTCCCCTCTTGCGGCGCTGCGCGCAGCAGCGCGGCACGATCTGGGTGCCCCACGAAGGCCTCTCGAAGATCAACCCGGTCCACGTCGAGGACGTCGTCGACGCCGTACTGCGCTTCTTCCACTTCGATCGCGCGGTCGATTGCGTGTACGAGCTCGCCGGCCCCGACGGCCTCCCCTACAACGACTTCATCGACGTGACGATCCGCGCGGTCGGCGGCAAGGTGAAGCGGCGCAACATCCCGAAGAAGTGGGCCGACCGTTTCATCTTCATGAAGGGCATCTTCGTGGACAACACGCAGGACCGGCGCGCGTCCGCGTACTTCAGCCTCCACCACCAGCACGACATCACGAACGCGATCTACGAGCTCGGCTGGAAGCCGCGGCCGTACACGACCGGCATCGTCGAGGTCGCCGCGGGCGATTGGTGGAAAGAGGCCGAGCCGGCCTTGGCTCGCGGCTGAGATCGCGCGCGGCATTCACTCGTCGCGAATCACCGGCAAGCGCAGGACGACCACGAGTCCTACCGCCGCGAGGACGACGAGCACCAGCTTCGCCGCCGTCTGAAGGTTACCGAACGAGAGGCTCAGTGCGACAACCGCGATCACCATCGCGACCGCGGTGATTTTCACGGAGAGCCGCACGCCGTGGTAGCGATCCCAATCGCGCAGGAACGGTCCGAAGAGGCGGGTCTCGTACAAGCGCCGGTGAAGCGCGGGCGACGTGCGCAGGAGGAACCAGCTCGTGAGAAGCAGAAACGGCGTCGCGGGCAGGACCGGCAGAACGATTCCGAGAACGGCGAGCCCTAGGAAAAGAAAGGCGAGCGACAAATACAGAACGCGCTTCCATCCACGAACCGGTTGCATGCGCACGCCGTGATAGCCGACCGCGAGCCGTCGAGCCAGTTCCGGTCGAGGTATGGTTCATCGTGCGCCCCCTCCGCAACGGCGCACGCTACCCCTTGATCGCGACGAGCACTCTTCTCCGGGCTCTCACTGCGCTCTCGTTCCTGGCCCTCCCCCAAGGGCCCGCGCTCGCTTCGCCGGCCGCCGGCACCGTGCGGATCTTCGTCGTCGCGGGACAGTCGAACGCGGTCGGCGCCGGATCCGCGGCCGCGGAACTTTCGCCGGCGTGGCACGCCCCGCAGCGCGACGTGCGCTTCTGGTTCGAGATCGGACCCGCAGAGGGCGTCGAACACCTCGCGCTGCGCGTCACTTCCGGCGGGAAGTTCGTTCCATTGTCTTTCCAGACGGACGCCAGCGCACGGACGTTCGGCAGCGCGATCGACGGCTTCGGACCCGAGCTGCGCCTCGGACGCACGCTCGCCGACTCGTTCGACGACGATGTCGCGATCGTGAAGTTCGCGTTCAACGCCAGCGATCTCGCGCATGATTGGAACGCCGATGTGGCGGGCAGTCTGTGCAGCCAGTTGCTCCGGCGCGTACGCGCTGCGCGGACGGCGCTCGCTACGGCGGGCTACACCGCCAGCGTCGACGGACTCTTCTGGATGCAAGGCGAGTCCGACGCGGCGAACTCGGATGACGCGTGGCGATACGCCGAGCGGTTGACGAGGTTGATCGTGCGCACGCGCGCGGAGCTCGGCGAGCCCTTGCTGCCCGTCGTGATCGGCCGCCTGAACGCGCACATCGATTCGATGGAGGGCTACAGCCTTCCTTATGTAAACGTCATCCGCTCGCAGCAAGCGTTCGTCGAGTCGAACGTGCCGTACACGGCGCTCGTCGACACCGATGACCTGTTGCTCACCGCCGATCATCTGCACTTCGCCGCGCAGGCGGAGCTCGATCTCGGCCTGCGCTTCGCGGCCGAGCACTTGGCGATGACGAACGAGGCTCCGGGGACCGCGTTCTGCTTCGGCGGCAGCGGTTGCCCGTGTGGCAATGCCAGTTCCACGATCTCACACAGCGGTTGCGCCAACTCACTCGCGCGTGGCGGGAAGCTGGTCGCGACCGGCACCGCGCGGATGTCCGACGATCACTTGATCCTCGCGGCGATCAGCGTGCCCGCGCTCGGCACGACGCAGTTCATCGAGCGCGATGCGCAGCACAACGGCGGCATTGGAAGCGCGAGCGGAGATGGATTGCGCTGCCTGAGCGGACGCATCGTGCGCGTCGGCATGAAGACCGGGAACGCGGTGTACCCGGAGAGCGGCGACGTGCCGGTTTCGCTGCGCGGCATGGCCGGCGCGGGTCGCACGCTCTACTACCAAGCGCTCTACCGCGACGATGCGAGCTTCTGCACGCCGAGTCCGTACAACTCGACGAACGCGCTCGCGATCACGTGGCAGCCGTGACACGCGTCCGCCCACTCCATCGCCGCATCAGCGCCGCACCGACGAGCGGCATCGCGATCACGGTGAGTCGCAGGCCGAACCAACCCTGACCCGCCACGCCGTCGAGCGCGAGGAACGCCATTCCGAAGCTGACGGCGAGCGCGCCGACGACGAGCCGCCACGTGGCGGGCAGTTCGCCGCGCGCCTTGCCGGGTCGCTCGAACCGTGAAAACACGAGCGCGAGCGGAATGAGCGCGACGACGAGCACCGCGTGCCACAGCGGTCGCGTCCTCCACCACTCGCGCGTGCACGGCGCGAGCTTCAATCCGATCCCTCCGAGCACGGACGACAGCGCGATCACGAGCACCATCGCGGTCAAGTGCCACAGGTAGATCGTCATGATCATCCCGTTGACGAGCACCGTCGCCGTCCACGGACGTGCGCGCGCTAGCCAGCGGCGTACGGGAGCTTCCAACGACAACAAGAGTCCGAGCTGCAATGCACCGAGCGCGAGCAACGTGATCTTCGGCGGCGTCGTGTTGCTGATGTCGTCGCCGGGGACGCCGACCATGCTGACGGGATAAGGACCGTACACCGTCAGTGCGACGAGCACGATCGCACCGCCGACGGCCCACCATAGAGACTGCTTCCAATCCGCGAACCGTCCGTCGCGCCACGCGTAGCCGAGCTGGTGCACGGCCGACCACACGAACAAGTAATTGGTCCATCCGAGCCAGTGCACGCCCGCGAAGAAGCTCGCGTCGATCGCGATCGCGCACAGGGCGAGCGCCCAGTACGAGCGCATGCCGAATCGCTCCCACAGCGTGTGCGTGACGGGAACGAGAACCACGACCCCGAGGTACACCGCCAGGAACCAGATCGGAATCAGCGCCATCTGCGAGCCGATGCGGATCATCGCGGGGCTCACGCCGCGCATGTGCGCGAGCGCGCCGATCGCGCACCATGTGACGATCAGCGTGAGCACCGGCCCGACGAGACGACGGAGACGCGACTCGAGCCACAGCGCGTACGACTGCCGATCTCGCCGCGCCGCCTGCCACGAAATGCCGTTCGCGTAACCGCCGACCAAGAAGAAGATCGGCATCACTTGGATCAGCCACGTGAGCCAGCGTGTCCACGGCGACACCGCGAGGATGTGCGTCGGTGTAATGCCGCCGTCCGCGTTCACGAACGGCGCCGCCGCGGTCCAATGTCCGAAGATCACGACCAGGATCGACACGGCGCGCAGGCAGTCGACGTAGCGATTGCGCGACGGCGGTGTGCTCGCGGCGAGCTCGGCTGCACGGGTCCAGATTTTCACGTCGAACGGGGAAGTGTGGCGGCTGCCCGATCGAGCTCACCACTCCCGAGCGGCCGCGCTACGATAGCGACATCGGTCGATGCACGCGTGAGTGTGTGCTGTTCTCGGGCACACGGCCTGCAACCCGTCACTCGACTGCCCGGGATCCCTCGATTCAGTCGGCGCGGAGGGAATCGTGAACTGGAATCGCATGGCCTCGCCCAAGGAACTGGTGCTCGCCCTGATCGCGGCGCTGGCGCCGTACGCAAGTGCAGGCTCCTCCGCGGTCGTTTCGAGCCAAGGCCCCGGCGGACCGATCCCGGATGGTCCGTGCCCTCCGTTCCAATGCGACATGAGCGTGCCGTTCAATGTCGTCCCGTACTGGAGCGCGCTGATCTCGCCCGTCACCGTCTCGACCCACGTCGATCGAGTCACAGCCGTCGTCATCCGTGGCCTGAAGCACACGTTCCGTGGCGACCTCCACGTCTACCTGGAGAACCCTGCCGGCGAGCGCTTCAACATCATCGTCCGGCCCGGCTACAACGGCGGCCCCTATAGCTTTGGCGACTCGGGCGAGTATCTCGACGGCATCTACACCATCGTGGAATCGGGCGGAGCGAATCTCCAGCAGGGCAACTCGAACATCGTAGGCGCGACGTACAACCAACACTGCTTCAATCCGGGAGGCGGCACGTGGACGACGTTGCTGTTCCCGATCGCCAACCTGCCGCTCGAATCCATCTCCGGCGGCCCTGGGACATGGAAGCTCCACCTGCGCGATTGGGCTGGTATCTACACGGGTTCGATCGTCGGCTGGCGGCTCATCGGAGAATACGACGGCGAGGAAAGCGCCTTCTGCTTCGGCGACAACGTGAGCGGCGCCGTGACGTGTCCGTGTGCAGCGGGCGCACCCGGCAGCGGCTGCGCGAACTCGAGTGGTGTCGGTGCCGTGCTCAGCGTCACGGGTAGCGCGAGCGTCGCGGCGAACGACCTCCAACTGGTTTGCTCCGGCATGCTGCCGGGGAGCGCGTCGATCTTTCTCCAAGGCACCGCGGCACTGAACGGCGGACTGGGTCAGCACTCCGCGGGCACCGATGGACTCGATTGCCTGGGGGGATGGCTACTTCGCGTCGATCGCAGGGGAACGCTCGGGAGCGTCGCACGCGTCAGCGACATCGCCAGACAGGGCGGTATCCCGTCTGCCGGCGCCTTGCGCCGCTATCAGGTCTTCTATCGCAACGCGGCGAACTACTGCACTCCGGCCCACTGGAACACGTCGAACGCGGTCAAGATCTGGTGGACGCCGTGAATCCACCGGGCCAATCTTCGCGCGAGCGACGCACTCCGAGGTGCGCGACGCACTGGATTCTCGCCGCGATCGCTGCGCTGTCACCGGTCGCGAGTGCTTCCGACGTCGTCGTCTCCACGCAGGGCCCAGGCGGTGCGATCCCCGATGGACCCGACGTGTCGGGAGTGGGGAAGTGGGGCCCGCCTTGGGAATCGCCGCTCTACTGGCCCGCGCTGATCTCGCCCGTCACCGTCGCGAGCCACATCGATCGCGTCCGTTCGATCGTCATCCAGGGTTTCGAGCATGCATGGAAAGGCGACCTCCACGTCTACCTCGAGAACCCCAGCGGTCAGCTCTTCAATCTGATCGTCCGCCCCGGATACCAAGGCTCTCCATGGGGTACGGGATACGGACTCGCGTTCGTGTTCGGCGACTACACGATCGTGGAGTCGGGCGGAGCGAGTCTCTTGCCGTACACGAGCCTCGAGGGCGGAACGTACGACCAGTTCCTCAATACGGGCCCGGGCATGTGGAGCAACTCCGCGATCCTCAACGCTCCACTGAGTTGGATCTCGGGGCCAGCCGGCACGTGGAAGTTGCACCTGCGCGATTGGTCTCCCCTCGAAGATGGATCGATCACGGGTTGGGTGTTGCACGGCGAGAACGACGGCGACGCGAGTTCGTTCTGCTTCGGCGACAACGCGAACGCCGAAACGAACTGTCCGTGCGCACCCGGAGCGCCGGGCAGTGGATGTGCGAACTCCAGCGGTGTCGGAGCGGTGCTCGCGGCGACGGGGAGCGCGAGCGTCGCGGCGAACGATCTGCGGCTCGTCTGCACGGGCATGCTGCCCGGCAGCGCGTCGATGTTCTTCCAGGGCACGCACTCACCGAACGGCGGTTTCGGTGAGCACTCGAACACGACCGACGGTCTCTTGTGTCTCAGTCCGTTCATGCTCCGCGTCGATCGCAAGGGAACGCTCGGGAGCGTCGCCAGCGTCGGTGACATCGTGAGGCACGGCGGCATTCCGGCCGCCGGTGGATTGCGCCGTTATCAGGTGTACTACCGCAACATTGCGAACTACTGCACGCCATCCACTTGGAACACGTCGAACGCTGTGAGGGTTTGGTGGAACCCGTGATCGAGATTCGCGAACTCTGCACGCGTGGACGGCGATGAGCTGCGCTCGTGTTCCACTGCCGGAACGCCCACGTTCCAGCCTCGGAACGCCTGATTCCCTGTACAGGACGGCCTGAGCCGAGAATTCGAAGCCGCGCTCGCGAACGGACTGGATTCCCGTCCGGAGGCCTGAGCACGGAGGGAACCGCGCAGTATCATCAGCCGACGGCAGGCTCGCAGTCAGAGCTCCGCGGATGTCAAAGGAGCTCGACTGCGATCCGAGTTCGAATCCCTATCGAGCAAGAGGACGGACATGAAGCTCAAGCACACGACATCGGACCGGACATTGTCCTTCGTTGCGATCGCAACACTCGCTGCATCGGCGAGCGCGGGCTCGACCGTCATCTCGACCATGGGACCGGGCGGCGCGATTCCGGAAGCTCAAGGCATCGACATCTGGAACCCGGCGTGGAACTCGGTGCCGAACTGGCCGGAGTTCACGTCGACGGTCACCGTTGCGCACGGCATCGACAAGGTCACGTCGGTCGTGCTCAACAATCTGCAGCATCCGTCGCGCGGCGATCTCCACGTGTACCTCGAGAATCCCGCGGGACAGCGCTTCAACGTGATCGTGAAGCCGGGCGCTACGGGCAATGTTCTCCCGAATCCGTTCGGTGACCACGGCGCGGTCATGGCCGGCATCTACACGATCGTCGAGTCCGGCGGAGCGAGCCTCGAGCAAGGC
>JANOFY010000292.1:0-2653 GCA_031413895.1 Planctomycetota bacterium | reverse complement strand
GCACTCCGGATCGGAACACAGCGCGCGGCTTGCCACTGACGGCTTCATCCGCCTTCGTTGTTTCCGCCGAACTGCCGGTCGGCGTGACCGGATGGCAGCATGGATGCCGAATCGGCGAGCCTGGCGCACTTTCTGCGACGCCGAGAGGTCAGCGTCCTGCAGCGCAGGCTGATCGATGAAGCGGTACCACGAATAGAGGACCACGCTGCCGTCAGCGAGCTGCGCCTTGAACGGTCCGGCCTTCGGACCGGGCTTGTGCCAGGCATCGTCGGCCTTGTCCGGCGAAGTGTAGGACTCGTCCGTCGCGGCCGGCAGGAACTGCGCCTTCGAGAGCCCGGTCTCGGCCGGCACCGCATCGGCGGCGACAACCAACAACTCCTGGCCCACCTGCTTGCAGTACTGCGGAAAGGAACCGCGTCGCAGCTTGCCCGTCCAGGGCTCGAGCACGGAGCTCTTCCACTGCAAGCCGAAGGTGCTCTTGTCGAACGCGCGTGTCTCCACCCAGTTCTCGCAGCCTCGAATCGGCAAGTTGTCCTCGCCTTGGCTCACGCTGAGAGGATGCGCCGTGCACGTCGGGACGATCGCGCCGTGCGTGTCGAAGCGGCCCGAGGCTGCCTCACCTCCGGCCAGCCAGCGCTCCACATCGGCGTGGAGCGCGGCCTTCGAGTAGTGCGTCAAGTTGTGGATCAGGACCGTGCGGCCTTCGCTGTCCGCCGGGAATTGAAGACGCGGGATGCGCGTGTAGGTCGTTCCCTTGCGATCCTGGCCGACGAACCGTGGCACCGTATTGATCTCGATCGCGCCGCCCGTGACCAGTCCCGGCCGCACGTCGAGGCCGCGCCCCACGGCCGGCGGATGCCGGCGCGAGATGCGGCTCCACGTGACCGGCGTGTAGAAGGCCACGGGCCCTTTGAAGTTCTGCGCGTTGAGGAACATCGTCCACGATTGATTGCCGGTCGGGATGTCGAGTCCGGCGGTCTTCGTCTGCGCTTCGATCAGCGGCAGCGCCATCCACGCGTAGCCCAACAGTTCGCCACAGGTGCCGTTCGCGAACGTGAGTCCGTCCGGCGGAACCAGCAGGCACGGACTGAGCTGCGCGATGCCCATCTGGTCCGGCGTCAGCGCCTTCACTTCTCCGAAGCCCCAACCGGGCGAGGAGATCTCGTGGTTGTAGCCGTTGGGTGTTCCGTTCATCCGAAACTTGGCCACGGTCGAGCCGAAGCGCGTGCTGGCCCAGAAGCCGAGGCCACCCTCGATCGTCTGGAACACATCGCGATAGCTCGGCCCGCGCTCCGGCCAGTTGTCGCGAGCTACCGTGCCCGTCGGCAGCAACGGCTCATCGATCGTGCGGTTGTCGGGCACGATCCAGATCGAGGCCAGTCCGATTTGGAAGTCGCGCAGCGGCCGCTCCACGAGCGGCCATGCGGTGGCGTAGAGACTGACGCCATACCCGAACTCCGCCGGCGGCGGCTCGACCTCCATGCTGACGTAGCCGGCGAGTCCCTGAGACACGAGACGCGGCTCCCCCGCGAGGGCGACTGCGCAGGTTACGCACAGGGCGCCGATGAACGAGATGGGGCGCGTGTACGTTTCGATCGAAGGTCTCTCCGGGTGCCGCATTGCAGGTCCTTGCTCCGCGAAGACTCGTCGTTCTCTGCGGGCGTTATCGCCGGATCGAAGTAGAGGTCCGTTGGCCCGAGTGATCAAAAGGATCGCCGGGGCCAGGCGCAATGATCGAGCGGGCGACGGGGTTCGAACCGGCGACATTCAGCTTGGAAAGCCTGCTGAGGTTCCCTGTTGGTTCACCGGTGGTTCCCCGATTTCAACCTTGTTGGCGCGGGCGATCCATCGCTGCGTGGAGCAAAAGCCGTTGCACGTCAGCGACATGGATGCGGTGAGCGACGCGCGCGTGAAGGTCGGCTCGGAGTTGCGGGAAACTCGGGCCAGAGCTCCCCCGGGTTTTCGGGAGACACGCCCGTCGGTATCAGCTCGCTTTGCCCAGGCGGCGTATCGTTCGCACCGGCCGATTCTTCGCAAGATCGTGCTGGCTCTGGAGGTTGATCCAGAACTCCGGCGTGGTTCCGAAGGCTCCCGCGAAGAGCCACGCTGTCTCGGATGTGATCCCGCGCTTGCCGCGCACGATCTCGTTCACACGCTGCACGGAGACGCCGACGTGGCCGGCGAGCTGCACTTGCGAGATCTCGAGGGGCTCCAGGAACTCGCGAAGCAGGATCTCTCCGGGATGGGTCGGAACACGGCGTGCGGGCAGCATGCTTTCCTCCAGGATCAGTGGTAGTCGACCAGGCTCACTCGCTCGGGACCCACCGGCGTCCACCGGAACACGAGCCGCCACGGATCGTTGACGCGAATCGAGTGGTATCCCTGCCGGTCACCGCGGAGCGCCTCGAGCCGGTTCCCAGGCGGCGCGCGCAGATCGAGGAGTTCGTGGACGGAATTGAGCATGTCGAGCTTGCGCAGGATGGCGGGGCGGATGTCGTGTGGAACGCGCTTCGTTCTGCTGTCGCGCCGGCCGTGGAATAGTGCGTCGGTCGCGGGGTCGCCAAAGGAGACGATCACCGCGACAAGCCTAAATCATTCACGGGTACCGTGCAAGCGATGAACGATTCTCGACGCAGCCCAATGACGACTAGAT
>JANOFY010000291.1:0-13140 GCA_031413895.1 Planctomycetota bacterium | reverse complement strand
GCCCGTGAGCACGGCGTCTACTCGGACGCGCTCGTCGACGACATCGTCGAGCATGGCACGCTCCAACACCGCGCCGAGATCCCCGACGATCAGAAGCGCGTGTTCGTCACGGCGCACGACATTTCGCCCTTCTGGCACATGAAGATGCAGTCGGCGTTCCAGCGCCACTGCGACTCGTCGATCTCGAAGACGATCAACTTCCCGCACGACGCGACGGCCGAGGACGTGCGCCAGATCTACGAGCTCGCGATCGACGAGGACGTCAAAGGTGTCACGGTCTACCGCGACGGCTGCCGAGACCAGCAGCCGATGGCGCTCAAGAACTCGGGCAAGCAGCACGAGAAGTCGGGAGAGAACGCGAACGAAGCGGGGCAGGCAGCGGCGAGCGCGCTACCCGGCATGCGCGTCCAGCGCGCCGCCGACGGCGACGTGGAGCTCAACCCGATCAAGCTGCCGGAGATCATGAGCTGCCTGCGCATCCGGCAGATGACGCCCTTCGGCAACATGCACGTGAAGGTGTCGGTCGATCCCGGCTCAGGCCGCGAGCGCGAAGTCTTCGCGCAGCTAGGGAAGGGCGGCGATGTCGCCAACTCCGACTTGGAAGCGATCTGCCGCATCCTGTCGCTCTGGCTGCGCTCGAACGGCAGCTTGAAGATGGCGATCAAGCAGCTCGAGGGCATCGGTTCGAGCCTCTCGGTGCCGACGCAAGATGGTCGGATCATGTCGCTCGCCGACGGACTCGCGACGGCGTTGCAGCGCTACCTCGACGCGAAGCAAGAAGTCGGGCTGCACGCTTTGCTGCTCGGCGGTGTGGAACCGGACCAGATCCGAACGCCGCACGCGCAGGCCGCCCCGCGCGCGGCTCACACGACGGCTGCGCATACGAATCCGCCGCGCAGCGTCTCGCAGTACAAGATCAAGTGCCCGGCCTGCACGTCGGCGCTCGCGTTCGAGGAAGGCTGCGTGAAGTGTCACTCGTGCGGCTTCAGTCAGTGCTAGCGCGAGCCGCGCAGCCGCAGTCGATGCGCGGACGAACCGTACGAGCTGGATCGGAGATCCGGCGCGGCGCCTAAGTTCGAAGCAGCACGCAGTCTTTCGCGCCAGATTCGGTGGCTTCGCTCGCCACCGCGTCTGGCGCGGTCATTTCTCTCGCTCGTCGTTCGCGTCGGATTTCTCTTCGGCGTCCGGCTTCGCAACGTCGCGTTTGCGACGGCCGAAGAAGTCGCGCTCTAGCGATGTGTCGAGCATGCGTTCGAACACGAGCGTTTGACCATCGGATCGCGCCAACGAGAGCTGGTTGGCGACGAGCGTGATCTTGTACGAGCGTGCATAGCCCGGTGATTCGAACTCCAGCCTGTTCGCGCGATTGATGTACGCACCGATCAGGGTCGACGTCGTGAGCTGGCCCTCGTCGTCGATGCCGAACGAATGTGTACCCGATTGAAACGTTCGGGCGTCCAGCGTCGCGGGGTCGGACATCCAACCCAAGTGCAACTCGAGCGAGAGACAGTTGCCGGAGATCAGGCAGTAGCCGACGTCCTTTCGCGATTGCGGTGCCATGGTTCGTGCTTGGAGTTCGACCAGCCGCCAAGCGCCTTGGATGTCCTTCTGCAGTTTCTTGCGGTCGATGCGCACACGCTCGGACGCTGGCGAAGGCTCGTCCTGTGGGGGCTTCTGTCCTCCCGCCTGCAGGAAGAAGGTGAGCAGAGGGGCGCCGAGCACGCAGGCAATCGGATAGGTACGCATGGAGTGTCTCGTAAGAGATGAGCGCGGAGCCGCGCGAGGCCGTCAGAATACGCCGCCAGGCGCGCGAGGCGGAGGTTTTCGTAGGCGCCTGCCATCCGCGGTTCGAGGGGACGCGTAAGGAAACGGATGTCCGCCAAGTGGCCGTTCGCATGGCAAAAACCGCAGCCGTTTCGCGCGGCGGTATACGATCCTGGGCCGCTTCACATTCCTTCCCCGCCGTGTCACGCCGCATGAAGAACGTCGTCTTCCTCACGCTACTAGCGATCGCATCGCTCGCGTGTTCCCTCCACGCGCAGGACAACCGTGCCAGCGGTCAACTCTACGTGCGCATCGACGGTGCCGACGTTCGAGCCGCGATCGACGTTCGCGTCGATCGGGGTTGGCACCTCTACCACGGCCCCACCCGCGAAGACATGGGCCCCGACGATGCAGTCGGCAAGCCGCTGGTGATCACGATGTCGGGCACCGACGTCGTGTGGAGCGCAGTTCGTTACCCAATGCCGAAGAGCTTCGACCAAGAGGTCGGCGCGAACGACAAGCCGACGCACATCTTCGGGCACGAAGGCCGGATCGAGTTCTTCATTCGCGGCAAGCTGAAGCCAGGCGCCAGCGGAGCGGACATCGGGGCCGAGTTGCACGGCCTGACGTGTCTCGAGTCCTGCGTGGGATACGACGAGTCGCTGACGTCGGCGGGGGCGGGGTCCGATGCGCTGTTCACGCGCTTCCCCGCGGATCTCGTAGTCGGCGAGCCGAACGGCACGGGCGCGAATGGAGCGCCGGCGCCGACACCAACTCACGAGAAAGAGCCCGTCGCAGCGTCGAGTGCCGTCGATTGCGCGTCGGTGACGTTTCCCGACTACGCACCCCGCGCAGATCCGAAGACGCACGGCCTGGGTGTGTGGCTCGTGCTCGCGTTCATCGCTGGGCTGATCTTGAACGTGATGCCGTGCGTGTTGCCGGTCGTGTCGATCAAGATCCTGAGCTTCGTGCAGCAGGCCGGCGAGAGCCGTTCGCGCATCTTCGCGCTCGGTCTGGCGTTCTCGGGCGGCATCTTGGTCGTCTTCGTGGTTTTGGCCGCGCTGGCGGCTTTCGCCGGCAAGGGATGGGGCGAGCAGTTCCAGAACCCAAACTTCATCGTCGTGATGATCGCGATCGTGTTCGCGTTTTCCTTGTCGATGTTCGACGTGTTCGAGCTCGGTGTTCCAAGCCAGGTGGGCGCGCTCGCGGGCGGCGTGCAGCGCGAAGGCCTCGGCGACGCGTTCTTCAAAGGCATGATGGCGACGGTTCTGGCGACTCCGTGCAGCGGGCCGTTCCTCGGCAGCACTCTCGCGTGGTCCGTCACGCAGTCCACGGCGACCATCTTCTTGATCTTCATGATGATCGGCCTGGGGATGGCGGCACCCTATGTCGTGCTCACCGCCAATCCAGCGGCGTTGAAGATCGTTCCGAAGCCGGGCGCTTGGATGCAGACCTTCAAGCACCTGATGGGCTTCCTGCTGCTCGCCACGGTCGTGTATCTGATGACGAGCCTGCGACAGGATCTGCTGCTCTTCACCGTTGCGTTCCTGCTGTTCGTCGCGCTCGGTTGTTGGTGGTGGGGCAAGTTCGCGACGTTCGATCAATCAACGGGGGCGCGCACCGGCACGCTGCTCGCCTCGCTCGCGATCGTCGGCATTGGGGCGCGCGTGTCGTTCGTCGATTTCAAGGGACTCTTCTCGAACGACAGAAGTCACGTTGCGTGGGTCGATTTTGATCCCGAGTTGCTCGCGAAGCATCAAGCGGAGGGTCGCACCGTGTTCGTCGACTTCACCGCCAACTGGTGTCCCAACTGCAAGTACAACGAGTACAACGTGTTCGAGTCCGCCGAGATCCGCGCGCTCATGGAGCGCAAGGGCGTCGTCGCGATGAAGGCGGACATCACGAACGACGGACCGTGTACGGACATGATCCGGCGTCTCATGGGGCGACTGGGTTCGCGCTCGATACCTCTTTGCGCCGTGTTCCCGGGTGATCGTCCGAACGAGCCCTTCGTGCGACTCGACATCGTCACCGTGTCGATGATGCGCGAGATCTTCCTCGCGTGTCCGGATCCGTAGTCGGGCTTGCGAGTCGTTCGCGCTGGCGTTGGCATCGGCATTTTCCTTCGAGCGTCGAAAGCTCGCCGGCCGATCCGCACGCGACTCCGCTCGATCCCGAACGATTGACTCGCTTGGTTCGGGCGAAGCATGCTGCCGTGCTGCGCCGGATCGTGCTGCAGATCTGCGCCGCAGAGTGCCGCGCGCTACCCGAGGCCTAGCAGCCCGTTGAAAAAGTCACCGTTCTCCGCACCGTCAGCGTTCGGGCTGCGGCGTCGAGCTAGTCAGGCCGTGCTCAGTGGCCAGGAAGGCCACCTCCGCCGTCCCTCCGGCGCTCTCCTTGCAGCGCGAACGCTGACGGTGCGGAGAACGGTGACTTTTTCAACGGGCTGCTAGCCAAGTTCCGCCCTGGTACACGACGAAGCTCGCGATCCATGCGAGCGCGGTCATGTACACGAACATGAACACGGGCCAGCGCCAGGAACGCGTCTCGCGGTAGACCGCCGCGAGCGTGCTCATGCACTGACACGCGAGCGCGAAGAACACCATCAGGGACAGGCCCATCAGCGGTGAGTAAACAGGCTTGCCGTCCGCCCGCGATTCGAGCCGGATCCTCTCTCGCAGCGTCGCCGCTTCGGCGTCATCGCCGACTCCGTACACGACGCCCATCGTGCTCACGAACACTTCGCGCGCGGCGAATGCGCCGATCAAGCCGATGCCTACCTTCCAGTCGAAGCCCAGAGGTGCGATCGCCGGCTCGATCGCGTGGCCCATCTGGCCTCCATAGCTAGACCGCAGGTTCTCGCCTGCCTGTGCGCGCGACAGCGAGAGGAGCTTGGCCTCGATCTCATCCGGCGGAGTACCACGAGCCACGAACTCCGCGCGAGCTGCCTCGAGCTGGTGCGCATCCTCCGGCCTGCGTGGAAATGAAAGGAGCAGCCAGAGCACGATCGTGCAGACCAAAATCACGCCTCCGGCCTCCTTCAGGAACATCTGACTGCGCTGCCACATCATGCGCAGCACGGAGGACCAGTGCGGTCGACGGTAGGGCGGCAGCTCGAGGATCAGGGGAACGCGCGGACCCTTGAACAGCGTGCGCGACAGGACGGCCGCGGCCGCGAGCGCCATGACCGTGCTGAAGAGATACATCGCGATCATCAAGAGCCCCTGCACCGGAACGAAACCGAAGACGTTCGACGGCGGAAAGAGCGCTCCGATGAGCAACGCGTACACCGGCAAGCGCGCCGAGCATGTCATCAGCGGAATCACGAGCATCGTCAACGTGCGGTCGCGCTGCCGCTCCATCGTGCGTGTCGCGAGGATCGCGGGCACCGCGCAGGCATAGCCGGAGAGCATGGGCACGAAGGCACGTCCGTGCAGTCCGATGCTGCGCATGATGCGGTCCATGAGGAACGCGACTCGCGCCATGTATCCCGAGTCTTCCATCAAGCCGATGAAGAAGAAGAGCAGCAGGATCTGCGGCAGGAACACGACGACGCTGCCGACGCCGGCGATCAGACCGTCGCACACGAAGTCGCGCACGAGTCCGGCTGGCAGCGCACCGCGCACGAACTGCGAGAGGACCGAGACACCGGCCTCGATCCAACCGATCGCCGGGTCGGCCCAGCTGAACAGGGATTGAAAGACGAGACCCATCGCTGCCAAGAAGGCGACGAAACCGAACGCCGGATGCAGCAGCACGCGATCGACGCGTTCGGTCAGCGAGGTCACTGACCGACTCGGCCGGCGGAGCACGCTGCCGAGGTGCGCATCGATCCACGCGTAGCGCCCGCCGATCACCTCGGTGTCGATCTGTCTTCCGGACTCCGCGGCGCGCGCGCGGCGTTCGAGGACACGCGCGCGCACTGCGGGGGAAACATCGGTCAGCTCGTCGTTTTCGTCGAGCGAGAGGAGCGCCCACAGTGCGAGCGCGCGCGCACGCGACGGGCTGGATTGCACCCAACTCGCCGGGAGCGTTTCGACGACGCTCTCGACATCCGCACGGAGTGCATCGGACGCGGGCGTCCATCGCGGCCCCGGTCGTGCGCTGGCGGGCGTCTCCACGACCCGATCGATCGTCTCCGCGAGCTCTGTCAGTCCACGGCCGTGAAGCGCGGAGATCTCGACCACGGGGACGCCGAGCTCGACAGCGAGCTGCTTCGCGTCGATCGCCTCGCCGCGCTGCGCGATCATGTCGGTCATGTTGAGCGCGATCACGACAGGCAGCTCGAGCTCGATCACCTGCAGTGCGAGATACAAGTTGCGCGAGAGCTGCGTCGCGTCGACGACGAGGAGCACGACGTCCGGCATGGGCAGTCCGGCGAGGCCCGCGATTGCGCACATCGCGATCTCCTCCTCGCGGCTGCGAGCGGAGAGGCTGTACGCGCCCGGCACATCCATGAGGTCGACGATCGTCCGACTTGGAAGCGCGAGCGAGCCCGTGTGGCTCTCGACGGTCACGCCCGGATAGTTGCTGACCTTGAGGTCGGAACCCGTCAGGCGATTGAAGAGCGTCGTCTTGCCGGTGTTCGGGTTGCCCGCGACCGCGACGAGCGGACGTCTTCTGGCCGTTGCGGCGGGAGCGTGAGTGGAGGAGGTCATTGCCGCACGTGGAAGCGCAGGTCGCCGGCTTCACTGCGACGCAAGCTGATGTGAGCTCCGCGCACTTCGAACTCGACGAGATCTCCAACGCCGACGCGCCGCACCAAGCGGACCTGTGTCCCGGGCAGGAAGCCGAGCTCCATGAGTCGTCGGCGAAACGCGCGCTCGCCGCCAATCTCCGCCAGCTCGGCGATCTGGCCGGGGAATAGATCGTCGACGTTGCTCATGGTCATGAAAGATGAGATCGAATCTCAAGATATCATCGCATCCCAGCCCCGGCCACGCGTCGGCCACGCACGGGCCGTACGTCCGCTGGGTGCCTGATCCATCATCCGCCGCCCGTCCGGCCGTAGAGGCGGGCCGGCAGGCGCGCTGAGCACGATCCCGCGTCGCGCACCGACCCGCGGTGGTTCGAGCGAGCGCGACCTTCCTGATCTCTCGCGGTCTCGCATCGGCGATCCCGGACTCGCTTGAGCGGCGGCGTGGAAGCTACGATCCGCGCGTTCAACGCCGCGCGGCCGATTCGAGGTGATGGTGTGGGAGATGCCAAAGAAGCAGCCGGCCGCAAGGCCGCCGAGTTCGTCGAGGACGGCATGCTCCTCGGCCTCGGCACCGGATCGACCGTGTTCCACACGCTCGTTCGTCTCGCGGAGCGCATTCGCGACGAACGTCTACGCGTACGCGGCGTTCCGACGTCGAACGACACCCACGAGAAGGCGCAGCGACTTGGAATCCCGCTCGTGAGCCTCGACAGCGTCAGCTCGCTCGACTTGACCGTCGACGGCGCAGACGAGATCGATTCCCACTTCGACATGATCAAGGGAGGCGGAGGCGCGTTGCTGCGCGAGAAGGTCGTCGCGTCGATCAGCCGGCGCGAAGTGATCGTCGTCGGTCGCTCGAAGGTGGTAGCGCGTCTTGGGACGACCTTCGCGCTGCCCGTCGAGGTCGTGCCCTTCGCGCTGTCGACGGTCGAGCGCGCGCTTCGTCGCCTCGAGTGCGTGCCGACCCTTCGCATGCACGAAGGACGCGCATACATGACGGACAACGGAAACTCGATCCTCGATTGCCGCTTCGCGTACGGGATCACGGATGCGGCTGCTGTCGAAGCGGCGATTGCGCGCATCCCGGGTGCAGTCGAGAGCGGCCTCTTCATTGGACTCGCGCACGCGCTCGTGATCGGCGGCGACGACGGACGCGTCGAAGTTCGTCACAAGAATCCCTGAGACGTTGTTTCGGGTCGTCGAGCGATGGTTGACCCGTGGAAGCGCGCGAGCAGCGTCGTTCTGCTGGCAGGGACAGACGGCACGCGCTGTCCGACCTAGCCCGCATTTTTCACCAGCTTCTACTGCGTCGCAGCCAACTCACGCCCTGCGGCGTCGTTGGGTTCGATCCGCTCCTCGGTGACCAAACAGGTCACCTGCGGTCGTCTCGAAGCCAACTCC
Organism: Planctomycetota bacterium; assembly: GCA_031413895.1. Lineage (GTDB taxonomy): Bacteria > Planctomycetota > UBA1135 > UBA1135 > JANLUN01. The sequence continues at coordinate 5,276 of JANOFY010000291.1, read as the reverse complement.
TCGCCGGCCACGAGTTGGATGCGCCTCGCTACGAAGCTGGTGAGAAATGCGGGCTAGACCAGCCTCGGCGTGAAGAACGGAGCCGCGACGCTCGACAAGTAGCCTGTGATACGCGTGGAAGCGTGCTGCGTACGCGGCGCAACGCCGAGCGGCGCAAACGGCCGGTTGCTCCTCCACGTCTCGATTCAGCGGGGCGCGTCGCGATCGGTGAAAAACGCCACGGGCGCGTGAGTAGTCCTCACGCGCCCGTGGCTTCGTTTCCGACGCAGCCCGTCAGGCGGGCGTCGCGGTCACAGCGATTGAATGTATTCCAAGATCGACGTGATGTCCTGCTCGACGTTGATCCCGCTCTGCAGCGTGAGCTGGACCTTCGAGGAACCCGGGACGAAGGCCGGGTGCCCGCGGACGTCGTGCACGTCATTGAAGATCTTGTTGATGCCGGGATACGGCGGCTGCAGCGGGAACGCGGGGCTGCCGTAGACCGGGCTCAGTGACTGCGCATCGGGGTCGAGGAGCGCGCGCAGCGTGAACACGACGTGGTCGTGGAAGTACGGCGCAGTCCCGAACACCCCCAGCTTGTGCGGAACGGAGAACTTGTCCGCCGGGCGGCCGAAGATCCGCTTGAACGTGAGCGGGTCGCAGTTCGTCTCGGTGTTCGGATCGCACGGGCACTGGTAGCTGTTCGCATCGTCCCGTTGGAACGGATCGTCCTTGTCGGCGTTCATGATCGCGTACGTCTCGAGATCGTTGTAGCCGTCGAGGTTGCGATCAGGATCGGGGAACGTGTCGGCATCCATGTCGATGTTCGCACCGGTGTTCACGTTGCGGATGTTGATCGCGACGACGTTCTCACGCAGCGCGAAGCACCCCGGGTCCTGCGCTGCGAGGTTCTCGCCGCTCGAGAGCACGGGGTCCACGAAATCGATCGTGTAGAAGCGCGGTCCCGGGTTGCTGTTGAGCTCGACGTCCGGGTGGCACGTCGCGCACCCGGCGTGACGCAGCGTCGGGTTCAGTCCCGTGTCGTCAGTCCCGAAGAAGAGGTCCTTGCCGAGCGCGGCCGCCGGGTTGTAGGCACCGGTGACGGGATGAAGGTTCGGGTTCAGCGGGAACGCGAGCACTTCGTGGAAGTCGACCAGCGCCTGTTGATCGGCATCGTTGAAGATGCCGGTGCCGCCGTTTTCGCCGCCGAACATCGGCCCGGTCTCGCCGTTGTTCAGACGGACGCCCTTCCACAGGATCAGCCCCGTTCCGAGCGTGCCGCCGTACATCGGCATCGTGCTGCGGGGTCCGTTGCCGCGCTGCCACACGTTGCCGTCTTCACCACCCTCGAAGTGGCACGAGCCGCACGAGTTGTTGAAGTTGCCCGAGGTCTGCGGACGGGAGGCATCTTCGAAGATCTCCTCGCCACGGCGCTGCGAGAGCGTCATCGCGTCCGGTCCGCTGTGGGTCGAGATCTGAGTGTTCGAGAGTGAGTGAACGGTGCCCGTCATCCAGTCCACGCGTAGGACGGATAGCGTGCGTGTCGCCTCGTTGATGATGAAGAGCTTCGCGTCGTCGTTGTTCGGGGTGCTGAGGTCGGGCGTGATCGCCATGCCGAGCGGGAGGTCACCCATCGGCGTCGTGGTGTCGAGGCCGGCGCGCGGCGCGAAGCCGTAGCGCGGCGGGAACACGGAGAGGAGCTCCATGTCGCTGCCGTTCACCTTGTAGACGAACACGTCTTCGGAGCCGCGGTTCAGCATGATCGCGCGATCGCCGGCCGGATTGAAGATCACGCGACCGGGGTGACCGGCGCGGTGTCCCATCTTGTTCTGGCCGTAGCCCGTCGGGTTGATCACGAATCGCAGCCCCGTGCTGAGCGTCTGCTGGTTCGTCGGGTGCGTGATCAGCGCTTGCGCGATGAAGACGACACCGTTCAACGTCGGCGAGTTGCCGATCCGCATGGTCGCGGTGTTGCCGACGAGGGGAACCTGGAAGCGCGGCGTGACCAAGAGATTGCCCGCGTTGCCGAAGGGCTGATTGATCTTCGTGCGTCCGATCAAAATGACGCCGGTGTCGCCCGGTGCCAGGCCGTCGACGACGAAGTCCGCGCTCGAGCCCGGGATCGGTGAACCCGAGCCGCCCAAGATGATGATGTTGCCGGCAGTCGTCTTCTTGCCCCGTCCGAACGGGATGAAAGCCGCCGGGTTCAGGGAGTCCGAGAGCTCGCTGTGCAGTCGATTCGACGCGTCACCGAGCTGGCCGAACGAGTTCAGCGTCGTGTCGATCATCGTCAACGCCGGGTAGACGCGATTCGCGAAGTCGCCGGCGAGGCCCGGCCCGAAACTGTGGTTCACGTCGTGGTTGACGTTGTGCAGCACGTGCGGGATCAGGGCGCGCGTTCCGTCAGGCGAAAGCGCGATGTCCTCCAAGAAGCGCGGCTTGCCTTGGCTCTGCAGCACCTGAACCGGCGTGGGATTGAAGACCGGGTCGAACGGATAGTCGTCCGTCTGGATCTTCGCGAGCTCCGCGACGCTCGTCGGCAGGCCGCTCCCGTTCAGGGTGAGCTGAAGGACCGAGACGTACGACGACTTGTTGTGCGTGACGTAGATGCGTTGGCTGTCCGAACGGATCACGAAGCCGCGCGGGTCGCCGCTATCGGCGATGCCGTCGCGATTGGCGTCCGCATCCGCCATCGTGAACGGATTCGGGATGAGGTTCAGGTTGCGCAGGTATTGGTGGTCGAGCACCTGAGCGAAGCTGACCGCATCGAGGAACTTCATCGTTCCCGAGCGCATGCCGCTCACGACGAAGAACTTGCCGTTGGGGGCGAGCGCCACGCCGTACGGCTCGACGCCCATGTTCGTCAACGTCGTCGTCACGCTGAACGTCGCCGTGTTGATGACGCTGACCGAGCCGCGCAGCTCGGCGCCGGTGAACGGTGTGACGAAGTTCACATCGACCGGGATGTCACCGCGTTGGTTGGCCACGAGCACGCGCGTGCCCGTCGCGTTGAACGCGAGCGATCGCGGGTGCTCTCCCACCACGATCTCCGCGACCGTCGTGGCCGTAGGGAGATCGATGACGGCCACGGTGCCGTTGTCGCGGTTGCAGACCCACACGCGATTCGGATTGCCGGGTTGGACGGCGACGGACGACACCTGCGCGTGCTGCGCACGCAGCGGCGCCGTCAAGAGCGAAATGCAGGTGAGCGGGAGGACGAATTGGAGGAGTTTCATGTGCGGTGGGTGGGTGCGCGACCGGGACACGCTGTTCGGACGAACGCGGCGGGCACTTCGCTGGTGAATGTGAGACGGCGGATGGTTCTAGACCGGAAACGACGGCACGGGCTCGCCCCATCTCCTGGGCGCGCCCTCGGGGCACGATCACATTGGATGATACCGCAGCACCGGAAATCCTGCCCTGCGGCGGGTGGATGAGACGAAGGCCCGGCGATCGGAGTTCCTCTCGGCCTCCGAGTCATACACGGCCGCATTTAGGAATCGCTTTCAGCCCGGTTGAGTCGTTCCTTTCTGGGCGCAGTGCTCCACGCCACCATCGCGACCGGCGCGATTTCAGCGCTATTGCTGGTTTGACAACGACTTGTGACCGCCTCAGCGGCGTGGCACCGGCATTGCATACGGGCGGCGCAATGGAGATCTCAACAACTCTCCGTTCCTTGGATGCAGTAACGGGGCGGTCGATCGGCACGGATCGACCGCCCTCCCCCCAGCGATTCTCCGTTCCGTCGCAACCCGCGCGCTCGGAGCGCGGCTCGATCGCGCAAGGGTCCGTGTCCAACGACGAGCCGCAGAGCGAAGCTGCGGAACCCGCGACGACGGGGGATGCCGAGGCTGGCCGAGCCCCTGTGGACCGGCCCGGCGAAACCTCGCATGCCAGCTCGGAGCCCGAGCGCATCGCGACGAGCTCCGATGCGCCCGTCGAAACGGCGTCCGACGCCGCACAGCCCGCGATCGATCCCGCCCTCGCAGCGAGCGCGGATGCCGAGCTCGATGTGGCTCCCGTCGCGAAGACAGACTCGCCCAAGATCGACGACCTCATCGCCGCGGGTCCTGTGATAGCGGCACAGGTCGTCGCGATCCCAGCGCCACGCACCGATCTCGTCTCGACGCACACGCTGCCGGTGGCAAGTGCGGGGCCCGTCGCCTCGCCCCCGGTCGCCAAAGGTCTCGACGCCACGCTCGAATCGCTTGCGATCACCGAGAACCAGTGGATCGACGATCTCGAGGCGGTGACCTCCGAGCTCGCGCCGGATCGACGCGAAGCACGCCCGCTCGACGGCTCGATGGATCGCCTCGCGCTCTCACGGTCGACGACGGACGCGTCTCTCCCCGAACCCGTGCGCGAAGCTACGGCGGCGCCGCGCGCGCACGACACCGATCGCGCCGCCGAGATCCTGAAGCAGATCCGGTTGCGTTTCTCACCCGAGCTGCGACAAGCGACGATTCACCTCGCACCGCCCGAACTGGGCCGAGTCTCGATCCATCTCACGCTCGAGGATCGGCGCCTCACCGCGTCCGTGCGCAGCGAGAGACGCGAGACGCTCGAGGTGCTCGGGCGCCACCTGCCGGAGCTGCGCGCCGCGCTGGCGTCGCACGGCATCGAAGCCGAGCACTTCGAGCTCGCGCTCGGATTCCAGGACGACCCGCACGCCCAAGCGGATCAACGCGACGGTGAACGCGCCGCGTCCGGGCACTCGATCTCGCGCGCGGAGCCACGATCTGCGCTCGACGCACCTCTCACACGCGCGTTCGCATCGGCGAGCGGCGTCGACCTCTACGCCTGAAAGCAAGGACCCACTCGCAATGAACGTCAGCGGCACGAGCTCCACCGATCCCGTTTCCACGCCGGGAGGATCCACGTCGACGTCGAGCTCGAACAAGCTCGGCAAGGACGCGTTCATGAACCTCCTCGTCACGCAGCTGAAGCACCAGGACCCGATGGCGCCGACCGAGAACCAGGAGTTCATCGCGCAGCTCGCCCAGTTCTCGTCGCTCGAAGGGATTCAAGAGCTCAACGACAACATGCTCGGACTCGCCGTGCTGCAGCAGAGCAACGCGCTGATGGCGCAGCTCACACAATCGAGCGACCTGATCGGGAAGACCGTCAAGTACATCGACCCGAACACGAGCGTCGAAGCCAGCGGCGATGTCGAGTCGGTGAAGATCAAGGACGGCATCGCCGTCTTGAACATCGGGAGCAAGGACATCCCGCTCGGCAACGTGACCGAGGTGCTCGGTGCGAGCGAGCCCGTCACCGAAGACACCGAGAACTCACCC
>JANOFY010000290.1:0-7046 GCA_031413895.1 Planctomycetota bacterium | reverse complement strand
AGAACATCGTGGCCGCCTATCAGTTCGTGGTGAACAACACGCTGCGTTTCGTCGGCTGCTTCGACGCCCCGCGCGAGCAGGCCGAAGAAGAGCACTGATCGCGAGCGGAGCCCGGCGGCGCGTACGGCGGCGGCGCGTACGAGTGGATCCGTTCGCGGTTCCGCGAAACGACCCCGTCCGCTCCGGATAGGATGCAGCTCACGCCCATGCGCACGACCCAGAGGCACCGCGTCCGATGGCGCGGCCGGCTGTCGCGAGCCGGTTCCGTCCTGCCCGCGATCCTCACGCTGTCGATCGCCTGCGAGCGCGTGCCGGCCACGGGCGAGCCGCACGGATGGCCGAGCGGAACGGTGCTCACTCTGAACGGTGTTCCGATCACTCAGGAAGACGTCGACGAGGTGGCGGGTTGGTACGCGATGCTCGAGCCGCAGTTCGCGCTGCCGCACTTGCGTCGCCTGGCCGTGTCGAACGTGATCTTTCCGAAGTGGGCCGCGCGCAGTGCCGAGCCAGATCGTCGCCGCGAGGCGGAAGCCGCGGCACACGCGGCGCTCGACGGGTGCCGAGCCGGGTCGCTTCCCGCGGAGCCGGTGCTGCGCGCGTCGGACGGCAATTGGCGCGAGCTCGACCTCACGATCTGGCGCGCAGCTCTCGACACCGAAGCCGGTGCGTGGACGGACCTGATCGAATCGCCGGGCTGCTTCCACGTCGCGCGCGTCGACGAGCGCCGGGCGGGCCGCACTCCGCGCGAGACGACGTTCGTTCTGTCCGTGCTCGACTTTCCATATCTCGACGCGACGAAGGGAATCGCCGCTCTCGACGAAGCGATCGACCGGAGCCGTCTCGAGTTCATCGATCCAGCGTGGCACGACGTCGTGCCGGCGCTTTGGCAACACCGCTTGCGCGGAGAGTCTCCATGATCTGGAACGGAATCACTGCTGTGGCGCTCGCGGCTGTGTGCGCGAGCCAATTGCACGCCAGCCAAGCACCCGCGCCCGCCGCCGAGAAATCGAAGGTCCAAGTCGACCGCCTCACGGCGTGGCCCAAGCCGGCCGACAAGTCGACGCTGATCGTCGACATCGAGCGCTTGTGCAAGGCGCGCACGCCGGAGATGGGCACGCAGGCGCACGACGCGCTCAAGGCGTGCGCTGCGAGCGCGGTCCCGTTCCTCCTCGAACGCTACGGCAAGGAGCGCGACAAGGACGCGATCGAACGGCTGCACGAAGTGCTCCTCGAGACGACCGACGCCACGCAGACGCGCCTCCTCGCGAAACACTTCACGAGCAAGTCCGCGGCGGAGCGCACGTTCGCGCTGTGGCGCGCGGCCGCGTTTCCGGATCCCGAACTGGCTGCGCCCGCGAACGCCGCGCTCGAGACCGTGAAAAAACAGGGCGAGAAGGCCGATCCTGACGAGAGCTACTCAGCGGCACTGTGCGCTGCGTCCGCCGGCTCGAGCCAGGGCATGGAGATTCTGTGGGCGGCCGCGTTCAAACAGTGGGACTCGCGCGGCGTCGAGATCCGCACCGCAATCGAACCGCTGCGCGGCCCCGAAGCCACGCAGTGGGCGATCGAGAAAGCGAACGGCGGCGCACTCAAGGAGAAAGTGGCCGTGCTGCGCCTGCTCGCGGGTTGCGGAGACAAATCGAGCACCTCGTTCGTGCGGCCGTTTCTCGACGAGAGCGACAACACGCTGCGCGTCGCGGCGGTCAACGCGCTGCGCGGCATCGTCGACGGCGATCCGCCGCTCGAGCAGCTCCCGGTGTTCGAGGTGATCGAGATGGCGAAGCAGTGGAAGCTGAAGCTGATATGAGCGCGGTGCGCACACGGCGAGGTCGGACGCTCGCGATCGGCCTGGCGGTACTTCTCGCCTGTACCGCCGCGCTTGCGGAGCCGGCGCGGGCACAGTCGAAGAAGGACACGGATCCTGCGAACTGCCCCTACTGCCACAACGATCCGGTGCTGCTGAAGCAAGCTGGCATCGTCTCCCACGGCGGCTTCCCGTTCGGTGTCACCGATACCGCCAAGGTCGACGAGTTCTTGAGCGGCTCCGAGATCCGCTGGATCGAAACGCCGAACCTCAGGATCGGGTTCGCGCTCGGTTCGCACCGCGTCAAGTTCGCGGAGAAGAAGAAGTTCCTCGCGGAGCTCGGTCGCCTCGCGCTGGTGCTCCCCGACGTGAAGCCCGACGCCGTGCTCATCGACCCGTGGCTGCGCACGCACCTGTTCGCGCAGCGCGCGGAGGAGATCCACAAACGATTCGTCCAACTCATCCAGGCCGAGAACATCACGTTCGCCGACGGCAGCGGCAAATGGGAAGGCGACTACAGAGGCGAAGGCCCGTACCTGGGGATGAAGGAGAAGTACGAAGTGCTGCTCCTGCCCAACGAGGCCATGCACGCGAAGTTCCTGACCGAGCACGCCGGCCTGCAGATCAAGAACAGCCAGCGCTGGCACTTCATCGACCAAGGGAAGATCGCGCTGATCGCGCACGCCGAGCAGGGACAGCTGCGCGTCGACGAGGCGATGCACGGGCACCTCGCGTTCAACCTCGCGCACAACTTCTACGACGGCCTCAACCACTACTCGTACGACACGCCCGTTTGGCTGCACGAGGGACTCGCGCACGTGTTCGAGCGCGAAGTCAGCCCAAAATACAACAGCTTCGACGGGGGCGAAGGCGCCGTCCCTCAGATGAGCAGCAAGTCCAACTGGCAGCCGGAGGTGATGAAGCTCATCGCCGGCGGTCAAGCGCCGCGCATGGCGGAGATGGTCAACCTGAAGAGCTTCGCCGAGCTCAAACTGGCGCACCATTTCACGACGTGGTCGATGATCGACTACTTGATCAAGACTCAGCCCGACGCGTTCACGAAGTTCTTGTGGGCGATCAAGAGCTCCAAGGACGAACGCGGCGTGCCGACGGGCGCGAACTTGGTCGAGTACCAGCGCACCAAGTTCAAAGAGTGCTTCGAGATGAGCTACGCCGAGTTCGACGAAGCGTGGCGCGCGTGGGCGATGGTCAACTACAAGCCTGGACCTCCCCCACTCAACGTGATGCTACCCATCGGCGGCACGCAGGTGCCCGGCGGTGACGGCAACTAATCCGGCCGCCAGCCGAACGTCTCGAGCGAAATGCGGCCGCCGGCGCCGACGTGGACGCCCTCGCGCTCGAGCCGCCGTTTCTGTTCGCGCGCCGCGGCGCCGCGCACGCTGATCTTGCCCGTCGCATTGATCACTCGGTGCCACGCGAGCTTCGATCCAGGAGGAAGCTCGCGCAGCGCACGTCCGACGAGACGAGCGCGGCCGGGCAAGTGAGCCTCGCGCGCGATCTGCCCGTAGGTCGCGACGACGCCGCGCGGCACCGCGTCGACGGTCGCGTAGATGCGCTGCAGCGTGGGGTCGGACTTCAGCACGGCGAGAACGCTGGCACGGTATCACGACACGGTCGTCGACACGTGCACGTGGACGACCTTCCAGCTTCCGTCGCGTCGCGCGAGCACGTCAGTCTCCTTCAAGTACGCGGTTCGCGCCGAGCCTGCCGGTCCGTAGCTGCCGCGCGAGTAGTACGTGACGACGGCGGCGTCGCCGAAGAGCCGCACCTTGGGCTCGAGCTCTTGGAAGAAATGCACGCGCGTCGAGCCCGAGCGCAGGCCGGCTTCGAACTCCGCGCGGTCGGCTTGGATGCCGTCGACGCGATAGGGGTTCGACGGTGTGATCACGGTGATGTCTCGGTCGACGAAGCTGAAGTACCGATCCGCGTCGTTGTCGGCGAAGGCACGATTGAACGCGCCCACGACCTGGAGCACTTCCGCTTCGATCATTTCACGCCGCCTTGCTTGGCTTTCTCGGCGCACTCCGCGCAGCACACGGTCACGCGCTGGCCCCCGACCGTGATCACGACACCGCCGTCCTGGATCTCCCACTCGCACACAGGGCACTTCTTCATGGTTCGCTCCTCGATTCGATTCGGACGCGCCCGAGCCACGCGGCTCGAGGCACGCACGGATCGTAGGTGCGACCGGCGCTCTCAGACTTGGAGATTCTTGCTCAGTTCGCGCAGCTCACGAGCCGTGGCGCCGCGTCGCAACTGTGTCGGAGACTGCCCGAACGCACGCCGGAACGAATTAGAGAAGTGGCTGTGGTCTCCGAAGCCGAGGTCGAGCGCGAGCGCGGTCAGATCGCGCTCGCCGTCGATCATCCGCGCCAGCGCTTCGGCCAGACGCAGGTGATTCAAATAGCGATGCATGGGCAGGCCGGCTTCGCGCGCGAACATGCGTGCGAGATGGTACGGCGAGCAATGCACCTCGCGTGCGACGTCTCCGAGCAGGACCTTGGAGCTCATCCGACGCTGCAACAGGACGCGTGCGCCATCGACCGTCTCGCGATGCGCCCGCACCGTGCTGGCACGAGCGGGCGCTGGAGCGCGACGCGGTTTGGGCGCGACGTGCCCGAGGATGGAGTCGCACAAATCGAAGACGAGCTCGTCGACCATGAGATCGTTGCAACGCCCCGATGCCAGCGCCTGGTAGAGCCTCAGGTGCAGGAGATGGCTCGCGCCATGGCTTGCGACATGGGTCGCCGCGAACGGCCGATCGCGATTCTCCGCTCGCGCCGGGCAGCGCGCCGGGAGCAGGTCTTCGAGTACGTCGGCTCGCAATCGAATCGTGGTGCACGCGTCGCCACCTGCTGGATGGCTCACCCGATACGGCTCGTCTCGCTGGAAGAAGACGGCGCAGCCCGCGTCGGCGAGCACTCGTTCGCCACGCACGTGCTTCATGAAGACGCCGCGCCGCACGAGCGCGATCTCGTGCGCCGCCGCCGCTTCGTCCGAGCGGGCACAGTGGTCGTGGCCCGCGCAGCGCCAATCGCGGATCGTGACGCAGTCGCTCTGGTAGAGCCGGATCATGTCCCCCTCCAAGATAGCTCGGCTGCCGGCGGATGGGGCGCCGCGTACAATCGAAAGCTCCCGTTTGCTTATGCACGCTAGGCGAGAGCAAGACACCGATCTCGGCGGCACGGACGGCCGTTTCCCTCGCACGCGCCATTCCGCGCTCGTCGCTGCGAAGAGCAACGATCCGGAGACGCGCCGGCGCGCGTTCGAGACGATCTGTGCGGCCTATTGGAAGCCCGCCTACCAGTACGTGCGCTTGCGTTGGAACGCGTCGAACGACGATGCCAAGGAGCTGACCCAGGGGTTCCTGATGCGCGCGTTCGAGCGCGACTACTTCCAGCGCTACGACCCGGCGCGCGCGGCGTTTCGCACGTTCCTGCGCGTGTGCCTCGACCGTTACGTCGCGAACGAACGGCAAGCCGCGCAGCGGGAGAAACGCGGCGGTGACGCACGCGCGATCGACGTCGACGATCTCGATGAGAGCTTGCTCGCGTCGAACCCGCAGCTCGACGCGGACTTTCATCGCGAGTGGACGCGCGCACTGTTCGAAGCGGCGGTCCAGCAGTTCGCTGCGCGCTGCGAATCGCGCGACAAGCGGCTCGCGTATCAGCTGTTCGAGCGCTACGACCTGAAGGGTCCCGATCTGCCGGCCCCGCCGACGTACGAAGCGCTCGCCGCCGAGTTCGGCGTCAGCACGAGTCAGGTGACGAACCACCTCGCGTGGGCGCGCCGCGAATTCAAGAGCGTGCTGCTCTCCGAGTTGCGGTCGACGTGCGTCGACGACGACGAGTTCCACGCCGAGGCGCGCGCACTGCTCGGCATCGATCCGTCATGAGCGAGCTCTCCGACGCTGCGCTCGGGCATTTGCGTGAGATCGCCGATCGCCCGGACTTCGGCTCGACGCGCTACGACATCGCCGAAGAAATCGGGCGCGGCGGGATGGGAACGGTGTACCTCGCGCGCGACCGAGAGCTCGAGCGGACCGTGGCGATCAAAGTCGTGCACGCGCACGCCGTGGACCGCGAGTCGGCGGAGCGCCTGCGCGGCGAGGCGCGCATCCTCGCGCGACTCGAGCATCCCGGAATCGTGCCCGTGTACGACGCGGGCATCCTCGACGACGGGCGCGCGTTCTACGCGATGAAGCACGTCGCGGGTCGAACGCTCGACGAGTTCGCGCGCGAGCCGCAAGACCTTAACGAACGCCTGCGCGTCTTCGGGCGTATCTGCGAAGCCGTGAGCGCGGCGCATGCCCAGGGCGTGCTACACCGCGATCTCAAGCCCGAGAACGTGCGCGTCGGGCCGTTCGGCGAGGTGCTCGTACTCGACTTCGGCGTCGCGCAACTGCTCGACGCCGCGCACGGCGTCTCCGGCATGATCGCCGGCACGCCCGGATACATGTCTCCCGAACAAGTGCGCGGCGCGCCCGACGCGCTCGACGTGCGCTCCGACGTCTACTCCCTTGGCGCGATCCTGAGGTTCCTGCTTTCGACGACGGCCGAGGACGCAAGATGGCGATCGCGCCTCGAGACGACGCGATTCGTGCCTCGCCCGCTGGAAGCGATCGGTCGCCGCGCGCTGGCGGCAGCGAAGCACGACCGCTACGCGACCGTACCCGAGTTGCAGGACGACGTGCGCGGCTACCTCGTTGGGTTGCCGGTGTCGGCCTACCGCGAGAGCCTGCCAGGCCGCCTCGCGCGCCTGGCAGCCCGCCACAAGACGCCGATCCTGCTCGTCGTCGCGTACTTGGCGATGCGCTTCGCGCTGTTTTTCTTCCGTTCGAGTTAAAGACTCACTCTGCCGCCGCGGAATGGATCCGTGTGCAATCCCTCTCCCTAGGAGTCATCGACCATGAGCAAACCCCTGTTCGGACTGATCCTCGGCGCCGTGCTCGGCATCTTCGACGGCTTGAGCGCGCTCGTTTCGGCGCCTGAAGTGGCACCCGAGATCATGGGCATCGTGATCGGATCGACGATCAAGGGATTGATCGCCGGTTTCGCGACCGGATGGTTCGCGAAGAAGGTGAACTCGCTGCCGCTCGGAATCGTGTTCGGTCTCACGATCGGACTCTTCCTCGCCTACCTAGTCGCGGCGATGGGCGACGGAAAAGGCAACCACTACTACTGGGAGATCATGCTGCCGGGCGCGATCATGGGGATGATCG
>JANOFY010000289.1:0-3462 GCA_031413895.1 Planctomycetota bacterium | reverse complement strand
GCCGGCGTCGTAACCGCACGACGCCGAAGCGTCGAGAACGGCGCTGGCATCGCCTGCGAGCGCGGAGCGAACGAAATCGCTCAGGGCAGGAAAACGAGCTTCCACTTCGGTCGGAGTGAGCTCCGCGGCCAGGAGCTCGTAGTCGCTCGTCCGCACGGTGAAGCGCGGCCCCTCGTCGGACATGAGCCACGTCACGCGCTGGTCGCGCGTCGTGAAGTGACCGAGCACGACCGGCTCGGTGTGCGAGTGCGTCGTCGGCACGCCGTCCTCCGGCTTCGACGCCGAGCAGCTGGCTGCGACCGCCAGCACGAACACGAGCATCACTCGACGCACGCCAACCAGCCTACGGGGAACCGCCGCAGTCGTCCAGCCGAGCGAGCGGCGAGGCCGCTCGCGTGGACGCGTGGTGTCACACGTGCACGCGCGCCGGCAAGCAAGTCGCGATGCGCTCGAGCGCGTGCTCGATCTCGGACTTCTGTACGGAGAGCGGCAGGCGGAAGCGGATCGAGCGGTCGCCGGACGCGAGCGCGAGCAGGCCCTTCTCGCGCAGGTCCATCAGCACCGACTGACGGATCTCGGGCGTGCGCAGCGTGAACGCGACCAGCGATCCGATGCCGCGCACGTTCGTGATCCCGCCGCGCTCTTGGCCGAGCTGTCGCAAGCCCTCGATGAAGTGCTTGCCCATCCGCGTGATGTTCTCCGGCAAGTTCTCGCCGTGGATGATCTCGATGAACTTCTTGGAGCGCACCATGTCCGTCAGGTTGCCGCCCCACGTCGAATTGATGCGGCCGGCCTTCTGGAACACGTTGTCGTCGACCTCGTCGATGCGACGGTTGGCGTAGATGCCGCACACCTGCGTCTTCTTGCCGAACGCGACGATGTCCGGCGCGACGCCGAGGTGCTGCCAGAGCCACGCCTTGCCGGAACCGAAGAAGCCCGTCTGCACTTCGTCGAACACGAGCAGGGCTTCGTTCTCGTCCGCGAGCTCGCGCAGCTTCTTCAGGAACTCCGGCCGAAAGTGGTTGTCGCCGCCTTCGCCCTGCATCGGCTCGATGAGGATGCACGCGATCTTGTTCGCGTACTTCTGGAACGCGGCCTCGATCTCGCGCACCGAGCGCGCTTCCTCGGCCTCGACGTCGTTCTGGATCGAGCCGTCGAGCCCGAACTCGATCGCCGGATTGTGCACGCGCGGCCAGTCGAACTTCGGGAACAGCGCGATCTTCTTCGTGTCCGTGCTCGTCAGCGAGAGCGTGTAGCCCGAGCGGCCGTGGAACGCGGCCTTGAAGTGGAGCACGACGAGGCTCGCGCCGTCGTCATGGACGTTGGCCAACCCGATCTTGCGCGCCTTCCAATCGAAGGCCGCCTTGAGCGCGTTCTCGACCGCGAGCGCCCCACCCGAGATCCAGAAATGGTGCGGGAAGTCGCTCGGCGTCACGCGCGTCGCGAAGGCCTGCACGAAGTCCGCTTGGAGCGTGGTGTACAAGTCCGCGTTCGACGGGTTGTTGATCGCGGCGCGCTGCAGTTCCGCGAGGAACGCGGGATCCGACAGCGACGGGTGGTTGTAGCCCACCGGCCAGCTCGCGAAGCACGTGAAGAAGTCGAGGTACTCGCGTCCCGTGCGCGCATCGACGAGCCAGGACCCGTGCGACGCCTTGAGGTCGAACACCATCGGCAGGCCGTCGGCCAATTGGTGCCGCTTGAGGATCTCGTGAACTTGCTTGGGGTCGCACATGCGTAGGGCTCGCGGTCTCGTGCGCTCCATTATCGGCCGCGCGGGCCGCAGATTGTGCCCGGAAACTCGCGCGGTCGAAACGGCGCCGTGGTCACATCGCGCCGAGATCGCCATCCGGCTCGCCGCTCGAGCCCGAAAGATCTTCCACGGCCGCGTCGAAACTCTGAGCGAGCGCGGCACCCGCAACGTCGCTGACGACGCGCATCAGGCACACACACGGCCCCGGACGCGACAGGGCCGCGAGCCGCAGGAACGGATCGACGTTCGTGAACACCAGCGCGTTCAGCCGCTCGGCGTTCAAGGGTGCCGCCGCGGACGAAGGTGGGTACAGGAGCGTCGCGCCTTCATCGATTCCGAGCTCGCGGACGCGCGACGTGTAGCTCTCTGCCAAGGCATCGATCGGAGGGATCGGGTGGAGGAGGTCGCGGTCCGTCTCGAGGCCAGCGAGCAAGGCCGCAGTGAACTTCGAGAAAACACGCTCGTGGCACACAACGCGGCCGATCTGACCCGGCGCCTGTCCGGACAGAGCGCGAGCGCGCCCGAAGGCCGCTTCGATGACACGCGCTGCCGCGGAGCTCGGTTCGTCGGCGAGTCCGACGACGTGGCTCGTGTTGCACAGGGGGACGAGCTCGAGCGCGCGCCGCGCGCGCGCCTCACGAGCGACGCGTTGGAGCTCGGCCCGCGGCGCCGCCGCGCACACCGCGTCGACGACTTCGTGCGACAAGAGCTCGCGCAGCGCGGTCGCACCATCGTCGTGCAGGAGCGACCAGGCGCCCGGAGGCAAGCCCGCGGCCGCGAGCGCGCTCGCGATCGCATCCGCGGCCATCGGCAGTCGACGGTCGGAGAGGAGCACGACGGACTTGCCCGCGGCGAGCGCTGCGAAGAGGCGTCGCGCCGGCTCGCGCAGGATCTCGCTCCAGTGCGGCGCGTGAATCGCAACGCCCCCCATCCCCCCGAACGGTACGCCGAGTGCGGTACGCTCGTCGGCGATCACGTGAGCGAGCATCGAACCGAGGCCCTCGACGTGGACCGCGAGCTCGCTCGGCTCGAGCGACAATCGCGCGGCGATCAGCCCGATTGGATCCGGAGCGGCATCGAGCCTGCGTGCGGCCTCGCGCAAGAGCTGAGCGCGTTCCGAGCGCGGCGTGCGCGTCCAGCGCGGCCCGCCCTGCGCGGCGGCAGCCAGCGCCGCGTGCGCGTCCGCGCGCCCCGATCGGGGCCAGCGGCCGAGGACCCGCGATCGATCGGATGCCGCCGCGATCTCGAATCCATCTCCGCTCGCAGCGCCCGTCGAGCGCGCATCGATCCAATTCTGTCGCGCGTCGGTCAAGAGGCCGCTCTTACGGTGAGTACGATTCGCCGCGGAGTACGGTGCCGGCGATCGGGACACACAGGAGCGTCGCCTCGCCGCGGCACCCCTGGTGGGGCGTGCGCTCCAGCTCACCAACATCCTCCTCGACTGGCCGACGGATGTGCGTCGCGGACGCTGCCACGTGCCCGCGAGCTGGCTCGCCGAGGCCGGGATCACCACACGCGAGCTGGTGGACCATGGGCTCCCGGGGACGCGCGCGGTCGCGGGGCGGCTCGAGTCGAAGGCGCGCGAAGCGCTCGCGCGCGTGCCCGACTATCTCGACCTGATCCCGGCGCGCCGGGTGCGCTACCGGCTCTTCTGCCTGTGGCCGGCGCTCTGGGCGCTGGGCTCGCTGCGCCATGCCGGGCGCGACCCGGAG
>JANOFY010000288.1:0-1915 GCA_031413895.1 Planctomycetota bacterium | reverse complement strand
GGTAGTTGTCCTTCTCGTAGACCCACATCTGGGGCGTGATCTCATGCGCGGTGCGGAACGCGGTGCCGATGACCTTCGCCTCGGGCATGAGGTGGAGGTCCCAGTAGATCTCGTCGTCCATCATGAAGTTGGAGACGCCCCGGGTGATCGGGTGCGGATAGTCCTGGACGTAGATGCCGAGATCGCCGTTGAGCCACTTCGACTTGCCGTGCTCCCACGCGCCGCCGATCACCGTCTTGAACCACTGCGCGTCGTCGCCGCAAACCGCGTCGTGCAGCGCGACGATGCCGCCGCCGCGTGCGAGGAACTGCTCGAGATGCGCGCGATCGTCGCCATGGATCGAGCCCGCGTCCGCGGCGTACATCACGAGCACGTCCGTGCGCGCCAGTTGCTCCGCGCTAGGGAAAGCGAGCGCGCCTTCGACCTTCGCGCCGCGTTGCGTGAGCAGCTTTGGCCTTCCCCCGGTTTGGTGGACACCCTTTGTAGCGCGAGAATGCGCGCTGGGGGGTCCAGGACATGGGAAAGAAGCGACGATCGTTCAGCAAGGACTTCAAGCTTGAGGCCGTAAAGCTGGTGAAGAGCGGTGGCCTATCGGTCTTCGCCGCGGCTCGGGACCTGGGAATCGAGCAGACGTCTTTGCGGAACTGGGTTCGGCAGTACGAGGTGGACCACGGCAAGGGTCCGGCCGGAGCGCTGACGAGCCAGGAGCAAGAAGAGCTGCGCCGGCTTCGACGAGAAAACCGGCAGTTGCGCATGGAACGAGAAATATTAAAAAAAGCGACGGCCTTCTTCGCCAAGGACAACGAATGAGATTCGAGTTCATTCGTGTGGAGAAGGTGCGGTACCCGGTTCGCTTGATGTGCCGAGTGCTTCGAGTGTCGGCGAGCGGATTCTATTCGTGGCTCCGGCAGGGTGGATCCGTTCGCGAGCGCAGTGATCGAGAGATTCTTCCGATCATCCGCGAAGTCTTTCGAGAGAGTCGCGAGACGTACGGCAGCCCGCGGATCCACGAAGAGCTGCGTGCTCGGAAACTTCCTTGCGGCAAGGAACGTGTCGAGCGTTTGATGCGAGAGAACGGAATCGTTCCACCGCGGAAGAGGAAATACCGAGTCACGACCGATTCGAATCATCGGAACCCCGTCGCGCCCAATGTTTTGCAAAGGGATTTCGTGAGCCCGGCACCGAATCGCCGCTGGGTCAGCGACTTCACCTACGTCTGGACGTGGGAGGGATGGATGTACCTCGCAGTCGTGCTCGACTTGTTCTCGCGCCGCGTGGTCGGCTGGGCGATGGACAAGCGCATGGAGACCGAGTCGTTGACGCTGCGTGCCCTGCACATGGCGTTGTTTGAGCGAGCTCCCGATCGCGGGCTGATCCATCACTCGGACCGCGGGTCGCAGTACGCCAGCCAGGATTACCAGGACGCGCTCGAGGCTCGGGGCATCGTGTGCAGCATGAGCCGTCGAGGAAACTGCTGGGACAACGCGGTGATCGAAAGCTTCTTCGCGACGCTCAAGCTCGAGCTGATTTATCGGCGTTCGTTTTCGAGTCGCGAAGAGGCGCGTCTTGCGATCTTCGAATACATCGAGGTCTTCTACAACCGCCAGCGTCGGCATTCGTACCTCGGGTACACGAGCCCAGCCGAATTCGAACTTCGCTCGCCGAGCGCTGCGTGAAAAAGAGTGGGCTCCAATTCCAGGGGTCCCAAGGGTCGCGCGAGGACGCGATCGTCGATCCTCGTCGATCCTACGAAGTCGTTTCCGTGACATCAGACTCTGATAACCTCGCCGCCTGTCAGACGGCGGATATTGCTAAGTATGGTGTCCACGAATCCCGGGGAGGCCCAATGCTCGAAGACATCCCGCGCTACGGGCCGAAGCTCGCCGACGATCTGCGCCGCGTCGGGGCGGAGATC
>JANOFY010000287.1:0-19970 GCA_031413895.1 Planctomycetota bacterium | reverse complement strand
GTGACTCCGCGAATGCGAAGGCTGAGCTCGCCCGCGCACCGAGTCTGACCGTAGCGCTCGTTCGCAATCTGAGCGTCGCGCTCATTCGCAGTCTCCCGTCAGGTCGGGAAAGAACGCGGCACACTCCTCTTCGAGACCCATGAGCGCGTCGACGTCCGCCGACAGCCGCGACGCGACGCGCGCGAAACGCGCTTGCAACGCTTCGCCGAGCGCGGTGCGCTTGGACGTCGCGAGTCCGGTCGCTTGCATCAGAAAAGCGTGCGCGCGCGAGTACGGCGCTTCGTTGTAGCCGAGGACCGGCGCCCGCCAGGCCTCCCTCATCGCGCGGCCGTAGAGCATCATCGCGCCGAGCGCGGGCTTGACGAGCAACGGATCGGTCGCAGCGCGCTCGCCCCACACGCGCAGCCAGTCTTGGAGCAATGCACCAAGGCGCTCGGCGTGTTCGGCATGCGCCGTCAACCCGGGCTCCCAATCGGTCGCACGCGCGATCTGAAAGACGAGAGTGAGCGCCGCGAGCGCCTCCTCGGGCGATCCCGCGCGCAGATCGGTGAGGAGCCGCTCCGTTCGTTGCCCTTCGGCCGACTGCATCCACTCGGCGAGAGCGGGGCAGTCGTCCATCGCGAAGACGATCCCGCGGGCGGCGACGAAGGATGGGCGCAGCTCGGTGCGAACGAGCGGATCGAGCTCGGCAACTCGCAGCGACGCGCCGCGCGAGAGCATCTGCATCGGCTCGGCGATGCGCGGCCGCTCATCGGGGGCGTCCTCTGGCAAGCGCACGCGCTGCGCGGGAATACCGCGCACGGCGATCGCAGCCACGAAGAGCACGCATGCCAGCACAGCCAGGCCGCGGATCGGTCGCGTGTCGTCGCTCGCAGTCACGCGGGGATTCTCACCTTCCGCGTCGGCCAATCCAATCCGCGCGCGCCGAGAACGCGTCCGTGAGCGAAGGGAACCCGGGAGCACGAACGAAAGCAGCCGGAGAACCCGGCTGCTTCGACTGCCCGTGCAACGCGTCCCGCGCCGCGACCGTTACTTGCCCTTCTCCTCGAGCCGGCGACGCAGGAGCTCGCGGATCTTCTGCTCGAGGTCGGCGTTCTGCTTCTCGAGCTCTTCCAGGAGCTTCGCGTCGCGCTCCGTCGAGAGACTCTCGTGCTCGGCGCGCAGGATCTGGTTCCTGCGGATCACGTCGATCGCCTGGCATAGCTCGTCGCAAGCGGGCAGGTTCTGCAGGATCAGTCCCCTGCTCTTCTGCATGAGCACGACAAGCTCGCTGAAGTCGGCGCCCTGTATCTCGCGCTCGAGCTTCTGCGCCTCGGCGATCAGATCGTCGAGCGAGTCGCCGCGAGCGTGCGTACTGCGGCGCAGGAGCTCGGCGAACTGCGCGACGATGACCGCGCGGCGGTAGCCGACGCCGGCGCCCTCGAAGCTCGTGGCTTGAGACGCGAGGACCGGCTTTTCGATCTCCGTTGCCTTCTCGGAGCTGCCTTCGCTTGCGACCGCACCCGCCGCGCGCGGCTGCTTCCAGCGGAGCCGCACCGTCGCCAACGGTTTCTCCGCCGCCTGATTCGAGCGCTCGATCTCGTACAGCGCCGTCACTTGGTGACCGGCACCGATCTCGCCCGCGTCAATCGCGTCGTTGCGGAAGTCCTTGTCGGCGATCGCACGGTTCTCGTAGCCGAGCAGCCGGTAGCGATAGACCTGCGCCGGATCGAACTCGACCTGGATCTTGACGTCGCGCGCGATCGGCTCGAACGCACCCGTGAAGTTGTCGACGAGAACGCGCTTGGCTTCCGCGGGCGTGTCGATGTAGTTGCACATGCCGTCGCCTTTGTCGGCGAGCTGCTCCAGCAACGTGTCGTTGTGGTTGTTCATCCCCACGCCGATCGTGTTCAGGTAGATGCCCCGCTCGCGCGCACTCTTGACCGACTCGCTGATGCGGTCCTGGTCCGTCTGCCCCATGTTCGCAACACCGTCGGACAGGAACACGACGCGGTTCGTCGCGTTCGAATTGAGGCCGACGAGCGCCGCTTCGTATCCCATCCGCAGACCGGCTTCGGCGTTCGTCGAGTTCTCCGGCTGCAGCGGATGGATCGCCGACTCGATCAGACCCCGGTTTTTCGCCGAAGTCATCGGAAGGACGAGGCTCGCATCGCTGCTGAACTTGACGATGGCGATCGAGTCATTCGCGTCGAGCTCGCCGACCAAAAGCCGCATCGCGTGCTTCACCATCTCGAGGCGATTCTGTTCGCTCATCGAGCCCGACGTGTCGACCACGAACGTGAGCGCGAGCGGCTTGCGCTGTTGCTTCGTCACCTCGCGGCCGCGGACGACGACACGCAGCATCGAGCGCGACGCATCCGTGCTGAAACGGCTCGGCGTGAGATCCGTGTGGATCGCGAACGTCGACTCCGTCGGAGCCGGCACGTCCGCCTTGAAGTAGTTCAGAAACTCCTCGGTGCGGATCTGCGCCTTCCCGGGCAGCTGGCCTTCATTGAGGTAGCGACGTGCGAGCGCGTAGCTCGCCGTGTCGACATCGACCGAGAACGTCGACTGCGGATCGATCGCCGCGAGCTCGAACGGATTGTCCCCCCAGAAGCGGAAGAACATGTCGCGCGGACGCTCGTTCGGCCGGCGGTAGCAACGCTGGAAGATGCGCTTGCACTCGCGATCGACGTAGTGCTCTTGCTGTTCGGGCGTCAGCGAACGCCACGCTTCATCGCTGTCGATGCCGACGTAGCCGACATCCTTCAGGCTCTTCGCCACGCCTCTTCCGAGGAAGAAGTCGTCGCTCCCCGTGACGAGTCCGCGATTCTCCGTCGCTTTCTCTTCGCTGGATCCGACGTAGCCCAGTTCAGCGAGCCCCTCGGCCTCCGCGTCGACATAGCCGAGTGCTTGCATTCGCTCGCGGATCTCCTTGGAAATTGGAGCGGAGGCCACGGGAATGCGATCACCGGGCCCGCTGTACGTTCCGCTCGTCGGTCCGGACGCGGGAGTGGATGGTCCCGACGGATACTTGGTGTCGGGGGACCGATTGGACGCCTTTCCAGCCCTACCAAGCTTCCTGCCAGGATACGCCGACGTACGTCCCGTCCCGTGGTGCCCGCCGGTGCCCACGCCGATCGCGGTTCCGCCAGCAACTGGCGGAGGATTCGCGAGCGATTCCTGCCCCTCCGTCATCACCTGCGCCATGCCTGCGTCGGCATCGTTGCGCTTCGCATCGGACGAGTCCGTCTCATTCTTGAAATAGAGCTGCGAGTCCACTGACGGTGCGGCTGGAGCGGGCGCGTCGTGCGACACCACCGCCGTCGGCGACACGGATTCTTCCAGGGCGACCTGGTCGCGCAACGGCTTGCTCGCGAGCACGTCGACACCGAGCTTCGCGCTCTCGAGTTGATCGCTGGAGCCCGTGTAACCGAGTCCGCTCAAGTCCTGCTTCTTCTCCGCTCCGTTAGGACGTCGACGTGAGTCGGCTTGCGCCACGACGTCCGCTTCGTCGCCGAAGAGTTGGGTTGCCATCGGCGAAGGGTTCTCGCGGTGCTTGTCGACGACGTGATACAGCGCGTAACCGCTGATCAACGCAGCAATCCCCGCCGCGATCCTCACCGGCGCGAACGAGTACCAAGGTCGCGCCTTCGGCATCTTCGCCGCTGACAACACCTGCTGCGTCGCTTCCGCCGACAGCGTCTCGCTCCCCGCCATCGCGTTCTTCACGAAACCAATCGTCGCTTCGATCTCGGCCTTCTGCGCACGCAGCGCACTCGACTTCGCGAGCTCTCGCTCGACTTCCGCGCGCTCGTCCACACTCGCTTCGCCCAGGACGTAGGCGCACAGCTTCTCGTGCAGTTGATCTTCGTGTTCGATCGTCATGACAGTTCTCCTTGCACCAGATCCAGACTCGCGGGGGGGCCGCTTCGCTCACCTCTCACTCGCTCTGTCGCGCCGTGGAGCAACGGCGCGAGCTCCTGGCTCAAGGTCTTCAGGCCCACGCTGACGAGCCATCCGACGGTGCCGATCTTCTTTCCGGTGATCTCGGCGATCTCCTTGTAGCTGCGGTCGCCGAGCAGCCGGAGCACGAGCACCTCGCGCTGATCGATCGGCAGTTTCGCGAGCTCGCGTTCGACCGCCATGCGCGTGTCGCGCTCGTCGACGGTGGCGAGCCCGCCGTCACCGACGTCGTGTCCCGCGGCGTCGCTCTCGCGGCGTTTGCGCCGCGTCTCGGATCGGATGAAGTCCATACAGCAGTTCCTCGTGACCGTGTGCAGCCAACGCAGCAGTGCTGCGCGCTCTTCTGCCGCATCACCCACGGCTTCCGGCGGAAGCGTCGGTGGGTTCTGCGCCAGCTTGAGGAAGACCTCCTGGACCACGTCCTCGTAAGGACTGCCGGCGCCGAGGATCGACCGGGCGTGCTTCAGGAGCGTTCCTTGGTGCAGCTCGACGAGTGCGGTGAATGCGCTCGTATCGCCTTTCTGGAACGCCCGGAGCAGCTGGCCGTCGGTTGGGCTCGTCATGGGCTTCGGATGTCTTCGCAGCCACGAACGGCGTGCGCTGGGGACTTCTTGGCGATCTCGACGCCGGGCAGGATACGACTGGAGCTGGAGTGGGTTACGAACGCGCGGGCTCCGGTCCCTACAATCCCGCCACGATGACCGCGAGAAAGTCTTTCGAGCCCGACGACGCCGCGCTGCCCGGCAGCGGGATCTTCGGACTGCCCGACGATCCGGGGCGCGCACATGTGCATGTGATCCCGGTCCCGTTCGACGCGACGACCTCCTATCGCAAGGGCGCGGCGCGCGGACCGGAGGCTGTGCTCCAAGCCAGCCGTCAAGTGGAACTCTACGACCTGCTGCTCGGCCGGCCGTACGAGCGCGGCATCGCGATGCTCGCGGCCGATCCGCGGATCGCGCGACTCAACGCGGAGGCGAGCGAGAAGGCCGAGCGCATCATCGAGGTCGCGGGCGTGATCGAGGGCCAATCGTTCCTGGCGCGCGATCTCGCGCGCGTGAACGCGATCGGCGCCGAGGTCAATCGCATCGTGTACGTCGAGACGTCGGCTGCTCTCGAAGCGAAGAAGTTGCCGGTCGTGCTCGGCGGCGATCACTCCGTGCCGTTCGGTGCCCTCCAGGCCGCGAGCGAACGCTTCCCGGGCCTGGGCGTGCTCCACTTCGATGCGCACGCCGATCTGCGTTCGGCATACGAGGGTTTCGAGTGGTCGCACGCATCGATCATGAACAACGTCGCGGAGAAGCTCGGCAGTGTCGCCAAGCTCGTGCAGGTCGGGATCCGCGACGTCGGCGAGCACGAACTCGCGATGATTCACGAATCCGGCGGACGGATACACGCGCTCTTGGACCGCGACTGGCAACGAGCGAAGTTCGACGGTGCGAACATGCGCGAGCTCGTCGCGCAGACGATCGCGCGCTTGCCGCAGGACGTGTACGTCTCGTTCGACATCGATTGTCTCGATCCCACGCTGTGCCCGAACACGGGGACGCCGGTGCCGGGCGGACTCTTGTGGAACGAAGCGATGCTCTGGCTCGAGGAGCTCGCTCGATCGCAGCGCCGGATCGTGGCGCTGGATCTGAACGAAGTCTCGCCGGGCGATACCGATCCGGAAGTGGACTCGTGGGACGCGATCGTCGGTGCGCGCCTCTTGTACCGGCTGATCGGGACGGCGCTCGCGACCGACGCCTGACGCGCGCTGCGCTCGGCGGCACGGTTTTACGGTCCGCGCGGGCCTCCGAGCGCGCGAGCTTTCGGGCAGGGAAAAATGGGCGTCCCTAGCTCGCGTAACGGCCGCGTCGCAATCGCTTGCCGGAGCACCGTAGTGATGGAAGAACAGATCCCGCCCGAACCTCAGCGCCGCCCAGATTCCGCCGACGCAGTCCCCGCGGAACCCGCGCCGGCCCCCGCAGTCACTCCGGCACCTGCTCCGATCCTCGCCGCCCAGCCCACGGGCGGCGATCCATTCCATGCCGTAGCGCCTCCGCCAGCGGTTCCGCAGCCTTCGCCGGCTCCGTCGCTGGGCCAGGTTTCGCCGCCGCCGCTCACGCAGCCGCCGCCGCTGCAACCTCGAGTATTGGAGGTCGAAGCCACCGCGCTCTCCGCAAGCGACGTGCGACGACCCGTCGTCGATGCGGCGCCGCCGACCTCTCCGCCACCGATGGCGGAAGCCAAGCCCGCGGAAACCTATGCCGCGCCATCCCCTCCGCCGCTGTCGCCTTCGTCGCCGCCGCCGTCACCCGCATCGACGCTGCCTCCCCCGGGTTCCCCGCCGCCTGTCCCGCCGCGAGCGCCGAAGTCGCCGAGTCGCCTCAAACGCAATGCATGGGCGATCCTCTGTCACCTCTTGCTCGTGCTCGTGATCCCGACTGTGTTCCTTGGGTCGACGCTCACGTTCCTGATCTGGCAGATCAAGGGGAAGAAGAGCTCGCACGTGGAGGACCAGGGTCGCGAAGCGCTCAACTTCCAGATCAACGTCGCGGCGTTGACGGCGATCCTGGCCGTGTCGTGCCTCGGAGCGCCGCTGATCGTCCTCGTGTGGTTCGTGGCGATCGTCATGGCGATCATCGCGGCGCGCCACGCGCTCCGTGGCGAGAACTATCGCTATCCGTGGGTCTTCCGGATCGTCTCGCACTAGCCGCGCGCCTACACACGGGTTCGCTTCGGCCCACACGCGAGTTCGCCGCGGCTGCACGCGGGTTCGCTTTGACGGATCGCGCGCGTAGCGATCGTCGCTAGAATCGCGCGGCATGTCCGAAGCGCGACCTCTAATAGGAATCAACGGTCTGCTCGTCCACTCGAGCGAACCCAAGCTCGAGCTCGCATCGCGGTACGCCAACGCCGTGTTGAAGGCCGGCGGTGTCCCGGTCGCGATCCCGCCGGTCGGTGGACCGAGCGATATCGAACGTCTCGTCCAGCAACTCGATGGACTGTTGCTGTCCGGCGGCGACGACTTCGACACGCGGCGCATCGGGCTCGGGCCGACGCATCCGGCGGCGAACCCGGTGCCGAGCGAAAAGCAGGACTTCGACTTCCTGCTCGCGCGCGCCGCACTCGACGGCGGGCTGCCCGTGCTCGGAATCTGCTACGGGATGCAGCTCCTCGGGCTCGCCGGCGGCGGTCACATCCACCAGCACCTGCCCGACGATCGTCCGGGCAAGCAATCCCATCAGAAGGTCGTGCATTCCGTGCGCATCGCGGAGCGCACACGGCTGGCGGGCGTGATGCGCGAATCGGAAGTCGCCGTCGTGTCGCGTCATCACCAAGCGCTGTCGCGGATCGCGCCGCCCTGGAGCGTGTGCGCTGTCGACGACGAAGGTCTGATCGAAGCGATCGAGCGCGCCGACTTGCCTTTCGCGATCGGCGTGCAGTGGCATCCCGAGCTCGCGGACGAGGGCAGTCCGCAAGATCGGCTGCTGCGCGGCTTGGTGAGCGCCGCCGCGATGTACCGGAATCGACGCAGTCTATCGGTGGGAGCGCGCGGCCGATGTTGATGAAGACCGTTCGCGTCGCGACCGAGCCGGCGTACGACGTGCGCATCGGGCGTGGGCTCCTTTCCCAGGTCGCTGCGAGCACGCCTGGCGCGGCGCGCTCCGCGATCTTGACCGACGAGAACGTCGCGCGGCTTCACCGCCGTTCGCTCGTCGGTCTCGAGGACGTTCCCGCGTTCTCGATCGCGCCGGGTGAGGATTCGAAACGATTCGCGATCCTCGAGCGCGTGCTCGATTTCATGGCGGAGCGCGGACTCGACCGCAGCGCGTGCCTCGTGCTCTTCGGGGGCGGCGTCGTTGGCGACCTCGGTGCGCTCGCGGCGTCGCTGTACATGCGCGGCGTCGAGTTCGTCCAGGTTCCGACGACACTGCTCGCTCAAGTCGATTCCTCCGTCGGCGGCAAGACCGCCGTCAATCTGCGCGCGGGCAAGAATCTCGCCGGGACGTTTCGACAGCCCAGGCTCGTGATCGCCGACACGCAGACGCTGGCGACGCTCACCGAAACCGAGTACCGCTCGGGGCTCGGCGAGGTCGTGAAGTCGGCGCTCATCGCCGGCGAGGACTTGCTCGCGCTGTTGGAACGCGAGCGCACTGCGATCATGAAGCGCGACGCGGATGTCCTCGCCGAAGTCGTCGAGTGCTGCGTGCGCACGAAGGCCGCCATCGTCGAGCGCGATCCGAACGAGCTCGGCGAACGCAAGAAGCTGAACCTCGGGCACACGTTTGCGCACGCGATCGAGCACGTGGCGGGATATGGACGCGTTCCACACGGAGTCGCGGTCGCCGTGGGTCTCACACTCGCATTGGAAGCGAGCCGCGATGCTGGAGTCTTGCGCGATCTCGAGCTTCCGGCGCGCGTCGAGCGATTGCTCACGTCGCTCGGACTTCCGAGCAACTTGAAGCAGCTTCGGTCCGGTGGTGCGCGCGAACTCGAGCCGCGCGCTCTCCACGCCGCGATGAGGGTCGACAAGAAGTCGCGCGGCGGCGAGCCGCGCTTCGTGCTCGTCGAGAGCGCGGGTCGCGTCACCGTCGATGCCACGGTCGAGCTGGCGCGCGTGGAACGGCTGTTGGCCCTCTGACGAACACGGCGGCCGGCGTTCGGACGCGACACGACCTGTCTCAGCGCAGCCTCTGCCCGCGCGATCGCGGAGACTGAGCAGCGCAGGCGGCGGCATTGTCTGCGCGCTCTTCACGTCGGCCGGTGGAGCGCGCTGTTCGTCGCCCCGGATGGGCGCGCGCGATCGACATCCGCCGCGAACTTTGGTTCAATCCGGCACTTTATCCGCCGACGGTCGCAACCCGGTCGGAGGGGTCCCCACGAGCTCTCGCCCGCCGCGTGATCGACGGTCGCGAGCGCCGCCCGCACCTCCCCCACAGAACTCTCAATCGATGCCTCGCCGCGACGACCTCGAGTCCATCCTCATCATCGGGAGCGGGCCGATTGTCATCGGCCAGGCGTGCGAGTTCGATTACTCCGGCACGCAAGCGTGCAAGGCGCTGCGCGAGGAGGGCTACCGCGTCCTGCTCGTGAACTCGAATCCGGCGACGATCATGACCGATCCGGAAACGGCGGATGTCACGTACATCGAGCCGATCACGGTCGAGGCGGTCACCAAGATCCTCGAGAAGGAACGGCCGAGCGCGATTCTACCGACGCTCGGTGGTCAGACGGGGCTCAACACAGCGCTCGCGCTCCACGATCGCGGCGTGCTCGATCGGCTCGGCATCGAGATGATCGGCGCACGCGCCGAGGTGATCCGCAAGGCCGAAGACCGTGATCTCTTCCGCGGCGCGATGCAGAACTGCGGCCTCGCGTGCGCGCACTCGGGTGTCGCGCACTCGATGGACGATGCGCGGCGCGTCTTGAGCGAGATCGGTTTGCCGTGCGTCATCCGGCCGGGGTTCACGCTGGGCGGCACCGGCGGCGGCATCGCGTACAACGTCGACGAGTTCGAGGAGATCGTCGAGCGCGGGCTCGCGGCGTCGATGAACACCGAAGTCCTGATCGAGGAAAGCCTCCTCGGTTGGAAAGAGTTCGAGATGGAGGTGATGCGCGACAAGAACGACAACGTCGTCATCATCTGCTCGATCGAGAACTTCGACCCGATGGGCGTGCACACGGGCGATTCGATCACCGTCGCGCCGGCGCAGACGCTGACCGACCGCGAGTACCAGAACTTGCGCAACGCGTCGATCACGATCATGCGCGAGATCGGCATCGAGTGCGGTGGCTCCAACGTGCAATTCGCGATCGATCCCAAGACGGGTCGAGTGATCGTGATCGAGATGAACCCGCGCGTGTCGCGCAGCTCCGCGCTCGCGTCGAAGGCGACCGGATTCCCGATCGCGAAGTTCGCCGCGAAGCTGGCCGTCGGGTACACGCTCGACGAGCTGCAGAACGACATCACGCGCGAGACGCCGGCCTGCTTCGAGCCGTCGATCGACTACTGCGTGGTGAAGATCCCGCGCTTCGCCTTCGAGAAGTTCAAAGGCGCGGACCGCACGCTCACGACGCAGATGAAGAGCGTCGGCGAGACGATGGCGATCGGGCGCACGTTCAAGGAAGCGTTGCAGAAAGCGCTGCGTGGCCTGGAGACCGGACTGCCCGGCCTAGGCCTGGACGCGCGCGATCCGATGGAGGTGCTGCTCGCCGATGGGTCGGCGCTGACGCGCGCGTTGCGCGTTCCGAACGAGAACCGGGTCCTGGCCATTCGCGCGGCGTATCGCGCAGGTTGGAGCACCGAGGAGATCTACGACGCGACGAAGATCGACCGCTGGTTCCTCGAGAACATTCGCGAGCTCGTCGACTACGAGGCCGAGCTCGGCGGCGCGCTGCTCACGAGAGAGCTCTTGCTCGAGACGAAGCGCCTCGGCTACAGCGACAAGCAGATCGCGCTGGCGGTCGGCTCGACCGAGGGCGACGTGACGGCGCTGCGCAAGGAGTTCGGCCTGCACCCGACGTACAAGCTCGTCGACACGTGCGCGGCCGAGTTCGAAGCCGCGACGCCGTACTACTATTCCACGTGGGAGGACGAGAACGAGCTACGCGTGTCGAAGGGCCGCAAGATCATGATCCTCGGCGGCGGACCGAACCGCATCGGCCAGGGCATCGAGTTCGACTACTGCTGCGTGCACGCGGCGTTCGCGGTGCAGGAGCTCGGGCTCGAAGCCGTGATGGTCAACTCGAACCCCGAGACCGTCTCGACCGACTACGACACGTCCGACGATCTCTTCTTCGAGCCGCTGACGCACGAGGACGTGATGAGCATCGTGCGCGCAATCGAGCCCGAAGGGATCATCGTGCAGTTCGGCGGTCAGACGCCGCTGAACCTCGCCTCCGGTTTGAAGAAGGCCGGCGCGCCTCTCATCGGGACATCGGTCGAATCGATCGATCGCGCCGAGGATCGCGAGCTGTTCAATGCGTGCATCAAGAAGCTCGGGCTCAATCAACCCGAGAGCGGCATGGCGAGCGACATCGGCACGGCCTTCGCGATCGCGCGCCGCATCGGTTATCCGGTGCTCGTGCGGCCGAGCTATGTCCTCGGCGGCCGCGCGATGGAGATCGTGTACGACGACGCCGGCCTCGATCAGTACATGCAGAACGCGGTGCAGGTCTCTCCCGACCGACCGATTCTTGTCGACAAGTTCCTCGAGGAAGCGATCGAGGTCGACGTCGACGCGATCTCAGACGGCCGTATCGTGGACATCGGCGGCGTGATGGAGCACATCGAGGAAGCCGGCATTCACTCCGGCGACTCGACGTGCGTGCTGCCAACCCACACGCTCTCGACCGCCACTGTGAACGAGATCCGCGCCGCGACGAAGGCGCTCGCCAAGGAGCTCGACGTCATCGGCTTGATGAACGTCCAGTTCGCGGTCAAGGACGACAAGGTCTTTGTCCTCGAGGTGAACCCGCGCGCGTCGCGCACCGTGCCGTTCGTCAGCAAGGCGATCGGGGTGCCGCTGGCGAAGCTCGCGACGAAGGTCATGTGTGGGAAGACGCTCGCGGAGCTCGGCTTCACCGAAGAAGTCGTCCCGCCCTTCTTCTCGGTCAAGGTGCCGGTGTTCCCGTTCAGCAAGTTCCCCGGCGTCGACATCCTCTTGTCGCCCGAGATGCGCTCGACGGGCGAGGTCATGGGGATCGATACGGATCTCGGCCACGCCTTCGTGAAGGCGTACCAGGCGGCCGGCCTGAAGCTACCGAAGGCCGGCCGCGTGTTCGTGTCGGTCAAGAACGCCGACAAGCGCGCGATCATCGCCGAGGCGCGGACACTCGCGTCGCTCGGCTACCAACTGCTCGCGACGGACGGAACGTGGAGCGCGTTGAAGGCCCACGGGATCGCGGTCGAGCGAGTGAACAAAGTCCACGAGGGCCGCCCGCACATCGTGGACATGATCAAAAACCGCGAGATCGACCTGATCCTGAACACGCCCTACGGCAAGCAACAGCGCGTCGACGATTCAGCGATCCGCTCGGCCGCCGTAAGCGCGGGGATCACGTGCATCACGACAAAGGCCGGCATCTCGGCGGTCGTCAGCGCGCTCTCCGCGATGCACCGCGGCGACTACAAGGTGCGCTCGCTGCAGGAGCACCATCAGGTCTACGCGACGAAGAAGCGAGCGCCCGCGCGCAAGTCCTGACGCGCTCGCGTGCGGCCTCGCCTTTCGGCAGGCCGAGCGCTGCGCGTACCGCGGTCCGACCGCGCCGGACAGCGGGTGCGCTGGCATCTGCGTCGTTGCTCTCGGTGCGTCGCCTCGCCGGCGGAACTCGCCGTCATTCGATCCGTCGGCAAATACGAACTTCGCACTTTCTGCCCATCGACCCACACCCGAAGTTGCACTAGGCTCCGGCATGGTGGCACTCGTATGTGGACATTCGAACCCGGCGCACTCCGTCGCAGGCGGCGACATCGAGCGAGGGCTCGCACTCTGCCCGATTGAAACGTCACACGTCGAGTCGACCCGAAGTCGTCGCACTCCGCTGCGTCGTGGCCTGATGCCGCGTGAGCTCGTGCGCTCGGGGTTGCTCGTCGCGCTGCTCGCGGCCGTCGGGGCCGTGCCGTCGCGAGCGCAGTCGAACGACGCAGCAGCCGCTGCCCGCGAAACCAAGTCCCTGCTGAACGATCCACGCAAGTGGTTGCCGCGCGACGAGACCCTACGCTTCAAGGTCGAGGTGTCCGTCGGGCCCGTGCGCAGCCTTGATGTGGGGAGCGTGCGGCTCCTCTGCACCCAGGCACTCGAGGAAAAGGCAGGCGCCGAGAACGCCGCCGCGCCTCTCGCCGAGCGCCCTCGGCTGGTCGCGTCGATCGACGGTCTCGCGAAAGGCGTCTACCTGGGGCGCGAGGTCAACCACTCGATCGGTGTGCGCTGGTACGAGGGCAGCAACCCGCGCATCGACTACCGCGAGAACTTGCGCGGCTCACGCAGCTCGGCGCGGGAGCTCCAGATCGGCGAGTTCGACGGGAATTGGAAGCTCGAGTTCCGCAAGGATCGCCACTGCAAGGGTTGCAAGGACCGCGCGCATTTCACGAAGGGCATCATGCCGTGGAGCTCCTACTCCCACTGCGACGACTGCGACGGTCCGGAGCACCGCGTGTGGCGCGAGTACACCTACCGCGACGTGCCGCCGGAGGCCGTCGACATCCTGAGCGCCCTCTACTACGCGCGCAGCTTCCTGCGCGGCACGTCCGACTCGACCACGCTCGGGCTCGTCAATCACGACAAGCTCTGGAACGTGACGCTCAGGCGGGGTGCGCGGCGCAAGATCGACACGCCCGCGGGTGAGTTCGACTGCGTGAGCGTCTTGATCGGTCCACAGCTCGCCGCGGGAGACAAGCCCGGCGAGAAGTCGAGCGCACGCTTCGAGGCGCTCTTCGGCCTGCACGGCGACATCAGTGTGTGGGTCGACCGCGCGCGCGGCTTCCCCGTCATGATCGAGGGCACCGCTCCCATCGGACCGTTCGACGTGCATGTCAAGGCGAGCTTGACGTCGCACGAAGGCGGTTAGCGCAAGCGCGCGCGCGCCGACGCCTGCGGACGCCGGCTGTGCGGTGCGAATGGCCACAGCCAGCGCAGTCTCCCGTAGCGCACGACCGCGCGCGCCTCAGCTTCGCTGAGCTCCTCGGGTGTGAACCGCGCGAGGTACTTGTACGCCGCCTGCCGATCGGCGTAGTCCAGGACACCTCCGAAGAAGAACCGCAGCACCCGTCCGGGCGCGACGGCAGCGCCGAAATCCACGAGGTGCAGTCGGCCTTCGCCGTCGACCAGGACGTTTTTGCGCTGGTGCAAGTCGAGGTGGAAGACCCCGTGCGCGTGCAGCCGTTGGGTGAGCTCGAGGAGCTGCGCGACGATTTCGCGCGGGCGCTCGCGAAAGAGGCGCTCGTCGAGCGGTTGCCCGGGAACGAGCGAGAGCGCGATGCAGTCGGGATCGGTGCTCGCTGTGAGATGCGGCACGCCCTCGACCGGACCGAGACGCTCGAGGATCTTGCGTTCGCGAGCGACGAGCCAGCGCGCGACCCAGCGCGTCGACAGTCCCACATGCCGCGCGTCCTTCACCACGATGGGCCCCTCAGGGGTCTCCACGCGCCATACCGACGGCTTGAAGGGCGACGGCTTGCCGAGCGGATGACGCGGCCAGCGCGACAGGTCACCGCGAGAGAGCACCGCCAGCGCGCTCATTTTCCGGCGAGCACCTGGTCGACCGGCGACCACACGTGCGCGAACCAGATCGCGGCGAGAAGCAGGGTCAAGATCACGCCCCACGGCCACTCATGGTTGGCGGTGACGCGTTGCCACGTGAAACGGCGCGAATCTCCGCTGCGCCAGGGCACGAGCTTCGGCCAGAAATTCGGCACGTTGGCGGCGTGGCGGTCGAGGTCCGCACCGAACAGGCGACGGAGGCGGCCGTACTCGCGCTCGAACTTGCGCGGCAGGTAGAGCGTGAAAAAGGCGACGACGAGCAGGAGCGCCAAGCCCCAGACGATCCGCCCGCGGACGGTCTCGGCATTCCCGGCAGCGAGCGCGACGCCCGCCATCGCCAGGAAAGAACCGAGGTAGGCCGGATTCCGTGTGTAGGCGTAGGGGCCGGTCGTAACCATGTGCTGGTTCTTGTCCAGGTGACCGAACGCCCACAGGCGCAAGACCCACGCTAGTGCCACGACGGCGCACCCGATTGCAAACGTGCTGGCGCGCGGGTCGGCGAACAAGGCGAGCAGCAGGGCCGAGAGATAGACCCCGAGCTGACGCGGTGAGGGAAACTTCGCAGTGGCCATTGAAGGACGGCCATTCTAGCCCCGAACCGCCTCAATTGTGGCGTCGGCGCGCCGAGAGGGTCAAAACGGGTCGGCTGCGGCTGGGGTAAGTTTGCGCTCGGCCGGGAGTCGTGCCGATCACAGCCCACTCCCGTCGGATGGCACGGATCCCGTCCCTTAAATCGCGAGCCGCGGCGCCTCCCTCGACTGCGAGCTACGGCCCTTCCGCTCGCTGCCTCGACGTCACTTCCGCCTCGAAGGTCCACATGTCGTCGGGGATCTCGTGCGGCTTGATCTTCTTCTGCGCGATCTCGATCGTCAGGTCTGTCACCTTCACACGCCTGGAATCGGACTCGAGGCTGTAGAGGAAGTTCGCGATCCGCGAGCGCATGAACTGCCGGTCGCGGTCGGATGGCCGGATCCGGTACTTGAAGTCGACGATTCCGCGCGTGCGCGCATCCTCGCTCGAGGTGAGCTTCACGTCGCCGATGTCGACCTTGTCTTTCGTCGCGATCTTGCGGATGTACGAGTTTGGATCGCTCTGACCCGCGAGCCCCTCCTGGCGCATGCTCTTCGAGAGCTGCGTGTGCTTGCGGCCGAGGTCCTGGATGGTCTTGACCAGCGGCTCGAGGTCCTTGTCGTACGCCTGCTGCAGCTCGGTCAGTTTGCGCGACTGTGCATACCCGAGCGCGCCGAGCACGATCGAGCCGATCACGGTCACGAGGATGATGCCGCGCGCGAGGTTGATGCCCTTGAAGAAACTCTTCATCCGTACCTCACTGCGCTTGCGCGACCTCGGTGACCGGGGCCTTGGTCACGTCGACCATCACCGCCATGCCCGTGATGTAGATTCCCTGCCCGTTCTCGAGCGCGTCGTTCGCTTTGGACTCGGAGTCCACGAACCACGGCTCGGCTTTGAGATCGCGCATGAATCGCTCGAAGTACTCGGTCGCGGCGACCGCGTCGGCGGCGAAGAAGCTCACGTCGAAGGACACCCGCACGGAGTCGGGCTTACCCGCGCGACCGAGCTGATACGTCGACGAGACCTTGCGCAGAGACGGACGAGCCGCATCCGACCCTTCGTTCTCCAGCACGCCTAGCACGAGCGCCAAGCCGCGCAACGCGGACTGTGGTTGCGTGATGTCCTTGTCCTGACCGAGATCCTTCTCGAGCTTCGCGACATCGTTCGAGAGGACCTGCTTGACGCGCTGCAGTTGCTCGAATTGAGTGCGGTCGGTTTCCGTGTCGAGACGCGAGAGGTAGCCCTCGACGTCCTTCGATGGATACGCGAGCGTGCCTTGCTTGCCCTGCTTCGGTGATCCGATGAGCTTCTGCACAGTACTGTCGCGCCAGTAACGCATCTTGTTGTCGAGGAACGACGTCTCCTTGAACAAGAAGATGTTCCAGACGCCGAGCAGCGTGACGAGCAAGAGACACGCGACCGCGAGCGGCAGCTCGATCCGCTCGAGCGCGCCCGTGTAGCGGAGCTCCTCGCGTCGCAGTTGTGGGCGCAGCACTCCGCCGCCGAGCTGTCTGAGCGCCACTCCGTACGGAACGACGAGCGCACCGAAGCCCTCCGCAGGCTGGCCGCTGTCTTCTTCGAACGCATCGAGCAGCACGACGGGAATGTCGAGGATCTTGCTGCCCACGAGGCCAGGCAAGTCGAAGCCGCACACGTGGATCGCTTCGATCGGGTGCGCGCAACGCGAAGCCGAGATCGTTCGTCCGAGCTCGCGGCGGATGCGCCGGATCGCTTGGTCGAGGCGTCGCTGGACTTCGGCAGGATCGGCTGTGGGCTCCAGAACATCCAGGCCTTCGCGCGGCGCCTCTTCCGTTGCCGGCTCGCCGCCCTCTTCGGGAGCCGGCGGCAGCTCGTGCGTCAGTGCACCGATGTGGATGGCGCGCATCTCGCGCACGCGACCGCCGTCGACGACGACGACCGACGTCGACACGTCGCCGAAGTGCACGAGCACCTGCGCCGTGTCCTCGGTGCACACGTTCGCGCCGAGCGCGGCGTTGACCATCGCGGTCGTCTCGAGCTCGACCTCTTGCGGTTCGACGCCGGCCTTTTCGCACAGGTTGATCACGCGCTTCAGGTCGGCCTTGGGAACCGCGGTGATCAGCAGCTCGCTCACCTCGGGCGTCGATTCGAGCAATTGAAAGTCGACGACCACATCGTCGACATTCCATTGCGGCAGGAGGTTCTCGACCTCGAACTTCAGCACCTGCTCGATCTTCGCGCGCTCGGCGAACGGCATCTTGAGCGTGCGGAACGCCGCGAGGCCGGTGTCCACCGCGACGCCGATGTTGTCGCGCGGGACCTTGTTCGTCTTCGCCGCTTCCTTCAACACCGCAACCGCTTCGGCGAAGCCCTCCTCGCCTTGCGGCAGCTCACCGGTCATGTAGGCGGCGATCCTGTGCTTCTTCGGGCTGCCGTCGAGGACGACGAGTTCGAAGCGCCGGGGACCGACGCGCAATCCGCAGGATCGTGCCATGGGGGACTAGTGCCGGGGGTCGGTCGGGATCGCGCCGAGCGCGAGCTGTTCGAGTTCCGGGCGCTGACTGTGTGGGATGACCCGGTTCAAGATCAAGTCTCGATACTCGCGCCCCTTTTTCATGAGCTCAGGTTCCATCGCGGACGTGTAGTCCGCCATGTGCCGATCCTTGATCTCTTCGATCTCCTGGTTGTAGCTCGCCAGGATGACGTGCAAGAGTCGCGCGCGCTCGGGCGGCAGCTGAAACCTCTCGACGAGGCGGCGTTCATAGTCCGCGAACGGGCCCGCGTCCGGAGCCGGTCGCTGAAGAAGCATCGCGACCCCCGCGCCCGACGCGAGACCGATCGCGAAGCTCGTGAAAACCAGGACGAGCACCCAGAAGCGCAGGTTCGTCACGGATTGCGGCTCGCCGGCGGCGCGACTTGCTGGCTCTGACCTTTCGCTGGCGTGCGGGTCGTAGCCGTGTCCTTCTCCAATCGATCGAGTTCGTCGAGCGCGCGCTCGAGGCTGACTTCCGGATGATCGTCGGCCATCAGCCGGCTCTCGCTCGGCAAGTTGATGCGCGACAACGCAAGCGACAGCAAGATCAAGATCGCGGCCGCGATGGCCGTCATCCGGAGCACGAAGCGCAGAACTCCATCGGCGGCAGTCGCATCGTTCCAGCTCGGCGCGGCGGCGACGTAGCCTTCCCCGGTGTCGCCGGCGAAAGCACGGCGCGCGACACGAGCTGAGAAGTCGCGCGGGATCGCCACCGGCTCGGCGTCGACGAACCAGCGCTTCATGTTCTTTTCACCCTGCGTGGCCCCGCGGCACGGCTGGCAATCGAGCAAGTGCTTGCGGAGCGGACTGGCCTGAGCCTCGGTGAGCTCGCCGTCGAGATAGCTCGGAATCAGATGACGTGCGTTGTTGCATTCCATGTCGATCACTCCTGCCCGAACTCGGGATGCATCTGCAGCAGCTTGTCTTTGAACTTGGCGCGCGCGCGAAAAAGGCGCGACTCGACGGTGCCGATCGAGATGCCGAGCGTGTCGGCAATGTCCTGATAGGAAAGCTCGTCGAACTCGCGCATCACGAGGACGGTGCGAAAGATCTCAGGGAGCTCCGCGAGCACCGCGTGAGTCACGCGCGCGACCTCGCGCTTGTGCATGTGCGCGTCGGGGCTCACGACGCGGGAGGAACCCGGCGAGTCGATCGCGTCGATGTCCTCGACCGTCTGCACGGGCGAGCGACCGCGACGCTTCATCGAATCGAGGATCGTGTTGACCGTGATCCGGTACAGCCACGTATAGAAGGAGGACTGGTGCTGGAAGCTCGCCAGGCGCGTGTACGCCTTGAGGAAGGACTCCTGCACGAGGTCCTCGACCTCGACGGAACTCTTCGTGTAGTGGCGAGCGACCGCGAACAGGCGCGTCTGGTAGCGCTCGACCAGGAGCTGGAAGGAGGCCTGGTTGCCGGCCAGGGTCTCCTGAACGAGAGACGCGTCTTCGGCCGAGTGGGACTCCATCGCGGTCAATTCCATGGCGGGCCAAGAGACGCCGCCATGAGGGGCTCTATTCCCGCTCCTCGGACGCGGGATGCGCCTGGTCCACGTTGCGCAGGGTGTGCCCCATCTTGTCGCGCTTCGTCCGCAAGTACTTGAGGTTCGTGGAGTTGGGGGCCGTCGACAGCGGCACTTGATCGACGACGTCCAGGCCGTAGCCGTGGAGACCGGCGATTTTCTTCGGGTTGTTCGTCAGGAGCTTCATCCGTCGAACCCCGAGGTAATGGAGGATCTGAGCACCGAGGCCGTACTCGCGCAGGTCGGCCGGGAAGCCCAGGGCCTGGTTCGCCTCGACCGTGTCCATCCCGCTGTCCTGAAGCCGATAGGCCCTGAACTTGTTCTCGAGCCCGATGCCGCGCCCTTCCTGGCGCATGTAGACGAGGACCCCGCGCTTCTGCCGGCCGAGCGTCGCGAGCGCCTTGTCGAGCTGCGAACCGCAGTCGCAGCGCAGCGAATGGAAGACGTCACCGGTCAGGCACTCGGAGTGCACGCGGACGAGCACATCGTCTTCGACCGGCGTGCGCGGCCCGTCGAGCCCAGGCCCGGGCATCCCGATGCTGAGCGCGACGTGGTCCTTGCCGTCGATCTTCGAGCGGAAAAGGTGCGCCATGAACGTGCCGAAGCGCGTCGGTAGCGGCACGTCCATCTCGATGGGCTCGATCAGGCGCTCGTTGAGACGGCGCCAAGCGATCAAGCCCTCGATCGTGCAGATCTTGAGGTCGTGCTTCTGCGCGAACTCCTCGAGGTCGGGCATGCGCGCCATCGTCCCGTCCTCGCGCATGATCTCGCAGATCACGCCCGCAGGTCGCGCTCCGCAGAGACGCGCGAGATCGACGATGCCCTCCGTTTGCCCACCGCGCACGAGCACGCCGCCCTCCCGCGCGCGCAACGGAAAGACGTGTCCAGGGCGAGCGAGATCCTCCGCCCGCGACCGTGCGTCGCACGCGACGCGGATCGTGTGAGCGCGATCCTTGGCGCTGATGCCGGTCGTGATGCCGTGCGCGGCTTCGATCGAGACCGTAAAGCCCGTGCCCAGCTTGTTCGTGTTGCGCGCGACCTGAGGCTCGAGTTCGAGGTGATCGCACAGCTCGCTCGCCATCGGTAGGCAGACGAGCCCGCGGCCTTCCTTGGCCATGAAGTTGATTGCCTCGGGCGTGACGAACTCGGCCAGCATGGCGAGGTCGCCCTCGTTTTC
>JANOFY010000286.1:0-7755 GCA_031413895.1 Planctomycetota bacterium | reverse complement strand
CCAGCAATGGCATCACCAACGGCAGCGATGCCAGGTCAGGCACCACCGCATAGGCGTCGGGCACAGCTGCCGGTGGCTCCAGCTTCAGGGCGTCCAGCAACAGCAGCGACGAGCCCCGACGCGCGCCACAGCTTCATCTTGTTGCTGAGCGTGCGAGCCGTGAGTCCGAGTCGACGTGCGGCTTCGGTCTTGTTGCCGCGTGTCGACTGCAGCGTCGCGAGGATTGCGACGCGCTCGATCTCTTCCATCTTGCGATTGGCGAGCGAATCGCCGAGCGCAGCGGTAGGCAGCGGACCTTGCAGCAGCTTGCCCTCGATGCCCGTGCCTTGCGTCATCGGTCCGAACGCGAGATCGGACACGTCGATGGTCTTGTGACGCAGCATGACGACCGCGCGCTGAATCACGTTTTCAAGTTCGCGCACGTTGCCCGGCCAGTTCCACGCCTTGAGCGCGTCGAGCGCGGCCGGCGTGAACTGCGGAATCTCGAGACCGTTCTGCTTCGCATAGAACTCGGCGAAGTGGTAGGCGAGCGGCGTCAGGTCCTCGGGACGATCGCGCAGCGGCGAGAGGTGGATCGGGAGGACGTGCAGGCGGTAGTAGAGGTCCTCGCGGAAGTGGCCGGCACGCATCTCGGCCTCCAGGTCGCGGTTCGTCGTAGCGATCACGCGCACGTCGACCTTCAGCGTGTTCGTGCCGCCGACGCGCTCGAACTCTTCCTCCTCGAGGACGCGCAAGAGCTTCGCTTGCAGGTTGGCCGAGATCTCGCCGATCTCGTCCAGCATCAGCGTGCCGGTGTCGGCGAGCTCGAACCGGCCTTCGCGGGCCTTGTGCGCGCCGGTGAACGCGCCGCGCTCGTGGCCGAAGAGCTCCGACTCGAGCAGCTGTTCCGAGAGCGCCGCGCAGTTGACGCGGATGAACGGTCCATTGGACCGCGGGCTGTTCTGGTGGATGTAGTGCGCGACGCGTTCCTTGCCGGTGCCGCTCTCGCCGGTGATCAGCACCGTGCCCTTCGAGCGCGCGATGCGCGACGCCGTGCGCAGCATCTCGAGCATCGTCGGGCTCTTCGCGACCATGCTCGGGGGCGCTGTGCCGACGATTTCGGCGCGCAGGTACTGGTTCTCGCGGACGAGGCGCGCGGTGCGGTCGATGCGGCCGATGACCGCGGCGATCGCATCGGGCGTCGTCGGTTTCAACAGGAAATCCGCCGCTCCGTTGCGCATCGCTTGCACGGCGGACTCGATCGTGCCCTGCGCGGTGATCATCACGGTCGGCAGCTCGGGGTACTGGCTCTTCAGGTTCTTCACGAGCTCCAGGCCGTCGACGCCGGGCATGCGCAGGTCGGTCAGCACCAAGTCGGGCTGCGCGGACTTCGTACGTTCCAGCGCTTCGTCGCCACTCTTGGCCTCGATCGGCTGATAACCGAGCGCGGTGATCGCTTCGACCAGGAACTCACGGCTCAGGGTGTCGTCGTCGACGACCAGGATGCGTTGGATGGACATCGTTGGAACCTAACGGGCTGGGTTGCCAGGGTTGAATGGAAAGCGGAGGACCATCGCGGCCCCGCCGAAAGAAGAGGGTTGTTCACTGACTTCGAATCGACCGCCGTGTAGTTCGGCGATCGTGTGAACGAGTGCGAGACCGAGGCCCGTGCCGGCGGCTCGCGTCGTGAAGAAGGGCTCGCTCACGCGGCCTCTGAGGCGCGTGGGAATGCCGGGCCCCGCATCGCTGACGCGCACGACGACGTCGCCGTCGGCGACGCAGAGCTGCACGTGCACGCGCCCTCCGTCAGGCTGTGCTTGCAGCGCGTTGGCGACGAGGTTGCGCAGCGCTTGACGCACTTTGATGCGATCGGCTTGGAACACGGGCGCGTCGACGTCGTGGGTGATCTGCCAACGTTCACGCTGCGCGTCGTCCGGCAGGCTGCCTTCGGCGGAGCGAATCGCCGCGGTGATGAGCTCGGTCGGATCGACCGCTTCGAGGCACAGACGCTCGGGGTTCGCGAAGCTGAGGACGTTCGTGATGATCGCGTCCGCTTCCGCGACTCCTTCGCAGATGCGCGTGGCGAAACGATGCTGGCGCGTGCTGGGTTCGAACTCGCGCCGCAAGAGCTCCGCAAAGCCCCCGATCGCGTTCATCGGGTTCCGGATCTCGTGCGCGATGCCGCCGGCCATGTTTCCGAGCGCGGCCATCTTGTCGAGGTTGTGCAGACGCTCGCTCAGGTGCGCGAGCTCGGTGCGGTCGTCGAGGATCTCGACGGAACCGAGCGACTCGCCGCGCGCGCCGTACACGGGCGACCAGCGCGCGGAAACGACGGCGCGCGTGCCATTCGAACGGACGATCTCGCGGCTCGATCCATCGGCCTTGGCGCCGCACAGATGGGGGTGCGTGCGAACGCCGATCAGCTCCCGTTCATGGACGCCCAGGATCGTGCCGACCGCCGGGTTCGCGCGCACGACGCGCCCGTCGCGATCACGCACGACGACTCCAGTTGGAAGCGCGGAGAGGATCGCCTCCAGGTGTCCGCGCAATGCGTCGAGCTCGGCGACCTTCTCCTCGAGCGCTTGGTTGGCGGCGACGAGCTCGTTCTCGACGTGCTCGGCGCGCTCCGACAGCGCCGCATAGCTCGCGACCAAGTGATCGGAGATCGTCGAGAGCGTCCCGACCATCTGCGACAAGTCGTGGGGAACCGCGGTCTCGGACATCAGCGCGGACCCTCCGCACTCGGCGACTTGGCGCTCTGCTTTTTCGCGAACTCGCGCTGCCACTCGAGGAACTCGGCGTCGGCGCGTGCTCGCTCGGCGAGCGCGGTGTCGTCCTTCGACTGCGCGACCAGGCGGTATCCGCGCAGTGCTTCCTCGGTGCGACCGAGCTTCTCTTCCGCGCGCGCCAGCCAATAGGTCGCACGAAGGTCGTTCTCGATGGTCGCGAGGAACTGGGCGCACTCTGCGTAGCGGCTCGCGTGATAGAGCGCTTGACCGCGCCGCGCGGGATCGGCGCAGAAACCAGGCGCTTCGATCGTCTCGCCGGCTACAGCGCGCGCCGGACGGGGCGGGGGAGCGCCCGAGATCGAAGCGCGAACCTCGTCGGAGAGGCCGGTCGTGACCGTGATCGGTGTCGAAGCATGAT
Organism: Planctomycetota bacterium; assembly: GCA_031413895.1. Classification (GTDB taxonomy): domain Bacteria; phylum Planctomycetota; class UBA1135; order UBA1135; genus JANLUN01. The sequence goes on along the minus strand of JANOFY010000286.1, from coordinate 4,629 downwards.
CGGGGTCGACGAGTAGCGCGCTCGCGCCGCTGCTCATGACGGAGGCGCGGCCAGCGAGGTCGTCGTGGATCATCTGGAGGCGCGCGACTTCGTTTCGAAGTGCGCTGAGCCGCTCATCGCTCTCGCGCGGATCGGGCAGCGGCGCCTCGGTGGCCTCGCGCAGGAGCGGCACCGACGTGCGCGCGTCTTGCTGAACGCGCGTTTCGAGGCCCGTCAGGTATTCGAGCGCGTGCACGGTGTCGGACAACGCTTGCTCGAGGCCGCCTTCGCGCCCTCCCTGCAACGTGAGCGCCGGGAGGACGAGGACGCTCGCGACGAGCGTGTTGATCGCGTGACTGAATTTCATCATCAGAGAGTTCCTCCGTAGGCTGCGATCGCTTCGTCGAAGAGCTCGTGGCTCTCGTAGAGCTCACCCGCCAGGACGTACACGGCCTTGCGGCTCTCGACTTCGTTCAGTGAGCGCACCGCGGCACGCAGCACGCCGATCGCCGCGTCGACACCGCGATCGGCGTCGAGCGTGCGGGCGTACAAGAGAACGAGACGCGTGAAGAGCGGCTCGTCGAAGAGCTCGCGTGTTCGATACAGCGCCTCGCAGGCCTGCACGGCTTGGCGGAAGAGACGCTCGTTGAAGAGTTCCTCGGCACGCAGGAGATCGGTCTCGGGGGACGAGCCTCCCGCACCAGACTCTTCGAGACCGAGGCTTTGCCGCGCGGCGCGCGCGCTGGCCGCGATGTCGGCTTCCGCGTCCGAACCGCGCGCGAGCTTCTCGATCATCAAGACGGCGATCCAATCGTGCGCCTCGAGCGCGAGCCGGGCAGCGTTGACGAGTGCCCGACGGCGGTCGCTCGAGCGCGCATGCTCCGAGAAGGAGAGCCACGCGCGCGCGGCTTCGGCCGGACGCTGGAAGTGTTCGAGCGCCTCCGCGCGCAGTTCGAGTGCCGGCGCATTCTCCTCTGGGTCGGCCCCCATCGCTTCGGCCGACTCGAGCGCGCGCAGCGCAGCGCCGTGCTGATCGGTGCCGTTCAGCGCGCGGGCGCGGACGTACAGGCGCGCTTGGCGTTCCTTGGAGGACTTGGCGGGGAACGCTTGCTCGAGCGCCTCGAGCATGAAGAGCGCCTGGCGTGCATCGCCGGTGTACGTCATGCAGCGCGCGATCTCGAGGCGCGCCTTCGGTTGATGCGGATGGAAGTCGGTCATGTTCGCGAGCGCGCTGAACGGACGCGTCGCTTCGTGCCAATCGCCCATGCGCTCGAGAATCGTTCCGGCCGCGAGGAGCGCGTCAGGAGCGAGCGCATCTTCCGCGTTGTCGCGCGCGACGCTCTCGTAGTGGGAGAGCGCGGCGGCATCGTTTCCGCGGCGCTCTTGGATCTCCGCCAGCGTGAACTCCGCGCGCGCTCTGCCCGCGTCGTCGGGGTAGCTCTTCAGCGCGCGCAGGTACGCGACTTCCGTCTGATCATCGAGCTCGTCGGCGGTGGCGCGCTGACCGAGGTCGGACAAGACTTCGATCGAGTCCGACGTGATCCGGGCGCGCAGACCGGCGCAGCCCAGGACCGTCGTGATCGCTTGATTCAGCGGACGCTCGTCCAAGAGCACGCTGACGGATTCGAGGACACCATGACCTTCGAGCCCGGTGACTGAGCGTGAAGTGCGCTCGGCGATGTCGTTCAAGATGGCTTCGACGCTGGCGCTCTTCGCTTGCAACGAGCACAGGACTTCGCCATCGGCATCGCGCAGCCGCAGCTCGTAGCCGCCGGGTGCGGCGGCCGTCGCCAGTGCGAGAAGTAGCGCGGAGATCACGGTCGTTTCTCCCGGCGCGTGTCGGCTTGACGGCGATAACTGTCGCCGACGAGGTACATCGCACGCGCTTCGATGTTCTTGCGCAGCTCGGCGTCGATTCGATCGGCGACCGCAAGCAAGCGATACAAGCGCTTGCGAGCCTGCACGTGCTCGCCGTCGTCGATCTCTTGGCGCGCGAGCAGGAGCGTCGTCTCCTCGTGCGGCGCGAGCGGCGAAGCCGGCGAGTGCGCGTGCTCCGTGGAGCTGCTCGGCACGGGCTCGACATGCGTCGAGGCCTGCACCGTTTGCGCAGACGACGCGGAGTCCGCCGCACTGCGCCGCAGATCGTGCATCGTCACGGCCATGTCGTCGCGCAGACCTTCGAGGCCGCTGCGGTACGAGCGGTTGCTGGCCCACAAGATCGCGAAGCCGACGACATTGAGCACGAGCACGCCGAGCATGACCCATGTGGTGCGTGAGCCCGGGAGCGAGCGCGTAGAACGGCTCTTTTTCGCGGGTGATTCCGTGGTCTCGGCCGCGGGCGCTGCGACCAGCTCCGGCTCGACCGAAGTCAGGGCAGGCTTGCGCGCGATCGGCTTCGTGCTCGGCAGTGGTCCACGCTGCGTTTCGTCGGCTGGTGTCTCGACAGCGGGTGACGGCGGTGTGGCGTGTGCGCTCGGTGGCGTGTTCGCTGTCGGCGCTGCGCGCGCCACGTTCGTCGGCGGCGACGCTTGCTGCGGCGGTGCCGTGATCGGCGTGCGCACCGGCGCGGGAGCGGCCACGGGCGTCGCGAACGGTGCCGGCGCGGCTTGTCCGACGAGATCGACGGCGGGGAAATCGAACAGGTCCTCGTCGTCAGACCCTGACGGCCCTTGAGGCCTGAGCCCCGCCGGAATCGAGTCGAAGTCGTCGAGCGCCATGGGTCAGCTCCAGAGCGCCGTTTCGACGCTGCGTCTTTGATCGGGGCCCGCGAGCAGGCGTCCGATCACGACGGCGAGCGCCGGCGACAACTGGAAGAGGTCCTTCGTGTCGGGCCTGCGGAGCGCGTGCAGCACGCGGCGCGAAAGGTCCGGTGTCAGGAAGTCGAGCTCGGTGAGATCGATCGACGCGTCGTCGTCGAAGTCGACACGGAACACGGTGAAGTGAAGCGTCACGCACGTGCCCTCGCCGGGCGCGCTGTGCATCTCGAAGTCCTCGCTCAGCGCCATCGCGCGTGCGAGGCCGTCCTCGAGCGAGCCGCTGGCGAGACTCGCCGGCTCGAAGCCGCGGCCTTCGTCGCGCACGCACACGCTGATCTCGCGGCCGTCGCTCTCCGCGCGAACGAAGATTGCGCCGGGCCCATTCACGTAACCGTGGCGTCGGGCGTTGTCGACGAGCTCGCTCGTCGCACTCGCCACGCGCGCACGCGCGGCCGGGCCGATGCCGCAGCGGAGCGCGAAAGCCGTCATGTCGCGCGCCGCGCGCTCGACGCACAGCGGAGTCGAGTCGTACGTGCGCTCGAGTATCCATGCGGGTTCGCGCTCACTCGAGGCCCCCGATGCCCCCGATGCCAACGGCGCGCGCGGTTCAGTCGGCACGGCCGTGGCCGGCGCAGCTTCGATGGCACGGACGAGATCGTCGAGCCGGAAAGGCTTCGTGAGGAACTCGCTGCCGCCCAAGAGGAGCGCGCTTCGGCACAGGTCGACCGTCGGTCGGCTGCTCAGGAAGATCGTGCGCGGTGCGCCGCCGCGGGCCTTGAAAGCGGAGAGCAGATCGAGACCCGAGAGACCACGCAGCGCGACGTCGGCGACGAGTACGTCGGGCGTCGGGGACTCGAGCGCTTCCTCCGCGCTGGCCGCGATGGACACGCGATGACCACGCCGCGTCAAGAGCGCCGCGATCGATGCCGCGATCGGCCGTTCGTCGTCGACGACGAGGATCGAAAGTGCGGCGCCTCTCACGCGGCCTCCTGCACGCCGACACACGGCAGTTGCACGAGCCACATCACTTGGTCGTGGAGGGTGTGGTGGAGCGAGAGATCGCCGCCCATGCGCTGGATCTGCCGGCGTGCGAGCGCGATGCCGAGACGCGGCGAAGAACGAGTGGTGGTCTGCGACGCAGTGCGCGCGACCGAGACGACGCTGAACATGCAACGGCCGCCGGAGCTGCGTGCGCTCACGAGCACGGGGTGGCTCGTCTCGCACAATCCCGCTTCGATCAGATGCGAGAGCGTGCTCGAGAGGCACGGGCCGTCGACGAAAAGGCGCGCGCGACCGGATTCGACCGCGAGCAGCACGCGCGCGCGCTGATCCGGTCGGATCGATTGCAGCGCGGCGTGTGCAATCTCCTCCAGCGCGCAGTCGAGTGGGCGCAGCGGCGGCGGAAGTGCGATGTCGACCAAGGCCTGGACGTTTCTTCCCATGCGCACGACCTCGTCCAGCGCACTGGAAAGAAGCGTGGCCCGGGGGTTCTCTTTTTCGTCTTCGATTTCATTCCGCCCTTCAATCCGTTCTGGTATCCGTACCGCCTCACGGACAACTCGATCGCCATCGGGCTCACCTCGTGGAGCGGTGCCGCCACGACCGACAACATCGTCGTCATCATCCTCGCCCGCTTTTTCTGGATCAGCTGGATCGGCATGCTGTTCAACCTCGTGCTCGTCGGCTACCCGTTCGATTCGGGCCGCATACTGCAAGCCTGCCTTTGGCCCTGGCTGGGGCATTATCAAGCGACCTATGTCGCGATTTATTTCGGCTATGGCCTCATGTTCCTGGTCGGCGTCCTATCGATCATGTACGGGGAGCCGTTGATGGCGTTCTTGACGATCTTCATTTACGTCTCCTGCGCCCAGGAGATGACCGCGCTCGAAGCCGC
>JANOFY010000285.1:0-1904 GCA_031413895.1 Planctomycetota bacterium | reverse complement strand
CGAACAAGCAGATCATCGGTCCAAAGTCGGAGCGGATGCCGACACCAGAAGAGGAAGCGAAGAAGCGGACAGGGCACGAGCCCGCGCGCGGCGGCCACACGAATCCGAAGAAGCGCAAGGAGAACGCCGAGGCTCTCGCGTCCTTGCCGGCCACGATCGTGACGCACGCCGTTCCCGAAGAGGAGCGTCGCTGCGCGCACTGCGGTGACGAGATCAAGCCGATCGGCGGCGGCGACAGGTCCGTCGAGTTCGAGTGGGTCCCTGGTCGCCTCGAGCGTCGCATCCACGTCGTCGAGGTCGGCCGTTGTCCGTGCAAGATGCACTACGCGCGAGGCCCCGCGCCTCGACGCGTGCAGGAAGGGTGCAAGTACGGACCGGCGTTCCTCGCGAAGCTCTGCGTCGACAAGTGCGCTGACGCGACGCCGATCTACCGTGTGGAGAAGCAGATGCGCCGCGCGGGGATCCCCATCTCGCGCAGCACGCTGAATGACAACGTGCTCCTCGCCGCCGACGTACTCACACCGCTCTGGCAGGCAGCTCGCGCCGAGATGCGCGTCGACCCGCACCTCCAGGCGGATGAGACGAGCTTTCGTACGCAGACGCGCATCGGGCGCTCCTTCGTCTGGACGTTCCTGTCGAAGTTGCACACGGTCTACGTCTTCAGCGCGTCGCGAAGCGGCGACACTGCGAAGGACGTCCTCGGTGGCACGAAGGGCTCGCTCACGATCGATGGCTACACGGGCTACAACGTCGTCACGGATGTCGATGGCCGCGAGCGCACGGGGTGTTGGAGCCATTCGCGCCGCCATCTCTTCGATGCGCTCGCGACCGCGCCGGAGGCGCGAGAGGGGCTCGACATCATCCTCGACCTCTTCATGGTGGAGCGAACCGCGAAGTGCCGGAACATCATCGGCACCGCCAAGCATCTCGCGCTACGCAAGAGACGGAGCGCACCGGTGCTCGATCGGCTGCGCGTCTGGCGAGAGAAGATGACGCCGCTCTTCGAGCCGAAGAGCGCGATGGGTGCAGCGCTCCGCTACATGAAAAACCAGTGGTCGCGCCTCACGGCGTTCCTCGGCGATGCGCTCATCCCGATTCACAACAATGCCTCTGAGGCGGCGCTCAGAATCGTGGCCCTGGCTCGTAAGAATTCTCTCTTCTTCGGGAACGAGGAGGCGGGCCGACGCTTCATGGTCCTCTACTCACTCATCGCGACGTGCGAGCGGCACGGCGTCAACCCCGAGCTCTACCTCGCCGACGTCCTGCTTCGGATCCAGGACCATCCAAAGGAGCGCGTCGCCGAACTCCTCCCGCATCGATGGAAGGAGACCTTCGGTGACGGCTTCACCGTCGCGAGGATCGTCACGCCTCCCGAGGCGACCTGACCGGTCGCCGCCGACTCTCTCGCGAGTGACGCGACGAGCGTCTTGACACATCATCCGATCGGAGCGCATCGACTCGGGTGCGTCGCTCGCGCGGAGCGCGACGAAGCTCGAAGGAGCTCGCGCACGGAATTCGCCGACGGGTGCCTCGCGAAGGCGACTTCGTGTGCGCGCCGGCGCGGCGTGCGCCGATCTGCAGGGCTCCTAAGGCCGGACGGATACGATTCGCGCGCTTGGACAGACCCCGCATCCGCAGGCCATCGAAGCCGTTCTTACCCGCGCGCGAATCCCTGCCATCGTGGAGAACATCCGCAAGAAGACAGTCGTGTACACGCACTACGTCGACGGCATCGTCGAGCCGCTGCGCGAAGCGATCTCGAAAGCGGGATGGACCGTGGGGGTCTACTCGGGCGATGACAAGACCGGCCTCGACGCGTTTCGAACTGGCGACACCGACGTGTTGATCGGTACGTCGACGATCGGGACCGGCGTCGACGGTCTGCAGTTCGTTTCGAGTCGCCT
>JANOFY010000284.1:0-4465 GCA_031413895.1 Planctomycetota bacterium | reverse complement strand
CCCCCAGGCTCGCGGCGCAATCGACCGCGGCGTTCGAGTTCCGCGAGCACGACGTCGAGCAACTCCGTGTCGAGCGCCGTCACACGCCGCACGTCGCGGATGTCGACGACCTCTCGATGCGCGTGCTCGCGAAACCACTCCGCGAGCGCGCACTCGACCTTGGCGAGCGCCTGCTCCAAACGCGCCGTGTGCATCCACTGCCCGCTCGCGCCGGGCGACGCAACCTGCTCGGCGTCCTTCAACTCGCCGAGCAGCCGCTCGGTCTCCGCTTTGGGTCGCTTGATCTCGATCGCGAGCTCGGCGCTCGTCATCAGTCGGAGCGGAGCGCGCGAGAGAACGACACCGAGCAGCTCGCGCGGCGACGAGAGGCTCGCGGCTTGGCGCGTCAGCTCCTCGACGACGAAGCTCTTGAAGCGCTTCAGCCTGTGCTTGCTCTCCTCGAGGATCACGCCCCCGCCGAGGGTGTACGCCGGCGATTCGAGCCGCAGAACATAGCGGTCGCCGGGCGCGCACACGACCGGCTCGGCGAGACGCACTTGCACGAGCGCGCTCGCGCCCGGCGCGAGCGATTCGCAATCGAGCAGGACGAGTTCGCCCAGCACTTCCGCCGTTCCGGTGTGCAAGCGGACCGGCAAACGGTCTTCGATCGGACGGTCGAGCGTGGCGAGCGCGTGCATCTCTGCACCGATCATGCGCACGCCCTTGAAGTATCCCGGTGCAGCCGCCACACAGCCGCGTGTCACCGCGTGATGGTCCACATCGGCCAGATTGATCGCGGTCGAATGGCCGGCGCGAGCGCGAGCGGTCGACTGGTGATAGGCCTGCAGGCCACGCACTTTGCCGCATAGACCCTGCGGCAGAATCTCGAGCGTCTCTCCGATGCCGACGCTGCCGGACACCGGAATCCCAGTCACGATCGTGCCGAAGCCCGGCGCGCTGAATACGCGCTGGATCGGCATGCGGAACACACCCTCGGGGGAGCGCGGCGGAGTCTCGGCCGCCAGGCGCTGGAGCAGCGTGCGCAGCTCCGCGAGGCCCTCGCCCGTCGTCGACGACACGGGCAGGATCGGCGCGCCCTCGAGGAACGTCCCGCGCACGGCGCTCGCGATGTCCTCGGTCGCGAGCTCGACCATTCCGCTTTCGACGGCATCGATCTTCGTGAGCGCGACGAAGCCGCGGCGCACGCCGAGCAGACTCATGATCGCCAGATGCTCGCGGGTCTGAGGCATCACGCCGTCGTCGGCGGCCACGACGAGGACCACGAGGTCGATGCCCGTCGCGCCCGCGACCATGTTCTTCACGAAGCGTTCGTGCCCGGGGACGTCGACGATGCCGACCGTCCGGCCGTCGGGCAGCGCGAACTGCGCGAAGCCGAGGTCGATCGTCATGCCGCGCTCGATCTCCTCCTTGAGGCGATCGGGATCGATCCCGGTCAGCGCTTTCACCAGGCTCGACTTGCCATGGTCGATGTGCCCGGCGGTTCCGACGACGATGGGCTGGATCTCCACTGGGGACGCGCGCTCTTCCGCTAGTCGCGCGAGAGGTTAGCAGACGCGCCGCTACAATCTCGGCCGTGCCTACCGAGTTGCCCTTCCGCATGTTCCGCCCGTGGATCTTCCGCACGTTCGGCAGGGACGCGTACCGCGTGGCGCTCGACGCCGGCTCGACGTGCCCCAATCGCGATGGAAGCAAGGGCTTCGGCGGCTGCACGTACTGCGACGTCGAGGGCTCCGGAACCGGCGCCCTTGCGAGCGGGACGCAGCTCGCCGAGCAATTGCGCGCAGGCATCGAACGCGTGCGGCGACGCGATGAGAAGTGCGGCGTGATCGCGTACTTCCAGTCCTACTCCAATACCTATGTCTCGCTCGAACGACTGCGCGAGGTTCTGGCCGTCGTCGAACCGCACATCGGGGCCGACGTGGTCGCGGTCAGCATCGCGACGCGCCCCGACACGCTTCCGGATGAGTCGCTCGACGTGCTGGCGGCACTCGCGAAGCGCGTGAGCGTATGGGTCGAGCTCGGTCTCGAGACGGCGGACGATCGTGTGCGCGAAGCGGCTCATCGCCTGCACTCCGTCGACGATTTCCGCGATGCGGTGCGGCGCTCGTCGCAGGCCGGGCTGACGGTGATCGGACACGCGATCCTGGGACTCCCCGGCGATGGCCGCGCGGGCGCGCGCGCGACCGCCGACGTGCTCGCCGAGTGCGGCGTCGACGGCGTCAAGGTTCACAACCTGATGGTGCTGCGTCGCACCCAGCTCGCGCAGGCTTGGATCGACGGCCGCGTCGAAATCCTCGACGAACCCACGTACGTCGAATGGCTCGCCGATTTCGTCGAGCGTCTACACAGCGAGCAAGTGCTCCACCGACTGACCGCCGACGCGCTCCCGGGCGATCGGCTGGCACCGAGCATCGACTTCGCGAAGAGCCGCATCCGCGATCTCTTGTGCGCGGAGCTCGTTCGTAGAGGAACGCGGCAGGGTTGGCACTGCGCCGAGATCGCCGCTACCGAGCGCGTCGATTGACCCAGAGCGCGGGAACGCGTGTCGGCTCTCCCGCGCGTGCCGCTGCCACAGCGTGCGGCGACGGCCTCGACCGCCGAAGTTACTTCGGACGGATCTCGTAGGTGCAGGTCGACTCTTCGGTGAATTCGAGCGTGCGGCTCAGGCGAACCGAAGTCCCGTCCGGTTGCTGGCCTTGCCGTGACTCGAGCAGCGTGAAGTCGGTCTTCGACTCGATCTCCATCGAATGAGCGCGCTGGGCGCGCACGTCCCACAAGAGCTCGCCCTCGAACTTCTCGGAGTGCTTCATCCCCGCCGTCGCTGAACCGTCGTCGGACTCGAGTTCCGCGCTCGTCGAGAACGCGCCTTCGAGATGGATCACGCACAGGCGCGTGTCGTCTTCGTCTCGGAACGCTTTCAGGCTCGCCGTGCACTCCCCTTCTAGACCCTTCCATGCGGCGTCGGACAGCGCTCGCTCCTTGCCCGAATGGCGACGCCCCTCGTCGTCTCGGAATTCGAGCCGCCCGCCCGGGCGGAGGAATCCGTACCGGATCGCTTCGAACGGCACAGGCCACTCGTCGCCGACCGATACGGGCTTCGACGGGAGAAAACCCTGGAGGTCCATGTCGGCGACGAGCGTTTCGAGCGGCGTGTCGCTGGTCGATGACTCGGCCGCGTCCTCGAACGAGCACTTGTACGCGCGGCTCTCGTCGTCCCACTCGAACACGAGCGCGCGCCCGGCCAGATCGGAGACCTCGTTCAACGTGCTCGCGCGTTCGCCGTCGGGCGTGGTCGCCGTCTCCTCGGCGGACTTCTCGATGACGTCATACGTGCGCACGATTCGAACAGGACGCTCGTTCTTGACCTCGGGAAACGAGTCGGTCACGACGAGCCTTGCTTTGGACACCACCACGACGGCCGGGGCCTCGGCGCTGCGCGTCTCTTCACCGCTCGAGACCGTGATCTGAGAGAGCGTTCGGCGCGATTCGCGGCTCCACTCACGCGTGACCTTCGACCCGGACGCGGCGACGAATCGCAGCTCCTCACCGAAGTGGGGCGCGAAGCACAAGAGCACCGCGCTCGCCCGCAGGATCGCGCTCATCGGGTCATATCACCGGGTACAGGATTCGGTCACAGCTCGGACACTGCACGAGCTCGGTGCCGCGCGCGACACGGACGCACAGGTTCTGCGGCATCTCCATGTAGCAACCCTGGCAGACCCGGCCCTGGAGCTCGGCCATGGCGACGCCCGACCTCGCCGACAGCAGCCGGTTGTACGTGGTCAGGGCCTCCGGAGGGATCTCCGACGACATGCGCCGCGCGCGCTCGGTCACCAGCTCGTCGCGCCGACGCGTGGCCGCCTTGGTCTCCGTGTCCACGTTCTTCGCGAACTCGTCGAATAGTTTGCGCTCCGCATCGAGTTCGGTTTGGAGCACGCCCATCTGTTTGCCCAGCTCTTCGACGCGCTCCAAACACTGCAAACCGTCTTCTTCGGAGCTGCTGATCTCGCGTTTCAGCGTGCGGATCTCGTGCTGGTAGGCGGCCAGGAGCGCCATATCGGCGCGTGAGTTGCTCGCTTCGTTGTCAATCTTGCGAACGCGCTGGCGCTGAACCGAGGTCTGGTCCTCGAGCTCCTTGATCCGCACGCGCAGGCGCTTCGTTTCCGCCTGGAGGTCGGTCATGCGACCGAGGCGCTTCTCGAGTTCCACGCGCTTCGCTTGAAGCTCGAGCGGAAGGCGCTTCAACTCTTCTTTCACTCGAAAGATGTCGCGATCAATCTCTTGCAGGGTCAGAAGCGCCTGGAGTGTTTCGCGCATAGAGTGCTGATTCGGCCCGTTTTGGGGGCGCGACAGTCTAGCGTCGCGCGAGCTCGGCACAAGGGAGCACCACGTCGCGACAGCGAAGCCGACAGCCACGTGACGAAACAAAGCTCATGGAATGTTCCGTGGCTCGCGCCGCGCTCGC
>JANOFY010000283.1:0-3269 GCA_031413895.1 Planctomycetota bacterium | reverse complement strand
AAGCGAGCCAGGCACCGTACTTTCGCCGCGCGTCGCGACCTATCGACGGTCGCGACCGCGCGTGGTTACGTCGCGCGTGCTCACTTCGCGCGTGCTCACTTCGCGCGCGGTTACCTCGTGCGCGGTTACTTCGCGCGTGGTTACTTCGCGCGCGGCTACTTCGCGCGCGGCTACTTCGCGCGCGGCTACTGCGCGCGTTCGATCGCTGCGTAGAAGCCTTCGGCGGTCCACTCCGAGAACCAGCGCGCAACCGACGCTTGCAGCTCTTCGATCGAGCCCTCGAAGTGCGACGCGCCCACGGCGAGTGCGTGGCTCAGCGGCTCGCCCTGCTTCAACACCGACAAGATCTCGAACATCGATCGCGAGAGGTCCATCCGCCACACGACCCAGTCTTTGCGATAGACGACGACCCACGTAGGCCTGCGACGGAGATCGGGCAGGCTCTGTTCTTGCCGGAGCGCGGTCACGATCGCGTTCGTGCGGTGCGCGAACGCGTGGAGTCGCAGCGCGGGCACGAGCTTCACGCGCATGCCGGCCCACTCCGCGGGATTCAGCGTCGCCAGATCCGCGGGCGACAGCGTCTCCGATCCCTCTTCGTCGAACACCTCGCTCATCGCGAGCTCGAGCCGCGCGATGTCGGCGAGGAGGGCGCGGCGGGGGAACTTCACGTCGCCCTCGAGGAACTCGGTCATGTGGCGGCCGAGCACGTTGAGCGAGTAATGCCGCGAAGGAAACTTGCGCAGGTACGCGCGCACGAGGCGTCCGAACGGTTCGGGGCCGAGGAAACGAGCGAGTGCGGGGAAGTCGACCTCCAGGCACTCGTGCAGTCGTGAGACGTACATCCCGCTGTAGATCGCGATCCGCTCGCGCGGCGCGAGGTGCCGCGAAGGGAGGATGTTCGACGCGGCGTCGACGGACCGTGCAGCGCCGGTGGGACGTGCGGCGTCGGTGGGGCGTGCAGCGCCGGTGGGACGCGCGGCGTCGACGGGACGTGCAGCGCCGGCGGACTCTGCGCCGGTGGGCGGTGCGGCGTCGACGGATTCTGCGTCGGCGGGACGTGCGACGTCGGCGGAGTCCGCGCCAGCGGGCGTGGCACCGCGCTCGAGCGGCCGCACGATCGCGTCTTGCAGCCAGCGTTCGAGGTTGTCGAGCGAGCTCTGCATCTCAGCGTGCGCGCGTCAGCGTGCTCGTGTCGGCATCCATCGTGTTCGCAGTGGTGGCGCGGTAGCGCTGCGCCTTGAGCGCCTCGGCGTGGACGACCTCGAACGCGGGTATCGAGTCGTCCCACTCGAGCAACGTCGAGCGCGCGCCCGTGCGCGCTACAGCGCGCTCGTAGAGCTTCCACACCGGATCGATCACGTAGTCGGAGTGCGTGTCGATGATGTGCGTGCCGTGGTTCGTGTGACCGGCGAGGTGGTACTGCACGACGCGCTCGGGCGGGACCCTGTCGATGTATTCATTCGGATCGAAGTCGTGATTCACGGAGCTGACGTAGACGTTGTTCACGTCGAGCAAGAGTCCGCAGTCTGCTTCTTCCGCAAGCCGCGCCAAGAACTCCCACTCCGGCATGTGCGAGCGACGGAACTCGACGTACGACGACGGGTTTTCGATCACGAGCGGGCGTTCGAGCCGCTCCTGCACTTCCTTCACGCGTTGCACGACGTGCGCGAGGCACTCGTCGTCGTACGGCAACGGCAAGAGATCGTGCAGATTGCGGCCGGCGACGCCGGTGAAGCACAGGTGATCGGAGATCCAGTGTGCGCGCACGCGCTGCGCGAGCCGCGTGAGCTTGTCGAGGTACGCGCGGTCGAGCGGGTCCGTGCTCCCGATCGAGAGCGACACGCCGTGCATCACGATCGGGTAGCGCTCGGCGATCTGATCGAGGACGAAGAGCGGCCGTCCGCCGGTGTCCATGAAGTTTTCCGAGATGATCTCGAACCAGTCGACCGGCGGATGCGACTCCAGGATGTGCGCGAAGTGCACCGTGCGCAGTCCGACTCCGATGCCGAGGTCGGGTAGGTCGAAGCGCGGGGGCTTGGATCGCTGCTCCATGTCCGAAGATCTTGTCCGAAGCGTGTGCCGAACTCGTGGCGGATGTACAGCGGAGGAGTCCCGGCGCCATCGCGCTCGCGGGCTCCTCCGCCGACGGGAACGCAGATCCTAGTGCTTGACCGGGACGGCGCAGCCGCCGTGAGCCTTGCACGAGTTCTTGCCGGCGCAGCCGTTGTCGCCCGACTTGCAGCCGCCCATGCCCTTGCACGAGTTCATGCCCTTGCAAGCATGCTTGTCCGCGGTGGCGCAGCCGCCGTGACCCTTGCAGGAGTTCTTGCCGGCGCAGCCGTTGTCGCCCGACTTGCAACCGCCCATGCCCTTGCAAGCGTTCATGGCCTTGCAGGCATGCTTGCCCATGCTGGCGGTGGCCGAGCCGTGATCGTCGGAATGCGAGCTCTTACAGCCCGCGAGGGGCGCGGCGGCGAACATCGCCGCGATCGCGGCAGCAATCAGTGTGTTGGTTTCTTTGTTGAGCATGGATGAAGAGTGCCCTCGTGGGGCGGGTGTGAGTGCGTTTAGGGGAGTGGCCTCTGAGGCCGGGGAATGCCAGCAATCTACGAAAGCTGGGGGTGGGATTGGACTCAACGGAGTCCGAAAAACTTGGCGCCGACGGGGCAAGCCGTCGCCGCAAAGGCGCCGTTACTCGCCGCCAAGGCGCCGTTACTCGAGTCCGAGCTCGGCGACGCCGTCTTCGTCGAAGCCCAGCATGTGGCCGATCTCGTGGAACAGCGTGACGCGGATCTGCTCCAAGAGGTCGTCGTGATCGCGGGCTGCGCGCTCGAGGTTGCGCTGGAAGAGGAAGATGCGCGGCGGGAGCTCGCCCGATTCGTTTTCGCCGCGCTCGAGATCCGAAGCGCCGACGAAGAGCCCGAGCATGTCCGGCGGCGTGTGGAAGGGTTCGGCGGGGTCGATCATCCACGCTTGAGGCACGGCCTCGACCGTCACCTCCGCGCGTTCGAGCGCATGGCGGACCTCCGGCGGCAGCGTGTCGATCGCCGTGGCGATGACTTGTTCGAACGCGGGCTCGTCGAGACGCGTGGGCGGCGGATGCGCGGGGTCGAGCTCGGCCGCCTCGGTGATCCAGCGGTCGGCGCGCTCGAAATCGCCTTCGAGCTCCGCGCACAGCGACAAGCGCTCGAGCGCCGATGCGCTGCGCTCGATCTCGATCAGTCGCCCGAGAATGGCATGCGCGTCTTCGATCCGCCACTCCGCCAAGT
>JANOFY010000282.1:0-12660 GCA_031413895.1 Planctomycetota bacterium | reverse complement strand
CGGCGGCTCGAAGATCGGAGCGCAGTCGCTCGTCGCCGCGGGCGCGGTGGTGAAAGAGAAGTTCGAGGTTCCGCCGCGGTCGCTCGTCGCGGGTGTCCCCGCGCGCATCGTGCGCCCGCTGACCGACGCCGAGGTGGCCGCGATCGAGAAGAGCGCCGAGGGCTACGTCACGAAGATCCGGCTGTACCTCGACGGTCGCGCGGTCTAGACCATGGAAGACATGGATTACGACGCGAAGCGCGCACACCTGGGATCGCGACTGCGGGAGCTCGAGCGTGTTGCGGTCGCGTTCTCGGGCGGCGTCGACTCGACCGTGCTCCTGCACGCGGCGTTCACCGAGCTGGGCGCGGAGGCGGCGGGGCTGATCGCGGATTCGCCGTCGCTTCCGCGCGCCGAGCTCCACGCGGCACGCCTCGTCGCGCAGTCGATCGGCGTGCGCCTCGTCGAGCTCGCGACCGACGAAATGGACGACGAGCTCTACCAGTCCAATCGCGGCGACCGTTGCTACTTCTGCAAGTCGGCGCTGTTCCGCGCGATGGAGCCGTGGGCGCGCGCGCAGGGCTTTCGCGCGCTCGCGTTCGGCGAGATCACCGACGATCTTCTGGACGACCGGCCCGGCGCGCGCGCGGCGCGCGAGTTCGGCGTCGTGGCGCCGCTCTCCGAGGCCCTCTTCTCGAAGGACGACGTGCGGCGCTATGCGCGCGAAGCGGGCCTCTCGGTCGCGGACAAGCCGGCGTCGGCGTGCCTCGCGTCGCGCCTTCCTGTTGGAACGCGCGTGACACGCGAGCGACTCTTGCGCATCGAGCAGAGCGAGGAGACGCTGCGCGAGCTGGGCTTGTCGGTACTCCGTGTGCGCGACCATGGAACGCTCGCACGCGTCGAAGTGGGGCGTGATGAGTTCACGAGCGCGGTGGCGATGCGCGCAGAGATCGAGCAAGCGCTCCTAATTCACGCGTTCGAGACCGTCGAGCTCGCGGTCTATCGCTCGGCGGCCGAGCGAGCCGCGGGGCACTAGCTCGACGTTTGCCGTCGCGCGGGGGGATTCGCGCTCGCGGCCCGCGTGGATCGTCGCTATCCTCGCCCAGCGTCGGTGGCGGGGTCGATGATGAACCCTTCGCACATTTCGCGCGGCTCGCGCTGCGCGCGCTTCGTTCGGTCGGCCGCGCTCGTGCTCGCGGCGCCCGCCGACTTGCCGAGCACTTTCAGCGAGCGCGGATTCGATTCGGGCTGGGTCGCGTGTGCACCGGATGCACCCGCGATCGTGATCTCGCACCTCGTCGAGATCCACGGCGCGCTCTGGCTGCGCTTGTCGTTCCGTTCGATCGACCTCGGCGATGCGACGCTGCGCCTCGTGTCGGCCCGCGATGGCGGCGTGCAAGAGCTCTCGCAGAGGACGTGTCGCGAGTGGCGCAATCAATCCGCGTACTTCAACGGCGACGCGGTCTTGATCGAGGTCGTCGGCGAGCCGGGCGGCAGCGCGGTGCGCATCGTGCTCGACGGAGTCCTTGCTGGCGTGCGGCCGTCCAACCTGGTCGCCGTGTGCGGTAAGAGCGATGATCGCGTGCTCTCGAACGATCGCTCGAGCGCGCGCATCTTGCCGGCGCTCTGCACCGCGTTCCTGATCGACGACTGCAACCACTGCTTGCTCTCGGCCGGACACTGCGCGGCAGAGGCCTCGGTCGCGGAGTTCAACGTCCCGCTGTCGGGCGGGGCAGGCAGGCTCTCCCACCCGCCGCCCGAAGACCAGTACGCGATCGACGCGACGTCGCTCCAGTTCGAGGACAACGGAGCGGGAGCCGACTGGTGCTACTTCGGCTGCTACGCGAACCCGAACACGGGCCTCACGCCGTTCGAGCGGCAACATCTCGCGCGACCGCTCGCCGCGAGCGCGCCGCCTGTCGATCCGGCGGTTACGATCCGGGTCACGGGCTTCGGCTCGGACCTCACGCCGCCGAGCGCGAACTTCGCGCAGCAAACGCACCGCGGGCCGTTTTTCGCGGCGCTTGGAAGCTCGCTCGAGTACCTCGTCGACACGACGTCCGGAGAATCGGGATCGGCGGTTCACTGGGATCAGCAAGGCGTGACGATCGGCATCCACACGCACAGCGGCTGCGATGTCGCACAGACGAGCGGCAATCAGGGCACCGCGATCGAGCACGCCGCGCTGCAAGCGGCGCTCGCGAGCCCGCGCGGCGTGTGCAGCCAGAGCGGAGCGGCGGCGGTGTACTGCAGCGCGAAGGTGAACTCACAGGGCTGCTTGCCCGCGATCTCCTTCAACGGCGTTCCGAGCGCGAGCGGTGGAGGGGGCCGATTCACGCTCGCCGCGAACTTGGTGCTGAACAATCAGCTCGGACGGCTGGTGTACGGGGCGGGGGCGGCCGACACTCCGTTCCAAGGTGGAACGCTGTGCGTAGGCCCACCGGTCGTCCGCGCACCGGGACAGATGTCGGGCGGGAACCTGCCGCCGCTCGATTGCTCGGGGAGCTATGCGTTCGACATGGGTGCGTGGATCGCGTCGGGCATCGACCCGCGACTCGTCTCCGGTGCGACGGTGTGCGCTCAGTTCTGGTCACGCGATCTGCACGCGCCGATTCATCCGATCGGGTTGACCGACGCGGTGCAATTCACGATCGGGCCGTGACGCGGGCCTTGGAGTAGGATTCCGGTCGGCTGATGATCCAACCCACACTCTCCAGGAGTCGATGGCGATGTCGAACCTCATTCTCGCGCTGTGGCTCGTGTTGCCGGCGACCCTCCAAGGCCCTGCTCCCGCGGATACGAAGCGCGTCGAGGCCGCCGTCACCGAGCTCGAGACCGCCTTCAAGTCCGGCAAGGCCGAGGACCGCATCCGCGCGATCCGTTCCGGGATGGGCGTTCTCGACGGCCAGGTCGTCGACGGCATCGCGCGCGGCTTGAAGGACGACGACGCGACGGTGAAGCGCGCTGCGGTCGAAGCGCTCGGCCGCATGCGTCATCCGCACGCGCTGGAGGCGCTGCACTCGTTCGTGAAGGTATCGCGTGATGCACTTCAAAAGGACGAGGAGCTCTACCCGGCCACGCTGCGGGCGATCGGTCGCCACGGCAGTCCGAGCTCGATCGATATTCTCGTCGACGATCCGTTCAGCCAGCGCACGTACCCCGCCGTGCGCGCGCGCATCCTGAGTCTGGGGAACATTCGGTCCGAGAAAGCGGTCGCCGCGATCTTCGAGCTCTTGAGCAAAGTCGGAGTCAATCAAGCCGATCGACACATGGACGACGTCCGGCTCGCGCTCGTGCGCCTCACCGGGGAAGACAACGGGAAAGATCCGCGGATGTGGACCCAGTGGTGGCGCGACCAGAAGAACTACAAGCTGCCCGCGCATCCGCCGGAGATGAAGCGACTCGATCGCATGGCGTGGAACCAGTACTGGGACATCCAACCGGCCAAGCGCGATCGTTCGGACGACGAGAAGTAGCGGGCGTGTTCACGAGCGCGCGTCTCAGGATCGTGCGCCCGCGCGTGCGTGCAGCAACCTGAAGTAGCTGCGCGGAGAAAACGCGAGCTCGCGGTACGTCCGAGCGCCGCACACGACGTCCGTCATCGCTCCACACAGCGCGCGGCCGCTGCGTTCGAAGAGATGCTGCGCGATCCGCGGCCGATGGTAGAGCAGCTTCGCGAGCACACGTGCGACGCGCAGATCGCGCAGGATCTCGCGCTCGAGCCGCGCTTCGTAGGCGGCGCAGGACGTGCGCGCGTCGAGCCGCGCCTCGAGCAGCGACTCCGCGGCGATGCGGCCGCTGTGCATCGCCAGCGAAATGCCCTCACCCGTGACGGGGTCGGCGAGGCCGGCGGCGTCGCCGACGAGGAGCACGCGGCCGCGCGTGAAACCCGTGCGCCGCGGCGCGATCGGGATCACGAAGCCGTGCTGTGCGCTCGAGACGACCCCCTGTGGAGCGATCGTGCTCAGGTAACCGTGTAGCGCAGCGCGCAATCCGCCGGTCTTTCGGCGCATCGAGAGCACGCCCGCGGAGAGCTGCCCGCGCTTGGGGAACGCCCATCCGTAGCCGGCTGCGGGGGTTCCGAGATCGAATCTCGCGACTCCGCGAAACGGAGCGAGCGCATCCACGGCGAGCGTGAGCTCGGCTTCGATGGCCGCGACCGCGTCGACGGGTTCGCTCCAACCCGCGAGTCGCGCCGTTCGGCTGAGCGCACCATCCGCGGCGATGACCATCCGGGCGCGCAAGCGACCCGTCGACGTGGTCAAGTCGACGCCGCTCGCATCTTGCGCGAGGCCGATGAGTTCACACGGCGAACGCAGTTCCGCGCCCGCCCGCACGGCCGCTTGCGTCAGCGCGTGATCGAGCTCCGAGCGCATCGTCATCATGACGACAGGCTCGGAGCGCTCGACGCGGAACGAGAGTCCCGACGCGAAGCGCAGTTCCACCGTCCGGCATTCCGCTTGCGCGGGCAACTCGAAGCCCTGGGGCAGGAATCGAAGCGCGCGGCGCACGACTCCGCCGCCGCAGGTCTTGTAGCGCGGGAGCGACTCCTTCTCGACGAGCACGACGCGCGCGCCGCCGCGCGCGAGAGACTCGGCTGCGATCGCGCCTCCGGGACCCGCGCCGATGATCGCGACATCCACGGGGCGTGCGCGAGAACCGGCCAGGTTCATTCACGGGGCCGGCTCTCGTCGATCCGTCGCCAGGACTCTTTGCCGCTGTCCAAGTCGCGCACGAACTGCACTTCGTCGCGCAGCGTCTCGCGCGCGGTCTTCGGCGATTCGTCGGGGTTCAGACAGAAGAGATCCCAGGCCTCGCGTTGGTGACCCCACTGACGCACGTGCCACTTTCCATCGGCCGTGCGCTCCAGCGGAAAAGCGATGCAGCGCCAGGGTTTGTACTTCCACCGGTTACCTTCTTGCGCGCCGACCTTGTGCAGCGCGCAGCCCTCGTTGTGGAACACGCACCAACCGCCGACGACCGCGAGCGAACGCAGCCCCTCCTTGATGCGGTTCGTGAGGTAACCCTTCTTCTCGACGCGCGCGCGAGCCTCCGGCCGAAGGTGCGGCAGGATCTTCGCCAGGTTCTCGTCGATGCGCTCGGCTTCGCCCGCTTCGATCGGCGGCCGGCCGTTCATGCAGCAGATTCCGCCGCACGAAGGGTAGACGCAATCGAAGCGCGCGCTGTCGAGGCCCTCGATCGCGATCTCGCCGGAAGTGTGCGTCGTCGGATTCACGATCAGCGCAGCACGCGCGCGTACATCACCTTGTCGTCGCCGACGTCGTAGAAGTCGGGCACGCGCGCGACCTCGCGGCAACCGTACGCCAGGTAGAACGCGCGCGTCTTGTCGTACGCAGGCTTCGAGGCGGTTTCGATCATCACCATCCGGCCGCCGTCCGTCCGAATCGCGGCCTCGGTCGCGTCCATCAACTGGCGACCGATGCCCGCGCCGTGGAGCGCTGGATCGACTGCGATCCAGTACAAGTCGTACACGCCGGCGGTCAGCGGTGTCGCCCCGAAGCAGGAGTAGCCGACCGCCCGCTGGATCGGGGCGTCCGGGGATCTCGGGGCGCCGCGCTCCTCGAGCTCCGCGACGATGAATCGGTACCCCGCGGACTCCGGCGCATCGATCAACTCGAGCGCGATGTCGATCTCGGCCGGGTTGAAGACGCCCGTCGCGCGCAAGATCGCTTCGAGCGGCGCGCGATCGCTGCGGCGCAGCGGTCGCAAGCGGACTTCACCGGTCGCGGAGGTCGAGGGCTTCATGTGTGGGCTCGCGCAGTATACGCACCGGTGGGGACGGCAGGCTCAGGCGCGCCGATTCAGATGCCGTAGCGCGCCCGCGCTTCCGCGACGATGCACGCGATCAGCTCGGCGTACGGGAGACCGCTGCGTTCCGACAGGATCACGAGATCGCCCGTGACCGGGTTGAGGCCCGGCAGCGGGTTGGCTTCGAGGAATCGCGGGCGGCCCTGTGCGTCGAGTCGCACATCGACGCGCGATATGTCGCGACATCCAAGCGCGCGATGGGCCGCGAGCGCGACCTCTTCGGCCTCGCGCACGACGCTCGGGGCGAGTCGAGGCGGGACGTGGTACTCGACTTCCGCCTCCCAGTTGCGCTTGACCTCGAGCGAGTAGACGAACTCCGTGACGCGGTCGATCTTCGGCGCGATCTCCATCGCGGCGATCACGCGCGCGCCGCTCCCGCTGCCGAGCACGCCGACGGTGAGCTCGGCGCCCGCGCAGAACTCCTCGACGAGCACGGGCTGTTTGTAGTCGCGGATCAAACGCTCCACCTCCGCCCGCAACGCCGGAATGCTCGTCGCGCGCGAGCGCTTGCGAATGCCCATGCTCGAACCCTCGAAGAGCGGCTTCGCGATCAGCGGCAGCTCGAGCGGGAGGTCCTCGGCTTGCGCCGGCTCGTCGACGACCACGAAGCGCGGCGTCGGAATCCCGTGCGACGCGACGAGGCGCTTCGCCATCGCTTTGTCGAGCGTCACGGACAGCGTCAAGGGATCGCTGTGCGTGATCGGCAGGCCGAGCATCTCGCACACGGCGGGCACCTGCGCTTCGCGCGAGCGCGTGCCGAATCCCTCGGCGAAGTTGAAGACGAGATCGGGCGGCGCCGTGAGAACGCGTTCGAGGAACAGCCGTCCGCTGCCGAGCGAGCGCGCTCGATGTCCCTGCGACTCGAGGACACGCGCGATCGCGAGAACGGTGTCCTCCGAGTCGAACTCCTCGAAGCGATCGTCCGGACCGTCACCGTGCGCACGGTGATCCGGTTTGAGATCGAAAGCGATGCCGATGTCCATCGGGCGGGATGCGGAGCAGGGTGCGGCGAGGTTGGAGCGCAGCGGCGCGGCGAGAGTGCGCCGCGCCGCCGTGCGTCAACTCGGATTGGCTCGCTTCAGTCGAGCTTCACGCGAATGGCCGCGGTGGACCCAGCCGCTCTTGCCGACGGCCGGCTTGCCTTCCGAATCCACGCGCGCGGCTCCGTTCCCGTTGCCGTGGCTATTCGGGGATGCGTGGCCATTGCCGTTGGAGGCGCCGTTCGAGTGCCCATTGCCGTTCGAACGAGTGTGTGCGTTGTCGTTCGAGGGCTCCGCCGGCGGCGGCGGAACTTTCATCTCGCCATCGCGCGGCTGCTTCCCTCGACCGGGGAGGAGTCCCGCGCGGCCTGCGGGCTCGTGGTACTCGAAGATCTTCCCTTGGAAGTTGCGCAGGATCGCGCGCTTCTTCTTGGGGTCGTGGTGCAGCAGATACTGCGGTCCGACCGGGATCTTGCCGCCGCCACCAGGAGCATCGATGACGAACGTCGGGATCGCGAGGCCGCTCGTGTGACCGCGCATGCCGTCGATGATCTCGATGCCCTTCGAGATCGGCGTGCGGAAGTGTTCGCCGCCGCGGATCTGATCGCACTGGTACAGGTAATACGGGCGCACGCGCATCTTCATCAAGCCCGTGCACAGGCTCTTGATCGTCGCGACGTCGTCGTTGACGCCTTTGAGCAGCACCGCTTGGTTGTTGAGCGGAATCCCCGCGCGCGAGAGTCGGTCGCACGCGCGCGCCGCGTCGGGCGTGAGCTCGGCCGGGTGGTTGAAGTGCACGTTGATCCACAGCGGGTGGTACTTCTCGAGCATCGCGATCAGCTCGTCGCCCTCTTGGCCGAACATGCGCTGCGGCAGCGACACAGGCACACGTGTTCCGATGCGGATGATCTCGAGGTGCGGGATCGCGCGCAGCTTCGACAGGATGCTCTCGAGCTTTTTCGTCCCGTAGGTCAGCGGATCACCGCCGGAGACGATGACGTCGCGCACCGCTGGCGTGCGCGCGATGTAGTCCACCATGGTGTCGATCTCGATGTCGGGCACCGCGTCCTCGTACATGATCCGCTTGCGCGTGCAGTAGCGGCAGTAGATCGCGCACGAGTTCGAGATCACCATCAGCACGCGGTCGGGATAGCGGTGCGTGATGCCGGGGACGGGAGAGAACTTCTCCTCGCCGAGCGGATCTTCCTCGCCGACGTCGCGGTACACGTACTCCTCGACGATCGGCGCGACCTGACGCAGGATCGGATCGTCCTTGTCGTCGGCGTTCACGAGCGACAGGTAATAGGGAGTGATGCCCATCCGGAAGTCGCGCAGGACTTCGCGGCGCATGTCCCATTCCGCGGCGGGAACGGGCAGGAGCTTCGACAGCTCCTCGAGCGTCGTCACCCGATTGCGGAACTGCCACTTCCAATCGTTCCACTGCTCGTCGGTGGCTTCGGGGTAGTAGTACCCGCGGCCGCGGCGGACGGCCGCCGGTTCGACGAGCGAGACAGCTTCTTGCATGGAGTCCTTATCCTTGACGGCCGGCGTGCAGCGTCCTCTGCCGCGCGCGACCAGAAGTCGACCAATGGAAGGAAGAGCCGCTCCCGGTGGGGGTGCGCGGAAGCGGTGCAGGGTCGGGCTCGAGCCAGAGCTGGTGCGAACCTGGAGGCACCGGGTCACGCGCAAGGCGCGCAGTCAGCGCGTTGCGGGCCCGGTGCAGCGGCTGGGAGACGCGCACGGATGCGCATCGATCGGAGCCGTTCGTTGCGGAGAGATCGCTCGCTCGTCGGCTCGACTCGCTGAGCGCGCTCGGCTCGAGCGAGTGCCGACGTTCTGGGAACGGGTCCTCAGAAGTCGCCGTCACGCCGCCATCGGAATCGGAAGGGTGCGAGTCGAGGCGTGGTGCGATCGGCGTGCGCATGGCGTGGAAGTGCGGGGTTTCTACAACACGAAAGCCCGGCGAGGAAGGTGGGAAGTCGAAGGAATCGCGCGTGCGTCTCGATCGCTCGAAGTCGTGCGGGCATGTCGCGGACTCGCGTCGCGAAAAGTCCCGCACGGCGGGGTTGGCTGTCGACTTCGTGTGGAGAACCTGTGGGTGAGCTGCGGAGACTCGGTGGGCAACGGCCTTCGGTGCGTTGCGGGTGACGGAGCGTGAGGCCGAGCGGGTGTCCATCGAGTCTCGAGTCGCGCGAATGTTCGCGCGCTCGGCTGAGCAACGTGCATACCGGCGGCGGCCCACCGAGATATGGGCTGTTCAAGCGTGCCCTCCACAAGGACTTGTGGTTTGGGCAGGCGCTTCGCGCTCTTCGGCGTGGACTCCGATCGGAGTCGTGGCATCCTATCGCGCCGGAGCTCTTGCCTCCGATTGCGAGATTCATCGGCGGCTCTACCTCCGATATCCAAAGGCCAAGATCATGCTCGCCCGCGTCCTGCTCGCGATCGACGACTCACGACTGCGCACACGATTGCGCCGCACGATCTCTCAAGCCGACATGCTTGTGGAGAATGTGGAAAACCAAGACCGCGTGTGGGCGGAGCTCGCGCGCGCGCCGAGCGACATGCTCGTCGTCTCGCGCGGTCTGATCCCCGAGCCGGTCACGGAGAGCATTCAAACCTTTTGCGGTCTGCCCGACGCGCCCGAGGTCGTGGTGCTCGACGCCGGCGGCGACCCGGAGGATCGCGCGCGCCTGATCGCCGCCGGCTGTCACGCGGTGCTCGACGCGAACCTGTCGAGCTTGGCGCTCCGGGATGTGCTGCGCGCGATCCTCGTCCGCCGCCGGAGCGAGAGCACCAGTACCCTCGTCGCGCGGCGCGCGATGGCCGACCCGCGGCTCTCGGACTTCATCACCTCGAGCCCCGCGATGCAGGCGTTCATGAGCCTTGTCAACCGCGTGGTCGCGTCGGACACGTCGCTCCTGATCCTGGGCGAGACGGGCGTCGGCAAGGAGCACCTCGCGCGCGCGATCCACGCCGAGAGCCCGCGCGCCTCGGGGCCGTTCATCGCGGTCAACTGCGGCGCGCTGACCGAGACGCTGCTCGAGAGCGAGCTCTTCGGCCACGAGGAGGGCGCGTTCACGGGCGCGACCCGCTCGCGGCGCGGCTGCTTCGAGCTGGCGCACAAGGGCGTCGTGTTCCTGGACGAGATCGGCGAGCTGCCGAACCACCTGCAGGTGAAGCTGCTCCACGTGCTGCAGCGGCGCGAGATCCAGCGCCTCGGCAGCGAGAGCGCGTTCGGGATCGACGTGCGGATCATGGCCGCCACGAACCGCGCGATCAGCGAAGAAGTCGAGGCGAAACGTTTCCGCGCCGACCTGTACTACCGGCTGAGCGTCGTGTCGCTCTCGATCCCGCCCCTGCGCGAGCGCATCGAAGACATCGCGGTGCTCGTCGACAGCTACCTCGAGTACTTCCGCGGCCACATTCGGCGCAACGTGACCGGCGTGACGCCCGAGGCGCTCGAGGCGCTGAGCCGCTACGACTGGCCCGGCAACGTGCGCGAGCTCGTCAACATCATCGAGCGCGCGATGCTGCTCGCGAGCGGCGAGGAGATCACGCTCTCGGACCTACCCGAAGCGATTCGCAAGCTCCGTCCAGGTTCGGCGGCGCGCTCGATCCTGCCGGCGGAGACGCACACGAGCGTCTCGATGCTCCCCGCCGCGGTCCTCGCGAAACCGCTGCGTGAGGCGCGCCAAGTGATTCTCGACGAGTTCGAGTCGAACTACCTGTCGGGCCTCTTGCGCCAGACCGGGGGCCGCATCGACGAGACCGCACGTCGTGCCGGGATCGAGACGCGCTCGCTGTTCGACAAGCTGAAGCGGTACGGCCTCAAGAAGGAAGACTTCCGCCCGACGCGCTCGAAGTAGCAATCATTCGCCACGGCTTGTACACCACCGCGCCGATCGCAAGCAGCCCGAGCCCGATGCCGATGTCGCGCGGATTCGTCTGCACCAAGTTGCCGAACACGATGCCGCACGCGAGCAGCAGGTAGAGAACCGGTGCGAGCGGGTAGAGCGGGCTGACGAACGGTCGGGGAAGATCCGGGCGCGTCCGCCGCAATCGGAGCAGCGCCAACGCCGCGAGCGCGTGGAAGATCCACTCGGCGAATACCACCGAGTTCACGAGCACTTCGGCTCGTCCCCAGAGCCAATACGCCAGGCACAGCGCCAGCTGGACGACGAGCGCGAGCGTCGGCGCTCCGGTGCGCGGGTTCAGCTCCTCGAACTTGCGGAAGAAGAGACCTTCGCGCGCCATCGCGACGTAAAGCCACGGTGACGCGATGATCGTCACCGCGCAGACGCCCAGCGCCGAAATGCCCATCGCCGCGCGCAAGATCGTTCCACCGGAAGGCCCGAGCGTTCGGCGCGCGACCTCGCTCGCGAACTGCGGGTTTCCGACGAGGCCCTCGATGCCGAGCACGCGCAGGTACGCCGTGTTGATCGCGAAGTACACGACCACGACGCCGAGGATGCCGAGCAGGATCGCGCGCGGCAGCGTGCGCTCGGGATCCCGCACCTGCGGCGCGATGTAGAACACGAGCTGCCAACCACCGAACGCGAAGAGCACCGGCAGCATCGCGCGCGCGGCGCCGCGCCACGGGTCGAACGCAGGTGCGGCGTGCGCGATCGGCGCGGCGTTCGCGATCCCCGCGGCGACGGGCGGATCGAAGACGAGCCACGCGGCGGCGACGATCGCGGCGATCGCAGCGAGCTTGATCAGCATGCACGCGTTCTGGAACGTCGCGCCCGCCTTTACGCCGAGCATGGAGATCCCGGTGATTGCGATCAGGATCGCCGCCCCGGCGACGGTCGCGCTCGTGCTGCCCGGCGGCCCGATGCCCGGCACGATCCCGTGCAAGTTGGCGGTCGCGATCGACATCATCACCGCGCACGCGCCGGTCGAGATCACGAACAGCACGACCCACGCGAACAAGAACGCGAGGAACGGGCCGAAGGCCTCGCGCAAGAACACGTACCAACCGCCGGCGTGGGGGAGCGACGCGCCGAGCTCCGCGAACGTGAGCGCACCGTTGATCGCGATCAGTCCGCCGACACCCCACAGCGCGAGGAACCACGCCGGATCGGGCACCGCCTCCGCGACCGCGCGCGGATTGAAGAAGATCCCGACGCCGATGATGCCGCCCATGACGAGCATGGTCGCGTCGAAGAGATTCAGGCGCGGGGGGGACGCCACGAATGGGGAGCATCGACCGCGCGGTGGGGCCGCGCAAGTGTTCGGGCGACGTAGCGCGCTTCTCCCGCACCGACGGTGCCGCCCCGGGCTCGTCGGTGTCGAGTCGGGTTAGCGTGACTGCTGGCTACCAGATCTCCACGACCCCGCTCGACCAGCGATCGTGAGTTCGTGCCGAAGCAGCGAAATCGACGGACGCGAGAGACCTCGTCCGCTCGGCGGCGCTGTGCCCGGGGAGAGCCTCTGCGATCGTCGAGCGGCGCGAAAGTCAGCGCGTGCGCAACCGCCACGAGCGCCCTCCCGATGGCGCGATCATCGCGGCGCGACGCGCTGGCCCTAGACCGGCTCTCCGCGTTCGACCGCTTTGCCGTCGGCGGAGTACTTCTGGAACTGCGCGGGAAACTGTGGTGTCGCGCTCTGACTTCCTCTATCGCGCTGAACGACATCGGCGGCCGCGGCTGCTCGGCGCT
The DNA here is from genome assembly GCA_031413895.1 of Planctomycetota bacterium. Classification (GTDB taxonomy): domain Bacteria; phylum Planctomycetota; class UBA1135; order UBA1135; genus JANLUN01. Next base: position 212 of record JANOFY010000282.1, on the reverse strand, counting down.
CTTCCACGAGCTGATCGAGGCGCACGCGACGATCGATCTCGAGAAGCCTCGGGTCGGGTCGGGTTTCGCGCTGTCGGAAGATGGAGCGCACGTGGTCGAGCGCGGGAGTAACGACAGCGCTCGCTGAGTCCCCAGACAACGAGCGCGACGTGTGAGCGGACCGTGACCGCTCGAGAGCGACGTCACGCTCGAGCAGCCCACATCATCGTGGC
>JANOFY010000281.1:0-1934 GCA_031413895.1 Planctomycetota bacterium | reverse complement strand
GGGGGGGTGGGGGGGTGGTGTGGGGGGGGGGGGCCCCCGCCCGCGCGGCCACCGCGGTGGCCGGGGGCGGGGCCGGCGATGTGCCGACGTTTTATTGGAAGGGGGCGGGGGCCGTTCGCGGGTGGTGGTCGTCGTTACTTGAAATATGCCGGCGACGGGCGTGGCTACTGCGGGTGCGTCAGAGTCACGAACTGGAATCGGCCGCGGTGCGTGCGCAGGCCGGGCAGTTTTTCGAGCTTGTCTAGGCACCAGCCGATCGTGCGCGCTAGCTGGCGGCTGCGTTTTGAGAAGTTGCGGCTGCGGAACTCGATCTCTTCGGGGGGCGGCACGGCTTGGCAACCGTAGCGGGCGGTGATCTTCAGGCCTGCGTTGCGACACATCTGCTCGACGGATGCGATGTCGAGCGATTCGAACGGGCCGATGTTCGGATCCGGGGCGAGCACGTACTCGACGCCGCGCGGTCCGCCGCGACGCCGGCGCAGCCACTCGGTCCAGTCGTGGAACGAGCGCTTGCTCACGAAGCCGAGCAGGATGCGGCCGTCCGGGCGCAACCATCGCGCCATCTCTTTGAGCAGCGCTTCGCGTTCGACGCGTGGCAAGTTCTCGAGCCGGAAGATGCAGCTCACCACGTCGTAGTGACCGTCGGGAGGCGGTGTGAACTCCGGCGGCGGTGTGAACGGCGAACGGTCAGGTTCGCGCGGCCACCGCGTCATCCCCGCGCGCGGTCGTATGCGTGCCGACACGAACTCGGCGACCTCGTGCGTGCGTTCGGCGATGTCGAACTCGAACTGCGGTCGCTCGGTCCACAGTTTCTCCGTGACGATTCCCGTGCAGGGGAGAACATCGAGCCAGCGCGCGGGCGATGTTCCGGGTGGCGCTCCCGCTGGCGTTCCAGCTAGCGCCCCATGTGACGCTTCGGGTGGCGTTCCATGTCGCGCTCCATGTGTCGCTTCGGGTGACGTTCCAGCTAGCGCTCCATGTGACGCTTCGGATGGCGTTCCATGTCGCGCTCCATGTGTCGCTTCGGCTAACGTCCCAGCGGAATTCCGGCTCGGGATCAATCGGTCGAGCGCCTCGACGATCGCTCGCGCTTCCCATGTGCGCGGCTTGTTGTGTCGGAGACCGTTGAGGACGCGCGCGCGTTGGTAGACCGCGAGCAAGTCCGCGGCCCAATCGTCCGGATTCACCGACGACGGGATCGGCCGACCGGCGTAGTGGTTGAAGTGCGTGACGTGCGCCATCGGCCGGCGCTTCGGGCCTTTTTTCGGCGTGATCTTCGGATAGCCGAGCGCGAGCACGGCGACGACCAAGCGATCCTCCGGGAGCCCGACGGTCGCGCGCACTTTCTCGCGGTCGCCCATCTGCGTGATCCAGAACGTGCCGAGTCCGAGGACGTGTGCGGCGAGGCTCATGTTCTCGATCGCGGCGCTCGCCGACTGGACGTTGGCCCAGCCTTCCTCGGAGAAGTCGCGCCCGTAGGACACGACGATGTTCACGGGCGCATTGCCCATCTGAAGGGACAGCGCGGCGAGCTTCGCGTTCACCGTGGGATCGTCGACCGCGACGAGATCCCACATCTGATAGTTGCACGACGACGGCGCCCAGATGCCGGCGTGCATCACTTGAGCGACGAGCTCGCGCGGCACGACATCGGGTTTGAACTTGCGGATCGATCGGCGCGTGTAGATCGCCCGCCAGAAATCGAAGGACGGAGTGGGGCCGACCGGCCGACCCTCGTCGACGTCGGCTTGCTTCTCGCCGAAGACCGGTGTGCCCACCGGAGCGTCAGGGATGTCGTCCTTTGTCGAAGCGCGTGCCTCGAGATCGTGATCGGGCGCGTCGGAGTTCGGGTCAGGACCTGACATCTGGAACGTCGGAGACTTCGCAGCTTCGCATCGAAGGAACAGCGCGTCCAGCTCGACGTGCGGCACACG
>JANOFY010000280.1:0-1536 GCA_031413895.1 Planctomycetota bacterium | reverse complement strand
TGGAGTGGGAAGTGGAGGCGCTCTCGTCGCCGCTCGACGGCGACAACGTTCAATCGGGACTCGGTGAAGAAGCGATCGATGGTTCGTTGCTGCGGTTCAACGAGATCGCGTCGTTCAAGGAGGACGTCGCGCCGCTCGCGTTCGGGATCGGACATCACCAAGTCGCGCGATCTCATCCGTTCCACTGGCGCGCGCGCATCCGCACGAACAACCCGCTGTTCCCCGTGACGCCGTGGGTCACGATCCCGGGGAACAACGTGACCGAGACGAAGTTGCGCGCGGGGCCGGTGCGAGCACGGCGCTGACCGCGCGTGGCATTCGAGACGACACGGCGCGTGGTCACGCATCAGCATCGCAGTCGCTTCGTGCGATTCCGCCTCGCCTACCGAGCGGATGCGCTCTTGAAGTAGCCACCTATTCTCGGCGGCGGGCAACTTCGATCGTCTCCAGCCACCCGCTGCGTTACGTCGGCTCTAGACTGGCGTAGCTCGAATCCGCGAATGACCCTCGCGCTTCCCGAGCTTCGCAGCATCGAAGGAGCGTTCTCATGAAGCCCGCATTAGTTCTCTGGTGTCTCGTACTCACGCTCGTTCTGAATGCGCCGCTCGCCGCGCGTCAAGTTCGAGCGGATGCATCGCGCGAACCACTCGAGCGGTCCGCTGGGTTTCAGAACGCGAGTGCGGAGCTCGAGATCGACGCGTACCGCTTCGCTCCCGTGCCTGGCGAACCTGCCACATGGTCCGCTTCCAATCGCACGCACGGTTTCACGAGCCGCGTATCCGCCTCTGGACTCGTGCTCGAACCGCTCACCGCCGATTCGTCGAGCGCGTGCACACAGTGGAAGCTCGAGCTCTCCACGCGCAGCTTCGGTCGCGTCGGCCACGCTCCGGAGGTGAGCTCCAGCGATGTCCATGTGGCGGAGCAACGCGCGGAGATCGATCGCGGAGAAGTCCTCGAGTGGTTCGTCAACGACCCACGAGGCGTCGAGCACGGCTGGACCATCGAGCGCGCTCCCGCGGGCGTCGAGCCGCTCTGGATCGGGCTCGAGCTCGGGGGCGATCTCGCGCTTCGCATCGATGCCGGCGGTCGCTCGGGGATTCTCGTCGACGCGACGGGCGAACCGCGTTTGCGCTACACGGGTCTTGTCGCGTTCGATGCCACCGGACGCGAGATCGATGCGCGCATGCAGCCCAGTCCCGACGGCGTCGGCATCGCGATCGACGACACGAGCGCGGTGTATCCGCTGACCGTCGACCCGATGCTGACGTTCCCGATGTGGACAGCAGAATCCGACCAAGACGCCGCGCGGTTCGGGCAGTTCGCAGCGACGGCCGGCGACGTCAACGGCGATGGTTACAGCGACGTGATCGTCGGCGCTCGCCTCTACCACAACGGCGAATCGGAGGAGGGTCGCGCGTACGTGTACCTGGGTTCGAGCGCGGGTCTCTCGGTTTCCGCGCACTGGACGGCCGAAGGTAATCAGATCAGCGCGAAGTTCGGAACTTCCGTCGCCACAGCGGGCGACGTGAACGGCGA
>JANOFY010000279.1:0-5559 GCA_031413895.1 Planctomycetota bacterium | reverse complement strand
GTCGTTTTCGACTGTGACCAGTGTGGTGGCGAGCGTTCGATGAAGCGCACCAAAGCCGTGCTCGACTGTTGGTTCGATTCGGGCGCGATGCCGTTCGCGCAGTACCACTGGCCGTTCGGCGATGGGAAGTCCAAAGTCGCGGAGCAGTTTCCCGCCGACTTCATCGCCGAAGGCCTCGATCAGACGCGTGGATGGTTCTACACGCTGCACGCGATCGGAGCGTTCATGACGACGCTTCCCGACGCCGGGCTGCCGAACGGTCCCGCGTACAAGACGTGCGTCGTCAACGGGCTCGTGCTCGACAAAGACGGTGTCAAGATGTCGAAGCGTCTTGGCAACGTCATCGATCCGTGGAAGGTGCTCGACGAGCATGGCGCCGATGCGGTGCGCTGGTACCTCCTGTCGAGCGGGCAGCCGTGGTTGCCGAAGCGCTTCGATCCGAACGGCCTGGCGGAGGTGCGCCGCAAGTTCCTCGGCACGCTGATCAACAGCTACAAGTTTTTCGCCGAGTACGCCCGGCTCGATGACTTCGATCCGTCCGATCCGCGCATCCCGAAGCCAGCGGACCGCACCGAGATCGATCGGTGGATCCTCTCGCGCACGCAGACCCTGATCGACGACGTACGCGCGCGCATGCTCGAGTACGACCTCGCCGCCGCCTGTCGAGCCGTCGAGTCGTTCGTCATCGACGATCTGTCGAACTGGTACATCCGTCGCAACCGACGGCGGTTTTGGAAGAGCGAAACAGGCGCTGACAAGCTGGCCGCGTTCTCCACGCTTCATTCCGCGTTGACGACGACGGCGCTCGTGATGGCACCCGTGGTGCCGTTCCTGAGCGAGATGCTGTGGGAGCGCCTCGCGCCGGGCAAGGGCTCCGTGCACGCGGCACTGTTCCCGGCGGCGGATCGCCCGCTCGTGCTGGCGCCGCTCGAAGAAAGCATGCGCGTGGTCGTCCGGATCGTGGAAATGGGGCGCGCGCTGCGCGAGCGTGGAGTCCTGAAGACCCGTCAGCCGCTGCGTGCGATCCATATTCGTGCTTCGCGCGAGAGCGACCTCGTGCTGCTCCGCACGCCGTTCGCGGTCGAGCAGATCCTGGCCGAGCTCAACATCAAGACGATCGGGAGCCTCGCAACCGACGATGGCCACCTGTGCCGCCTGAAGGCCAAAGCCAGCTTCAAGGTGCTCGGACCCCGCCTAGGGGCGCAGATGAAGGGAGCGGCGCGCGCGATCGAAGCGCTGCCTCCGTCAGAAGTGGCTCGATTGCGGGCGGGGCAGAGTGTGTCCGTCGATGTCGATGGGCCGCTCGCCGTGGGCCCCGGCGACGTGCAGATCACAGTCGAGACTCAGGCGACGTTCGACGTCGAAACCGACGGTCGATTCGTCGTCTACCTCGACGTGGAACTCGACGACGAGCTCGTGTGCGAGGGGCTCGCGCGCGAAGCGATCAATCGCATCAATGGACTGCGCAAGGACCGCGGGCTGCTCGTAGAGGATCGGATCCGATTGCACCTCGATGCGAGCGGCGATCCGTTGCTCGCGCGCGCGCTACGCGAGTACGCCGAGCTGATCGGCGCGGAGACACTCGCTGTCGAGGTCTGGACGGAAGCCGCAGCTCCAACGGAAGCCGTAGCTCCAACTTGGGGAGCGAGCGAGGAGTTCGATCTCGGTGCTGGACGACGACTCCGGGTTCAGCTCCGTCGCAATTGACGGAACCAGGCGTCGATCCAGCGCGGTTTCGGTTGTGACATGAATCTTCGGGGGCTACGTTGTTCGCTACGGGGTAGCCCTGGCGTGCAGGTGTCCTGTCCAGCACCCCGGAGCCGAATGAATATCTACGGGCCCTGTTCTATGGCGCGGCAACCCCGCGTCGTGTTGGGCCCCCCTGGAACCTGTTGGTTCCGGGTCAAGACCGGCACGGCATCGCTGGGGCCCCCGATTCATGCGCTCACGCGCGAGGTTCGCGCAGGTCATGCGCTCACGCGCGAGGTTCGCGCAGGCTGACTCCATCACGTCATCACGCGCGGCCGGAGCGCTCGCGACGATCGCCTTGAAGCTCGCGAGATGCGCAAAGGACCGAACTTTCGCTCTTTCGCCCGAGCTCCGCCCAACGTGCTCCTAGGGCTGGGCATCCGCGTCTTGCGCTACGGAAGCGCCCACGACCGTTCGTCTTGCACGCGCGCTGGAAGCGTGGAGGGGATCCCTACTCGCGAGCGCCGGAGATCGCCCAGGACCTACTTCACCGTCCGCGCGGCTGAAGCTTCACCGCGCTCGCAGCTGAGGCGTTGAAGACTCGTTGATCGACGTCCTCATCGTCGAGGTGCGGACCTCGGTTCGCGTCGGATACCGCGGTCCTTCAACCGGACGAGGACGCACGACCCCGGTCTGATCCCCGGCTCGCGATGTCTCGCGAACCACGCCATCGCTCTCGATTCGGGTGGCCCGCTCAGAAAGCGAGAGCTCATGTCCCGGCGCGCTTCATCCGCGGAACTCGGCAGTCCGCGGCTCCTCCGACACCGATCGGCGTCGCCCGCCGTGGCCGACGCTTTCGTGTCCGCGCATTCGTTCGAAGCACCCTCGACGACACACGGTTTTCGGGCACACCGGTGTGTGCGCGCTTCGGCTGTGGCTATCATCGCGACGCAGCTTCCGCAGTTCGGTGACTTGGCTGCTACGAGGGGCCGTTTCGAGGTAGTTCGTCCGATGCGTGCGATGTTGTTCCTGCTCCTGGGAGGAGCGCTTCTGTGGCTCGTGTGGGAAAACTCAGGCCTCGCGCGCGCAAAATCGGGCGCCGTGGAGGCCGAGGCACCGGGTGTGCTCCTGCCCGTCGAAATTTCGGATGCGCAGAGCGCGGAGGTCGTGCCCGGCAATTCGCAAGGTGCGTTGGTGGAAGTTGCCACACCGGTCGATGCCGCACCTGCGGACGGGCCGTCCGCACCAGTCGTGGAGGCCGGGGCTGTCGTTGCTCCACCCGCGGCTTCGCCCAATCTATCGAACGATCGTTCGCTCGAGATCGCCGTGGCTGCAGAGCTTGTGCACCGGCCAGCCAAGCTGGCCGAGTTCTTGAACTCGAAAGGCCGCGACTTTCCGGCGGCCCAACGTGACTTTGCGTTGACCTTCGCGGAGCTCGGGAGCCGGTCTCCTGAGGAGTCGCGCGCCGCCGCGCGCCGCGCACGCGACGGTCAAGGGCTGACCCCAGCGGAGCTGGCATTGCTCGACCATCTGATCGCAGCCACGGGTCAGCGCGCCGTGCCCGCCGCAGCTTCCAACGAGGCGCCGCTCGTCAAGGCGGCCTCGATGAGCTGGCTCGCGCATGACGCCGAGCGCGCGTTGGCGGCGGCTCAACATCGAGACGCGTCCCGCGTGTATTCGGATCTCCTACTCGACGAAATCCAGGCGCCCTGGGCTGCGGAGGCGGACACGCTGCGCGAATGGAGTGCGCAGCTCGCTCGCGCGCAGTCGCGCTATCAATGGGACAAGTCGGGGGACTGGCCGGCGGTCGAAGTGAAGGTGGAGAAGGGTGACAGCCTGATCAGCATTCGGAAGCGAGTCCTCGAGCAGCATCCCGAGATGCTCATCTGCACAGGTCAGATCGAGCGCGCCAACGGCATTCAGGGCAGAACGATCCAACCGGGTCAGATCCTCCGCGTGCCGAGCACGAAAGCCCACGTGCTGGTCGACCTCGATGCGCATTGGGTCTTCTACATGTTCGGTGACGTCGTTGCCGCAGCGTGGGAGGCGGGAATCGGGAAAGCCAGCAGTGAGACCCGACCGGGCGAGTACACGGTGGGAGAGAAGCGCACCGAACCGATGTGGTTCCCGACCGGCCGCGACCCGGTTCCGTTTGGAGATCCAGCCAACCCGCTCGGCACGCGCTGGATCGCTTGGCTCAATCCCGATGGGAGTACTTCCAGACTCGGCTTCCACGGGACGAACGACCCTGAGAGCGTCGGGCGAGACCGCAGCGAGGGCTGCATCCGCTTGCGCAACCCAGACGTCGAGCAGCTGTTCGAGATCCTCCCCAAGGGTGCAGCGATCACCGTGCGCCCGTAGGGTGATCGGCGGGCCGATCCGCGCGACCACCTTCGCCTCCTCCAGTTGCTGGGCGCGGGTGCGCCCCCTCCCCGTCGCGCTCGCACCCGCGCATCCGCCGTTGCAGGTTCCCCCGACATCGAGCGCCGTGGATGTGCCCTCGACGCGATTCTCAGGGGGGGGGCGTCGCTTCCCAGCAACACGTCACGGGTCGGATCGGGGCGGGACGGGGGCGCGCACATGTTGGACTTGCCCGCCAATCATCGTCTCCGGGAGCAGCCATCTCACGGTCACGGCGCCCACCAGCCGCCTAGAATGCCGCAATATTGCGCAGCCGACCCAAGGCTGTAACATCAATAGCTACAGGGTATTACGGGTCTTTCGCGGCGTGGTTGAAAGAATGCTTCCGCGGGGCATTGACGTGCCTCGCCAAACGCCTATCATCCCGCTCCCCAAGCGCGGCGCATCGACGTGCGACGCATGGGATTGCAGCTCAAACCGGCCCTGCGAACGGCATCCGCCGCCCGCGAGTCGTGTGATCTTTGAAAACAAGGGTGGCCCTTGAAACCGTGCGAGCGAGGCCGGCATCCCTCGGGGGTGCGGCCAAAATCTCCAAAGATAAGATAGCCAACAAACATTCAAAAAATTGAAGGGTTTGATTCTGGCTCAGAACGAACGTTAGCGGTGTGGATTAGGCATGCAAGTCGTGCGCGAAAACCTTCGGGTGAGTAAAGCGGCGAAAGGGTGAGTAACACGTAATCAACCTACCCCTCAGACTGGAATAACCACTGGAAACGGTGGATAATGCTGGATGTTCCTGTCGGGAGGCATCTCTTGATTGGCAAACGGTGGCGTAAGCTGCTGCTGAGGGAGGGGGTTGCGGGCTATCAGCTAGTTGGTGAGGTAATGGCTCACCAAGGCGATGACGGCTACCGGGTCTGAGAGGACGGTCCGGCACACTGGGACTGAGACACTGCCCAGACTCCTACGGGAGGCTGCAGTCGAGAATCTTCCGCAATGGGCGCAAGCCTGACGGAGCGACACCGCGTGCAGGATGAAGGCCTTCGGGTTGTAAACTGCTGTCACGTTTTCGGAAAGGCGCAAGGTTAACAGCGTTGCGTTTGACCAGGGCGAAAGGAAGCACCGGCTAACTCTGTGCCAGCAGCCGCGGTAAGACAGAGGGTGCAAACGTTGTTCGGAATTACTGGGCATAAAGAGCACGTAGGTGGTCTGTTAAGTCATGTGTGAAATCCCCCGGCTCAACCGGGGAATTGCGCCTGATACTGGCAGGCTTGAGGTCGGTAGGGGTGAGCGGAACTCCAGGTGGAGCGGTGAAATGCGTAGATATCTGGAGGAACACCGGTGGCGAAGGCGGCTCACTGGACCGATTCTGACACTGAGGTGCGAAAGCTAGGGTAGCAAACGGGATTAGATACCCCGGTAGTCCTAGCCGTAAACGATGGGCACTGGGCAGGGGGGATACCTATGGTCCTCTCTGCCGGAGCTAATGTGTTAAGTGCCCCGCCTGGG
>JANOFY010000278.1:0-4899 GCA_031413895.1 Planctomycetota bacterium | reverse complement strand
CCCGTGCCGACCTCGTTCGTCCCGATGCGCGCGATCCACAGCGACTTGCCGTCGACGGTGAATGCCGTATACGCGCCGCCGCGCACGAGCACGACGTCGCCGTTCACGGCCGCGTCGACGGCGGCCTGGATGGTCGTGAAGTCGCTGAGGCCGTCGGCAGCGACGGTGTAAACGTCGAGAGCGAAGGCCGGGCGCGCCATGCCGAACGAGAGCAGGAGCGCCAGGACCGGGCGCCAAACGATGGAGCTCATGCCTATATTACACGGCAATGGGTTGGATCCAGGTTCAACGAACATCGAATCGCACGCGCCCTGCCGATCCGGAGCGCGAAAGCGGGGCGGCCGCCTACACGAAGAACACGAACGTCACCCCGACGAACAGCGGGATCAGAATGCACACCGACCAGGCCATGTATCCGAGGAACGTCGGCATCTTGACGCCGTCCTGCTCCGCGATCGCCTTCACCATGAAGTTCGGTCCGTTGCCGATGTACGTCATCGCGCCCATGAACACGGCGCCACACGAAATCGCGGCGAGGATCGCAGCGTCACCCAGCGCTGCCGCGAGGAAGTCGCCGAGATAACGCGGGCTGTCGAGGCTCACGCCTGCTTGCCCGCACGCCGCCGCTGCGAACGCCATGTACGTCGGCGCGTTGTCGAGGAAGCTCGACAGCGCGCCCGTGGCCCAGAAGTATTGCCACGGCTCGCGGATTCCGAGCTCGGCACCGCGCGCATTCAGAATCGCGACCGGCGCCACCATCGTCACGAAGATGCCGGCGAACAGGACCGCCACCTCGATGATCGGGTGGAACGTGAACCGATTCGCTGCGCGAATGCTCGGTCGCGTCGTCGCGTACGCAGCTCCGCCGACGCCGAGCATCAAGAGCTCGCGCAGGCCGAACGGCCAGCGTCCGCCTTGCGTTCCGTAGCCCTGCGCACTGATCAGGATGACGGCGATGATGCCGACCATCCATCCGAGGTTCAGCCATCCGTCGAGGCCGACCTTCTCGTGGTGCAGCGCTTCCTCCAGCTGCGCGCCCGGTCGAGCGAGTTCCTCCTTGTCGAGGATGTACGAATCGCAGAGATGGAAGAGCACGAGCAATGCGCCGTTGACGAAGAGCCACTCCTTCCAAAGGTGCAGCGTCCACTCGAACGGCACACCTTTCAGGAATCCGAGGAACAGGGGTGGATCCCCGAGTGGCGTCAAGAGGCCGCCGCAGTTCGACACCACGAAGATGAAGAACACGACGATGTGCACCTTGCGCTGTCGTGAACGGTTCGCGCGCAACAGCGGCCGGATCAGAACCATCGAGGCACCCGTCGTGCCGATCAGGTTCGCGATCACGGCGCCGATGCCGAGGATGGCCGTGTTCGAGAGCGGCGATCCGGCGAGCGATCCGCGGATGTAGATCCCGCCTGAGATCACGTACAGCGCGCCGAGGAGCGTGATGAACGACGCATAGTCGAGCACGGCTTCGACGAGCGCGTGCTGGCCAGCGCTCCCGTGACGCAGCAAGAGGTACAGCGCGAGCGGAATGGCGAGCACGGCGCTCACGAGTGCGCGGTTCTTGTTCTGGTCCCACCAGTGCGGACGGACGAGCGGCAAGAACGCGATCGACGCGAGCAGCACGGCGAACGGCAGCACCGTCCAGATCGGCAATACGCTGCCGAGCGTCTCGGTGGCGGGCGGCGTCGGCAGCGCGAACGGGACGGAGAGGATCGTGGGAGGCATCGAGTCGATTCGCGGGCCGAGCGGTGAGCGGGTGCGTCAGATGCTAGAAACCGTGCGTATCCATAAGGAGCGTCCGATGTCAGAAATCGCGCGTGCTCCGGCCGCGCACTTTCACACGTTCCGTTCGCCGATCCGCGCGCTACGTTAGTGCCGATGGCCCGCTCGAATCGCCCGCCGCTCCTCTCGTGCAGTCCCTGGGCGCTCCTGCTCGTGATCGGGCTCGTCGCGTTCTATTTCGCGTGGCAGTACCTCGCGCCGCTCGTGAAGAGCGTGAACGATCCTCGCTCCGCGCCGCGCCTCGTGACGGCGCGCGGCGACCTCGCGCAGGACGAGCAGTCGACCATCGAGCTCTTCCGCTCCGCGTCGCCGTCGGTCGTGCACATCGTGACCTGGGAGCGGCGACTCGCGCGCGAGAGGTTCCGCCTGCGCGCGGTCGAGATCCCGCAGGGGAGCGGCTCGGGCTTCGTGTGGGACGAGCGCGGCTACATCGTCACGAATTATCACGTGATCCAAGGCGCGACGCGTGCGCTCGTGACGCTGGACGATCGCTCGCAGGCGGAGGCCACGCTCGTCGGCATCGATCCCGACTACGACATCGCCGTGCTCAAGATCGAGTCGCCGCGCGGCAAGCTGACGCCGATTCCGATCGGAAGCTCGGAGGATCTGCTCGTCGGTCAAAAGGTGTTCGCGATCGGCAACCCGTTCGGGCTCGATCACACGCTCACGACCGGCATCATCAGCGGCATCGACCGCGAGATTTCCTCGGTGTCCGGCGGCGCGATCCGCGGCGTCATCCAGACCGATGCAGCCATCAATCCCGGCAACTCGGGCGGTCCGCTGCTCGACAGCGCGGGACGTCTCATCGGCATGAACACCGCCATCGCGGGTGTGACGGGCGCGAACGTCGGCGTCGGATTCGCGGTGCCTGTAGGATCGATCAACCGCGTCGTGCCCGCGCTGATCCGCTACGGCCGCTGGGAGCCGCCGAAGCTCGGAATCCGGTTCGCGTCGCGCCAAGTCGCGGCGTACGTCGGCATTCCCGGGCTCGTCGTCGACACGGTGGTTCCGGGCAGCGCAGCGGAGTCCGCCGGATTGCGCTCGCTCGAGTTCGCGCCAGACGACACGGTGCGCGCCGACGTCATCACCACGATCGACGGTCGAGCGGTGCGCACTCCCGACGACGTGCAGGAGATCCTCGGCGAGCACCGTCCTGGCGACAAGTTGAAGCTCGAGGTCGTGCGCGACGGAAAATCGATCGTCGTGCCGGTGACGTTGAAGGAAGAGTGACGACGGCGCGTCAACGCGGTGAATTGGCCGGTGGAACGTCGACCTTCTCTCCCTCGTCCTCTTCGTCGCCGATGTAACCCAGCCCTTTGAGCGCGTCGAGTGCTGCGGGGTCGAGCGTCGCGCCGGTCGAGCACGCGCGCTTCACTCGGTTCGCGGCCGTGATCGTGTCGAGCAGCGCCTTCAACACGTTGGCGCCGATCCTCTGCGCGTCGAGCGGAAGCAGCTCGTTGGGATCGCTGCGGAGGTCGTACAGCTCTTGCGAATCGTCCGAGCCGCGGATGGCCTTGAAGCGCGGGCCGATCGCGGCGAAGAGCTCGCGGTTGTAGCGCTCGAGATCGCCGCTCTCTTTCGCCTCGCTTGTGAACGTGCTCATCGTCGCCACGGGCATGTCCTGCCATGCCGACAGTTGTCGATTGACGGGCAGCTCGCCGCGCAAGTCGAGCCCGTCGCAGTTCGATTCGACGGAGAGGCCGGCCGCCTTCATCACGGTCGGATAGAGATCCGTGATCTGCACGAGGTGATTGTCGTCCGCGCCGGCGACGAAACCTGGTCCGCGCGCCAAGCACACGATGCGCAAGTTGCTGTCGTACAGATTGAAGATGTGCGTCAAGTGGCCGTGATCTCCGATGTTCTCGCCGTGGTCGGAGACGATGAAGACGAACGTCTCCTTCGGGTCGCTGTGCGCGTCGACGATCTCCATGAGCTGTCGCGTGATCTCGTCGACGAGGCGCAGCTCGCCTTCGTAGAGCGCGCGCAGTGTGCTCCATTCGTCCGGCGACAGCGGATCGACGTTCGAGTAGTGCCGGTTCGCGATCGCGATCGGACGCGGGTCGGGGAAGAAGTGCTCGATGGCGGTCTCGTACGCTTCCTTCGACGCGAGGAACGGCTTCGCGAACTCCCACGGCGGCGTGTACGGCATGTGCGGCTCGATCAGGTTCACGAACGCGAAGAAGGGCTTGTCCGCTTGGCGTTTCTGCTCGAACCAAGCCTTCATCCCGACGACCGTCCGGTGCACTTCGTCGGCATTGGATGCGAACGGAGTGTTGAAGTTCGCGTTCTCGTCGAAGTCCGCGAAACCTCGCGCGAGCCCGGTGTGCTTCGCGACCCACGGATTGTTGCTGAATCCCGTCGTCTGGTAGCCGGCGTGCGCGAGCTTCTCGGCCATCATCGGCACGGTGTCGCAGATCTTCGGGTTGGCCTGCGTCGCGCCGTGCGCTTCAGGCCGGCGCCCGCTGAACATCGAGCCGTGCGAGGGCAGCGTCCAGTTGGACACGGAGTACGCGCGGTCGTAGCGCGTGCCTTGCTTCGCGAACGTCTCGAGGTACGGCGACGTCGGACGCGGATGTCCATACGCCGAGAGATAGTCGGGTCGCGCCGTGTCGAGCACGATGATCACGATGTTCGGCTGCGATTTCGAGCAGCTCCAGAGCGCGATGAGCGCGCACAGAGCGACGAACGAACGCAGACCTCGGATCGAAACGATGCTCCCGCTGTTGGACGACATGCCGAGGTCGAGTCTACACCAACGCACGCCTCGAGTGTCGTGGCGAGCGCAGCCAGTGAGCATTGGGCGGCTGTACGTCATCGTGTTGATCTCGCCACACTTTCTTGGTTACCGTCGTCGACATCGGCACGTCTACTTGCGTCGCCTGGAACGCCATCCCGCGGAGCGAAACACCTATGCAAGACCAACAGAAGCGGTGGATACCCTGCGAGGTCTACCCCGGCATGTTCAGCGACGAGTTCGTCGTCGAGATCGATGATCGATCATTCTTCGTGGGCCGGGACGCTGTGCGCAGACATGAGGGGAGTCGAGGCGAAGTCCTCGTCACGATCGTCGATGTCGATGGTGGGAGGTGGGCCGTCATGCCGACTACCACG
>JANOFY010000277.1:0-14514 GCA_031413895.1 Planctomycetota bacterium | reverse complement strand
GCGCACAAAAGACGCGCAGGATGTCCTCGAGGCCCGCGTGATCGCGGCTGACGTACGTCTCCTCGACGGCGGTGGAGAAGGAACGACCGCGCGACTCGAGCAACGCGACGCGCGTCTTCGTGCCTCCGATGTCGCCCGCGAGGATCAATCGTCGATCCTTCGCCAGCGGCGTCCGTCGCGCGCAAGGAGCTCATCGGCCTCGCGCGGTCCCCAGGTGCCGGGCGCATAGTTCGGAAAGCTGTGCGGGGGCAGCGCGTTCCAGACTTCGAGTAGCGGCGTCACGATGCTCCAGCCCGTTTCGACCATGTCGGCGCGCTGGAAGAGCGTCGCGTCACCCTTGATGCAGTCGTAGAGCAGCGTTTCGTAGCCCGTGCTCGTCGTGGCGCCGAAGTGGTCCTTGTACTTGAAGTCCATCGCCACGTTCGCCATCCGCACGGCCGGCCCCGGTACTTTGGCCCCGAAACGGAGCGAGATGCCCTCGTCCGGTTGCACGCGGATGAGGAGCACGTTGCGCGACAGGTGATCGACCGGCGTGTTCTGGAACAAGAGCTGAGGCGCGCGGCGAAACTGGATCGCGATCTCGGACACGCGGCGCCCCATGCGCTTGCCGGTGCGCAAGTAGAACGGCACGTCGGCCCAGCGCCAGTTCTCGACGGAGAGCTTCATCGCGGCGAACGTCTCGGTGTTCGAGCGCTTCGCCACGCGCTCTTCCGCGCGATAGGCCGGTGCGGGTTTGTCGTCGACCGACCCGGCGCCGTACTGACCGCGAACCGAGTTCGTCAGCACGCCCTCGGGCGTCATCGGTTGGATCGCGCGCAGCACCTTGGCCTTCTCTTCGCGGACGGCTTCGGCCTCGAACGACGTCGGCGGCTCCATCGCAATCAGCGCGAGTAGCTGCAAAATATGGTTCGGCACCATGTCGCGCAGACAGCCGGCCGTGTCGTAGTAGCCGCCGCGTCCTTCGACGCCGAGGGTCTCCGCGACCGTGATCTGCACGTTGTCGATGTACTGGCGATTCCAAATCGGCTCGAACATCCCGTTGCCGAAACGGAAGACGAGGATGTTCTGCACCGTCTCTTTGCCGAGGTAGTGATCGATGCGGTAGATCTGCGACTCCTGCAGGCTGTCGAGCAGGTGCTTGTTCAGCGCGCGGGCGGAGGCGAGATCGTGACCGAACGGCTTCTCGATGATCACGCGCCGCCACTTGCCCGCGTCCTCGCGCATGAGATCGGCGGCTCCGAGGCGCTCGACGACGCGCCCGAAGTAGTCCGGGCTCGTGGCCAAGTAATAAAGGTAGTTGCCCTGCGTGCCTTGCTCGACGTCGACGCGATTCAAGAGCTGCGCCAGGCGCGTGTACGTCTGCGGGTCCTCGAACGTGCCCGACAAGTAATAGGTGCGCCGCACGAGCCACTCGAGCACCTTGGGATCGATCTCGCCGGTCGCGTGCTCGCGCAATTCTTCGATGAGCCTCTTGCGGAAGGTGTCGACGTCCATCTCCGCGCGCGCGACGCCGACGATCGCGATGTGGTGCGTGAGCAGGTTCGCGCTCGCCAAGTTGTAGAGCGAGGGAATCAGCTTGCGCTTCGTCAGGTCTCCGGCTGCGCCGAAGATCACGATCACCGCGGGTCCCACCGGGGCCGCGAACGCGTTGACGAGCTCGTTCATCTCGCCCGCAATCGGAAGGATCGAATCCATGACGGCGTGGACCTCTTGCGCAGCGGCTGTCTTCACCGGCTTCGTGTCGGGCATGGGGCGTCCTTTCGGAGCGTCAAGACTTGGATGGGGCCTCGACGTGTCCACCGAACTTCTGGCGCATCGCCGACAAGCATTTCTCGGCGAACGTGTGTTCCTGGCGCGAGCGGAAGCGCGCGTAGAGCGCCGCAGTCAGTACTTCGGCCGGGACGGCTTCCTCGATGGCAGCCTGAACGGTCCAACGCCCCTCGCCCGAGTCCGCGACCACGCCGCTGTACTCCGCGAGTTGCGGGCTCTCCGTCAACGCCTGCGCGGTGAGATCGAGTAGCCACGAGCCGATCACGCTGCCGCGCCGCCAGAGCTCCGTGATCTCCTCGAGCTCGAAGTCGTAGCGCATGTCCTTCGGCAACGACTTGGAGTTCGCGCCGTGCAGGATGTCGAGGCCTTCGGCGTACGCCTGCATCAGTCCGTACTCGATGCCATTGTGCACCATCTTCACGAAGTGCCCCGCGCCCGATGGACCGCAGTGCAGATAGCCTTCCTCCGCGCTACCACCGGTGCGTCCGCTGCTCGGCGCGATGTCGCCACGTCCCGGTGCGAGCGTACGAAAGATCGGCTCGAGACGACGTACGGGGTCCGCGTCGCCGCCGACCATCAGACAGTAGCCGCGATCGAGGCCGTACACGCCGCCACTCGTTCCGACGTCGACGTAGTGAATGCCCTTCGCGCGCAGCATCTGCGAGCGGCGCACGTCGTCCTTGTAATAGGAGTTGCCGCCGTCGATCACCGTGTCGCCCGGCTCGAGCTTCGCCGCGAGATCGGACACGGTCTGCTCGGTGATCTCACCCGCGGGCAGCATCACCCAACATGCACGCGGCCTCGTCAGCGACGACACAAGCTCCGCGAGCGAGCGCGCTCCATGCGCGCCGACCTGCGCAAGCTCGTCCACCTTCGCGAGATCGCGGTTGTAGACGACGCAGCGGTGCTTGCCGCGCAGGAGCCGGCGCACCATGTTGCCGCCCATGCGGCCCAGTCCAACCATCGCGATTTCCATCGGAGCCTTTCTGTTCAACGAATAGCGTGCGCGCGCTCAGTGAGCGATGCGCGCACGACCTCGCCGAGTCGCACGAGTCCCGCGCGCACGTCGCCGGTCAAGTGAACGCGGAGCACGCGGCGTCCGCGCTCTACGAGCACGGCGAGGTCGCCGCGCGCTTGTGCCGCCTTCACGACACCGAACGTGTACTTCTGCCCGGGTACCGCGAGGTCTTTGGCGTCCGCGCACGTGACTTGTAGAAACACGCCGCTGTTGGGGCCGCCTTTGTACGCCTGTCCGGTCGAGTGCAGGAAGCGCGGACCGAAACCGACGCACGTCGCCAGGTGCAGCGCGTCGCGGATCTCGCGGCGCATCGTGGTGAGCTCGTTCGCATGAGCCGCGTTCATCTCGACGTACGCGAGGAGCGCGACGTAGTCGCCGGCCTTCGCCTGACGCAGGAACGCGCGCATCCAGTCGACGAGCGCGGCGTCCTTGCCCGCGGCCTTCGACAAGCTCGACGCGCTGCGCGGATCAGCGAAGAGCTGCATGCCCTGCGCTTCGAAGCAGGGCGTCTCGGCCGGGAGAGATCCGGTCTTCTCGTACGCCGACGTGAGCGTCTTCGTCTCGATCTTGCTGGCCTCGACGTCGGGCTGATCGAACGGGTGGATGCCGATCACCGCTCCCGCGACCGCGGTCGCCATTTCCCAGCGGAAGAACTCAGCGCCGACGTGCATCGGTTCGGCGACGTCGATCCGCACGACTGCGTGACCCGCGCGCTCGAGAGCCTCGACTGCGGTCTCTTGCTCCTTCGACGGCGCGGACGTGTGGCGCACGTACACGAACAATCGATCGTTGCCATACGCCACCGGCGCAGCGAGCGGCTCGAGATCGACGGGAATCACTCCGCGGCCTGATTTGCCGGTGGATTCAGCGATCAGTTGCTCGAGCCACGCGCCGAGGCTGGCGATCGCCGGCGAGAGCACGAGCGTCAGCTTGTCGCGTCCATTCTTCGCGGCAGCGCCCAAGATCGCTCCGAGCTGAACGCCGGGATTGGCGCGCGGATCAGGATTCGCGCACGAGATCGCCATCGCGGCCGCAAGCTCCGTGAAGCGCGTCAAGTCGACGCCGATCAACGCCGCGGGCACGAGCCCGAAGTTCGAGAGCGCCGAGAAGCGTCCGCCGATCGCGGGCACGCCGGCGAACACCTTGCGATAACCTTTCGCGCGCGCGGTCGCTTCCAGCTTGGAACCCGGATCGGTGATCGCCACGAAGTGTCGGCCGACCTTCTCCTTGCCGACGACGCGCGACACGCGCTCGAAGAAGTACTGTTCGAAGATCGACGGTTCGAGCGTGCTGCCCGACTTGCTCGCGACGATGCACAGCGTGTGCGCGAGGTCGAGCCGAGACTCGACGGTCGCGAGCTGCGCGGGATCAGTCGAGTCGACGACCTCGAGCACGGGGAAGCCCTTCTTCGAACCGAACGTGAGCTTCAACACTTCCGGGCACAGGCTCGAGCCGCCCATGCCGAGCAGCACGACGTGCGTGAAGCCTTCGGCGCGGATCTCGTTCGCGAACGCGGTGAGCAGGGACGCGTGCTCGCGCGCCGCCTTCGGTGCGTCGAGCCAACCGAGCCACGAGGCTTCGTCCCCCGCCGTCCACAGACGCGCGTCGCGCGCCCAGAGACGCCGCACCTTGTCGCCGGCCTTCCAGTCGTCCAAGTACGCGTCGACGGACGTCGAGAGGTGCTGCGGCAATCGGCTGCCGCGCGCCGCTTCGATCGTCGCGAGGAGCTTCGTGAACGCGTCGGCGAAGAGCTTCAGACCCTCGACCAGCAGACGATCGGTGACTTGCGTCATCGAGATGCCGGCCTTCTCGAGGGCCGCCATCGTCTTGCGCGCGCCTTCGACGTCCTGCGCAAGCGTCGCTTGCACGCGACCGTGGTCGCGGAACGCATCGATCGTCGCGGGCGGCGCGGTGTTCACGGTGTCCTCGCCGATCAGCTCCTCGACGTACATCACGTCGCTGTAGGCCTTGTTCTTCGTGCCGGTGCTGGCCCACAGGACGCGCTGCGTCTGTGCGCCTTTCGCCGCGAGCGCTTGCCAGCGCGCACCGGAGAACACTTGTTTCGAGTGCGCGTACGCGAGCTTCGCGTTCGCGATCGCGGCCTTGCCCTGAAGCTCTTTGGCCGCGCCAAGCTCGGTGAGGCGCGCGTCGATCGCCGTGTCGATGCGGCTCACGAAGAAGCTCGCGACGCTGGCGACGCGCGAGAGATCGCTCGTGCGCTTCGCGCGCATCTCGAGCCCGGCGACGTACGCCGACGCGACGCGCGCGTAGCTCTCCTGCGAGAAGAGCAGCGTCACGTTGACGTTGATGCCTTCGCCGATCAGCACCTCGAACGCTGCGATGCCGCTCGCGGTTCCGGGCACCTTGATCATCACGTTCGGCCGCGCGACGTCCTGCCACAGGTGACGCGCTTCGCGCAGGATCGATTTCTCGTCCTCGCCAGCGTGCATCGTGACCTCGAGGCTCACGTAGCCGTCGCGCGCACGCGTCGTGTCGTACACCTTCCGCAACCGATCGGCGGCAGCTTGGATGTCGGGAATCGCGAGCCCTTCGTAGAGCTCGAGCGCGCTCGCGTTCGGCCGGGCGGCGACGAGGCTCGCGAGCGACGCCTTGTACTCGCTGCCCTCGCCGATCGACTTCTCGAAGATCGACGGGTTCGACGTGACGCCGCGCACGCCGTCGTCTGCGATGAGCCGGTCGAGCTCGCCGCTCTCGATCAACTTGCGGCTGATCGAATCGAGCCAGATCGACTGGCCGAAGCGAGCGAGTTCGTTGAGCGGATTCATCGCGAAACCTTTCCTAATGATTGGCGGTCGCCAGGCTCAGCTGCTCCTTCGCAGCCTGCACCAGCGCTTCCACCGTGAAGCCGAACTTTTTGAGCAGGTCGCCGAGCGGCGCGGACGCGCCGAAGCCCGACATGCAGATGGAATGGCCGGTCGCTCCGACGTAGCGCGACCAACCGAAACCGGATCCCATCTCGATCGAGACGCGTGCGGTGATCTCGGGCGGCAGGACGCTCGCCTTGTACGCGGCGCTCTGGCGCTCGAAGAGCTCCCACGACGGCAGGCTGACGACGCGCGAATGAATGCCTTCGGCATTCAGGCGTTCATACGCGGTGACGCACAGCGCCACTTCGCTGCCCGACGCGATCATCACGAGCTGCGGATGACCGCCCTGTGCATCGAGGAGCACGTAGCCGCCCTTCGCGAGTCCCGCTGCGGCCGCGACCTTCGTGCGATCGAGCGTTGGCAGCGCCTGGCGCGTCAGCGCGAAACACACGGGCTCGTGTCGCATCGAGAGTGCGACCTTCCATGCTTCCGCGGTCTCGTTCGCATCGGCGGGTCGAATGGTCACGACGCCCGGGATCGCGCGCAGCGCGGCCAGGTGCTCGATCGGCTGGTGCGTCGGACCGTCTTCTCCCACGCCGATCGAGTCGTGCGTGAACACTTGGATGACCGGCAGCTCCATGAGCGACGACAGGCGCAGCGCCGGACGCAGGTAGTCGCTGAAAATGAGGAACGTTGATCCGTACGGACGCAGCTTCGACAGCGCCATGCCGTTGCAGATCGACGCCATCGCGTGCTCGCGGATGCCGAAGTGGAAGTTGCGGCCCGCGTGATCGGTCGCGCTGAAGTCGCCGGCGCGGTCGAACGTGAGGCGCGTCTTCGTCGACGGTGCGAGGTCCGCCGAACCACCGACGAGCCAGGGGATGTTCTGCGCGAGCGCGTTCAGCACCTTGCCCGACGCATCGCGCGTCGCCAGGCCCTTCGCGTCGGCGGGGAACGTCGGCAGGCTTTTCTCCCAACCGGCGGGCAGCTCACCTTTGTGCATGCGTTCGAGCTCTTCGCCCAACTGCGCGTGCTCTTTCTTGTAGCGCTCGAACAGCGCCAGCCATTCCTGGCGCTGCTTCGCGCCGCGCGCGCCGATCCCGGCCGCGAAGTGTTCGCGCACTCCGTCGGGCACGAAGAACTTCTTGTTTTCCGGCCAACCGTAGACCTTCTTCGTCGCGACGATTTCGTCCTCGCCCAGCGGCTCACCGTGCGCGGCATGCGAGTCCTGCTTCTTCGGCGAGCCGAAGCCGATGTGGCTGTCGACGATGATCAGCGTGGGCTTGCGTTTCTCCTCGACGGCCGTTCGGCAGGCGCGCGTGAGCATCGCGCCATCGTTCGCGTCGGCGACGCGCGTCACGTTCCATCCGTGACCGACGAAGCGCGTGGCGACGTCCTCGCTGAACGCGAGGTCCGTGTGTCCTTCGATCGTGATGCGATTGTTGTCGTAGATCCAACACAGGTTCGAGAGACCGAGGTGACCCGCGAGCGACGCCGCTTCCGCCGAGATGCCTTCCATCAAGTCGCCGTCGCTGCACAGCACCCACACGCGGTGCGTGAACAGATCGAAGCCCGGCCGATTGAACGTCGCGGCCAGCCAGCGCTGCGCGATCGCCATGCCGACGCTGTTCGCGACACCTTGGCCGAGCGGCCCCGTCGTCGTTTCGACTCCCGACGTGATCCCGTACTCGGGGTGACCCGGGCAGCGCGAATCGAGCTGACGAAACTTCTGGATGTCCTCGATCGACACCGCGGGCTTGTTCGTGCGCTCGCCCTTCGCCGTGACTTGCTTCACGCCCGCGAGGTGCAATCCCGCGTAGAGCAGCATCGACGCGTGACCGCACGAAAGAACGAAGCGATCGCGGTCGGGCCAGATCGGATCTTCGGGGTCGTAGCGCAAGAACTCTTGCCACACCGTGTACAGCACCGGCGCGAGCGCCATCGGCGTACCCGGGTGACCTGAGTTCGCCTTCTGGACCGCGTCCATCGAGAGCGTGCGGATCGTGTCGATGCAGAGGCGGTCGGCGGCGTGGTTCATCGAGGTCTGGAGCTTGGGTTGGGATGAGCGGGGACCGTGGACGCGGAGCCGAGCGTCCTCATGACGGCGCATTCTGACCTGCGAACGATGCGATGCCGAGCGCCACGATTCGACGTTCGACGGAGGACCCAGAAAAAAAGGGACCGGGGGAGCTGTCGACCGTCGCTCGAACCTGCTTGAGATCCGGTCGATGCGTGTCGCAGATTCGGGCAGGAGCCGTTCCAGCGCGCTCCGTCCGAAGGTCGATGATCGAGATTCCGGTCCCCCGCCGGAGCTCTGCCCCGATGAAGACCGACCTATCCCTGCACGACGAGCTGGTCCAGCGCATCGACTCCGGCGCGCTCGACCTGCCGCTCCTCTCCGACACGGCTGCCAAGGTGATGACCCTGTGCAGCGAGGCTTCGTGCGATGCGCGCCGCCTGGCCGAACTCATCCAGCGCGATCAAGCGCTCGCGGGGCACGTCCTGCGGATCGCGAACTCGGCGGCGTACGCTCCGAGCGAACCGATCGTCTCGCTCCAACAGGCGGTCAGTCGCATGGGCCTCTCGGTGATGCGCGACATCTCGCTGGCGATCGCCGTCAAAGGGAAGGTGTTCCGCGCACCGGGCTTCGAGTCGGAGATCCGCGAGCTGTGGCTCCACTCGGCGAGCGCAGGCGCGTGGGCGAAGGAGATCGCACGGCTGCGCAGGCGCAACGTCGAGGGCGCGTTCCTAGCGGGACTGCTGCACGACATCGGCAAGCCAGTCGTGCTGCAAGCGGCTCTCGACGTGTACCGCGAGGCGCAGCGACCGGCGGATGCGAAGACGCTCCGCGTTTGGCTCGACGAGCATCACACGCGGGTTGGCTCAGCGCTGCTCGAGCACTGGTCGATGCCGGACTGGATGCAAGCCGCAACGCTCTGGCACCACGAGCCCGAGAGCGCGCCCGAGGAATCCCGCGAGACGGCCGCCACGGTGTGCCTCGCGGACCACCTCTCGCACTGGTCGCTGGGCGACGGCAAGTCGTCCGAAGAAGCGATACGCAGCCTGGGCGTCCTCGCGCACCTCAGCTTGTACGCGGACGACATCGACGAGCTCTTCGCCCGCCGCGATCAAGTCAGCGCCGTCTCCAAGGTCCTCTCATGAACCTCCTGCCGCCGGCGTTCGACATCGTGGTACTGGGAGCGGGGCCGGCCGGACAAAAAGCGGCCGTGCAAGGCGCGAAGGCCGGCCAGCGCGTTCTCTTGGTGGAGCGCGACGCCGCGGTCGGCGGCGAGTGCGTGCACCGCGGCACGATCCCGAGCAAGACGCTGCGCGAAACCGCCTTGGCCCTGTCGGGCTGGAAGCAGCGCGTCGCGAGCCCGCGCCAGACCGACCTCGATGCGGGCACGAAGGTCGCGAGCCTCATGAAGCGCCTCGGCGATGTGCAGCGCGCACACGAGCGCTTCATCGCGCAACAAGTCGACCGCAACGGGATCGAGTCGTGGCAGGGTCGGGCGCGTTTCGTCTCGGCGCACGAAATCGAAGTCGTGTCGCCCGACGGATCGAAACGGCGCGCGCAGGGCGACGTGATCGTGATCGCGACGGGCTCGCGGCCGCGCAAGCCGGCCGAGATCCCCGTCGACCACGAGCACGTCCTCGACAGCGACTCCGTCCTCTCGATGATCTACCTGCCGAAATCCCTATGTGTGCTCGGCTCGGGCGTCATCGCGGCCGAGTTCGCCACGATCTTCCAAGAGCTCGGCGTGCGCGTGACGATGATCGACAAGAGCGCGCGTCCGCTGGCGTTCCTCGATCCCGAGATCGCTGAGCTCTTCGTGCGCCGTTTCGAGCGCGCCGGCGGCAAGTTCATTCCCGGACAGCGACCTGTGAGCGTCGAATTCGATGGCTGCGACTCCGTTGTCTCGAAGCTCGAGGACGGCTCCGAGGTCAAAGCGGAGAAGATGCTGGTCGCGCTCGGACGCACGGCGAGCCTCGCGGGGCTCGACATCGCAGCCGCCGGGCTCAAAGTGAACGAGCGTGGCTTCCTCGGCGTCGATGCGAACTGCCGAACCGAAGTGCCGAATATCTACGCGGCCGGCGACGTCATCGGACCGCCGTCGCTCGCGACTTCGTCGATGGAACAGGGTCGGCGCGCGATCCGGCACGCGCTCGGCCTGCCGCTCGGAGCGCCGATCGAGACGATTCCGATCGGGATCTACACGATCCCCGAGATCGCCAGCGTCGGATTGACAGCGGCCGAGGTCGAGAAGCGACACGGCGGCGCGATCGTCGGCCGCTCGCGCTTCGAAGAGCTTGCGCGCGGACAGATCAACGGGGAGACGGAGGGTCTGCTCAAGCTCGTCGCCGATCCGGCGGGAGAGCGGCTCCTCGGCGCGCAGATCATCGGCGAAGGCGCGACCGAGCTCATCCACCTGGCGCAGATGGCTCTGATCGGCGGCATGTCGATCGACACGTTCGTCGACAACATCTTCAACTTCCCGACGCTCGCGGAAGGCTACCGCGTCGCGGCTCTCGACATCGCCGGGCAACGCTCGCGGTTGCGCGCGGTCATCTGAGCGCGGGCTACCGCCCGCGCGATCCCATCGGTGTCTTGCGCGCGCGCTGACTTACGCGCGCGCGGTGATGACGCGCACGCGCCGTTCATTGCCCGGACGTCGCCGCGCGCGCGCGCTCGAAGTTCGCGCGCGCCGCCTCGAACCCGGGTTGGATGCGCAGCGCGCGCGTGAATCGGTCGGCGGCGAGATCGAAGCGGCCGAGCTGCCCGTAGGCGAGCCCGAGCTGGTTCAGGACGGTCACGTCGTCCGGCGCGCGACGCAGCGATTCCTCGTACAGGCCGACGGCTTCCTCCGCTCGCCCCTGCAATTGGCGAATCATCCCCAGGCGCAAGTACGCGCTCGGAAGCGCCGGGTTGCGGCGGAGCACTGCGACGTACGACTCGGCCGCCTCTTCATGACGGTCCTGGGCGACCAGCGCTTCCGCGAGGCCCAGGTGCGATGCCCACGCATCGGGCGCCAGCTCGAGGGCCTGGCGGTACTGCGTCTCCGCTTCCGGGGCGCGCTCCAGATACATCAATGCGCTCGCGAGATTGTGGTACGCCTCCGAGTAATCGGGGCGCAGCCGGATCGCGTCGCGGTGGCGCGCGATCGCGTTCTCGTACTCTCCGTCCGCGAACAGCGCGACGCCGAGGTTCGTCTGCGCGCGTGCGCTGCCCGGGAGCTTCTCCACGGTGTCCGTCCAGATCCGACGCTCGCTGCCGTAATCGCGGTTTCGAGCGTACGTCGTCCAGCCCAGCGGCACGCACAGGAGGAGCGCGACCGGCGCGATGGCGGCCACCTGCCGATCTGTGCGCGAAAGCAAGTGTGCCGCGCCGCTCACGACGAGCACGACGAGGGCCGCGAGCGGCAGGTAGATGCGGTGCTCGGCGACCACGTCGAGACGAATGGGCACGATGCTCGACGACGGAGCGAGGATCATGAAAAACGTCGCGGCGAGGAAAGCCCACGGGCGAAGCTTCACCACTCCCCAGGCCGTCGTCGCGACGAGCAACGCGAGCGGCAACGCATAGGGCAAGTATTCGCGAGGCTCCCTGAGGAGCGGCACTCCATCGCCGGCCATTCCGTAGTCGAAGACGAGCGGAGCGGGCCAGGCGGCGAGGCGCAGGTAGTGCCAGATCGCCCAGCTCTGCGTCTTCAGATAGTCGAGCGGCGAGAGCGCGCTGGTGGATTCGGCCGCGACTTGCAGCCGGGCCGTGGTGAAGAGGAGCACGACGAGCACGATCCAGGTGGCGGCGAGCGCCGCGTGCAACCTCCAACGCGCCCTCAGCGCGCCGCGCCAACTCCCCGTCAGGAACGTCGCGTCGAAGAGCAACGCCACGACGGGAACGCTCGCGACGATCTCCTTCGTCGCCATGCCGAACGCCGCAGCGATCACGGAAAGCGTCATCCAGTGCTTGGGCGCTTTCGAGGTCGCACCCCGCAGGAACGCGTACAGCGTCAAGAGGAAGAAGCAGGCGGCGAGGGCCTCGATGCGCTGCGCGATGAACGTGACGGACTTCGTCTGCAGCGGATGAACCACCCACAGGAGCGCCACGGCGAACGCGATCGCGTCCGCGGACGCGTCGAAGCGATCGGCGAAGCGCGGCAGTCGCAGCGTCCGGCGCATGAGACCAAAGAGAAGCAGCGCCGAGCAGAGGTGCACCGCGAGGTTGAACACGTGGTAGCCGGCGACGCGCAACCCTCCGAGCGCGTAGTTCAGAGCGAACGAAACGTTCGCGATCGGGCGACCCGAGGTTCCGATGTCGACCTCTCCGCTGTACACGAACAGGTGCCACACCGGCCAGAGGCGGCGGATGTCCGGGTTCTCCACAATGGTCGGAATGTCGTCGAACAGAAACGGAACCGAGAAGCTGTTCGCGTACGCAGCGAGCCCGCACACGAGCAGGATCCACGGTGCGAACCTCTCGATCTCCGTCCAGCTCGATCGTCGCGGCGGGGTCACGTGTGATTCGGTTCGGATGTACGCACGCGCTACGCTTGGGTGGCGATGAGCCGCGGACGACTTGAGTCAACGTACCACACGGCAGCCGAGCTCGACTTCGTGCCGGCGGACTTGCCGCGCGTTCCCCGGCCCGGCCACGTGATGTTGGCGGATCCGCGCGACTTCGACGTGAAGTACGCGATCAATCCGCACATGCGCGATGCTCGCGGCGAACTGCACCGCGTCGATCGAGACAGATCACGCGAGCAGTGGGACGCGCTGCGCTACGCGTTCACGCGACTCGGAGTGACAGTCCACGTGGCGCGACCACTGGAAGGACATCCCGATCTCGCCTTCTGCGCCAATCAAGTGCTCCCGCTGCCGCCGGGTGTCGGCGGTAACGACTGGGGGCTCGTGCCGTCGAACATGGCTCGCCCCGAGAGGCGCGGCGAGGTGGCGCACGTCGTCGAATCGCTGGCCGCCTTCGGCCTGCGGATCGATCCGACCGTCGCGGCCGGGCCGTTCGAAGGGACCGGCGACGGTCTCTGGCACCCTGGCCGGCGCCTCCTGTGGGCGGGTGTGGGTCCTCGATCGGTCACGGCGGCCTGGCGCGAGATCGCCGAGCGCTATCGCGTTCCCACGCTCGTGCTCGCGCTCTGCGACGCGGACTTCTACCACCTCGACACCTGCCTCGCGCTGATCGACGAGACGACTGCGCTGTGGGTGCCGTCCGCGTTCGATGAGCCGAGCCGGGAGCTCGTGCGGGCGTGCGTCTCGCGCTTGATCGAAGTCGACGAAACCGAAGCGCGTGCGCAACTCGCTTGCAATGCGTATTCGCCGGACGGACTCCACGTGTTGATCCAGTCCGGCTGTGCGAAGACGCACCGAGCGCTGACGGCGGCCGGCTACCGAGTGGTCGAGCTCGAGACGAGCGAGTTCCTGAAATCCGGAGGCTCGGTGTTCTGCCTCAAGCTGGCGTTCGGGATCTCCGCCGCGCGCCGAAAATAGGAGATCCAACCGCGAGCGCTGATACCGGCAGACGAAATGGGCGAGCGTTGCGCTCAGGCCATCGTCTTCTTGTAGCGCATGCTCACGTTCTCGCGCCCCATCTCGCGCAGCCTGTCGGCTTCCTTCTTGAGCCCGAGATTGTGCGCCTTGGAGACGACGCTCTTCACCGAGCGGTTGAGCTTGAGCGCGATGTCGAGGTTCGAGCTGACCGGATAGATCTCGCGCAGTTGAACGATCTCGTCCGGGTGCCAGCGCGGCATGCGCGTCGCCGCGGAACCCGTCATGCGCCGCACGAAGGCCTTGTCCTTCGCGAGGCAATAGCGCGCGCCGAGGCGCTTCACCGACTCCAACGTGCGACCGAAGATGATGGCGAGGTCGTCGTCGGTGCGCGTGCCGTACAAACGCTTGAACTCCGCGACTTCGTCCTGCGTCCAGCGTCCGGTCTGCTGGAGGCGCTTCAGCTCCATGATCTGCAGCTGGATCTCGTCGAGGGTCCGGCCGAGGATGCGCGCGATGACTTCGGGCGTGGTTCCGCCCAAGTACTTCTTCAGGTCCTGGACCTCGCGCGCGGTCCACGGTCCGCTGCGAACGGCGAGGCGGAAGACGGTCTCGGCCATCTTCCGGACGCTGGCGACGGGGCGGTTGAGCTCACGCGCGATCGATTTCTCGTCCCGCAAGCCATAGAGCTCGCGCAGCCGTGAAATCTCCGCCTGGGACCAGCGGCCACGGCGCGGAGCCGCCGAGCGTTCCTCTCCCCAGTTCGTTCGTCGCACCCTACCTCCTCCCTTTCGCGGCGGCTCAGCTTACCAATGTCATTAGGAAACCCCAATGCGTGTTTCGTGAACTCGTTCCCCTCCGTTCGTCAGCGTTCCCTCTTTCCGGACCGAAAGTCTCCGATCGCCGCATCTTGATCGTTGCGATCGAGCTGGCGATGGTGCAGGCGTTCGCGAACTTGCACCAAGATGTTGCGCACGCCTTCCGAGGTGATCTCACCCGCGACACGCTCCGCGAGCTCGATGCACTCCGTCGCAGTCGTCTGTCGGACCGCGTACTTGATCTCCGGTAGGAGGTTCGGCACGACGCTCACCGCGTCGTAGCCCATGCCGAGCAACATCAGCGCGGTCGCGTAGTCGCCCGCCATCTCGCCGCACACCGAGCACGGCTTCTTCGCCACGCGCATCACGCGCGCCACGTGACCGAGCGCCCAGATGACGGACGGATGGTAGGGGTCGTACAGCTTCGACACGAACGGGTTGTCGCGATCGACCGCGAGCAGGTACTGAACGAGATCGTTCGTTCCGACGCTGACGAAGTCGACCTCGCGCACGACCTGCTGCAGCGCGAGCACGATCGACGGCACCTCGACCATGATCCCGACGGGAACATCCGGCGCGA
>JANOFY010000276.1:0-2408 GCA_031413895.1 Planctomycetota bacterium | reverse complement strand
CGAAAAAAAGTGTCTGACACCGTACTTCGCTCTGACACCGTACTTCGCGGACACCGCACTAGCGGCGCTGCCGCCCGGGCTTCGATCACTCCGGATCGGCCCGCCTTGCCGGCGGTGCTTTCGGCGGCTCTTTGAGCAGCGCATCGTTGCTACGCGCCTTCCACCACGCTTCCCACTTGGCGATCGAAGCCGCGCGCTGTTCCGTATCGGCGCGCGGGTCGAAGTCGAAGCGCTCGTGAGTCGCTTCCTCGAGCGCCTGTGCGCACAGGGCGCGTGTCATGAGCCGCTCGTCGGAGAGCCCCGCGATGAGCCGCGGCATCATCCGCCAATCGCCGAGGCGCAGGAGCGTGCGCGCGCGTTCGAGCGCCAAGTCGCCGCCTTGGTCCTCCGCGGGCCACGGGAGCGCGCGCAAGTGCTCGACGAGGCGGCTGTCGCGCGTGGCGCCGAGGGCCGCGAGAGCCGCGCCGGCGACGTCGGGACGCGGGTCGAGCACCATCTGGAGCAGCGTCGGATAGGCCGGTTCACCGACCTTCGCGAACCAATGGATGAGATCGACGCGCTCGATCCCGTGCGTCCACGGCATGCGTGCCGCTTCGTCCTCGATGCGTTGGCGCAGGACGGGCGTCGGCGCGATCCAAGGATCCTCAGACCCCGAGCTCTTCACCGCACTGTGCGTCGACGCGCACCCGGAAAGGAGCGTCACTCCGATCGCGAGCGCGATCCCGAAGAGCTGTGCGCGGAGTGTGCGGGTGTAGTCCTGCGTCGTCATGTCGATCCCCTGGGGGCTGGTGTTCCGGGTGCGCGGAGGCGGCTCGTTGTGCCGTCGACTCGAGCGCGCATCTCCCCTTGTCGGCCAGGTCCCTAAGGCCCTTGAGAACGCAGTTCACGCCGGCCCGATTCGGGGAGGAGCGCGCGGCCCAGTCCGCCGAGGAGTGCCCCGATGCAGAGACACACCAGTCCGAGACCGAGGACGTTTCGCGCCGCGGGATGACTGGCGGCCTGATTCGCAGCGCGCGGGCCCCGATCGGACGACACCCGTCCGGCCGTGAGATCGTGCGGACTGCGCGCGCTCGAGCGGAACTCGCTGCCGGCGGAAAGCTCCAGCGTCGCGCTCCAGCGCGGACCACCGCTCCCCGTGAAGATCGCGACCGGGAGCAGCGCCGCGTCACCGATCTCGTCGAGCTCGGCCGGCCAGGGTGCGCTGCGCACGACGCGCGGGTCCATCGCGGCGGGTTCCGGCAGCAGGTGTACCGTGATCTGGCTCGCGGGCGCGAGGCCACGCGCGGGAACATCGATGCGCGCGTCGAGATCGGCTGGCGCGTCGACCGGAAGATCCTCGACGAAGAGCCTCCCGTCGCGGGCCAGGACCGTGGGTTCGCGCGCGCGGGTGCGCCGACCCAGCGCGCGCAGCACAGGACCGAACAAGGCGCCGCCCTCTGAGATCCAACGCGGAGCGACGCCGTCGATCGGTGAAAACGCCGCGGTCGCCGCCACGCCGCGGCCCACGCGGTGCAGCGCGAGGAGCGGCTCGCCGCGCCCGGACACCCAGGCGAGCTCGGCATCTTCGGCGGCGCGCATGCGCAAGTAACGTTCGATCGGCGGCCACGGTGCGTTCTGCGCCTCTGCGCCGAGAAGCGCGTCCGCGATCTGACCGGTGGACCCGCGCGCAACCGGCAGCACGGCGAGATCGTGCCCCACGTGCCAGCTCGCGCGTGCGATCTCGCGCGCGAAGAGGTCCGCGAGCGCGGCCTCGTCGAGCGCGTCCGCTTGGATCACGCGCTCGCCCTCGGGGAGCAACGACGCGAGTCGCTCGACGTTCGCCGCGGGACCGGCCGAGATCGCGCGCAGCTCGATGCGCGCGCGCGCCAGGTCTTCACGGACGGCGCGCGCACGCGCCGTGGGATCGGGCGCCGAGTCGTCGCGACCGTCGCTGAAGAGCACGACGAGTCGCGCTGCGCTCCCACCCTCGCGCGCCAGCGCGTCGAGCGCGTCGAACATGCGCGTGGGTCCGCCCGGCGCGGACGTCGGCAGCGCCTGGGAGAGTCGCGCGCGCACGGCGTCGCCCGTTTCGGCGAGCTCGCCGCGAACTCGCAGCGCCGGTCCGAGCGACGCGCCGAAGACACGGAGGTCGATGATGCGCCGCGTCGGTGCGCGATCCGCGAGCCGCAAGACCATTGCACGCACGCTGTCGAACGGCGCGCCGGTCATGCTCCCGGAACCGTCGACGAGCAGGACGACGTCACGCGCGCCGTCGTCGTCCGCGACAGGCGTCAGCGCGGAGAGCTCGAGCACGCCGTCGCGCTCGCCCTGAATCACTATTTGGTTCCCATGTGGTTTATTCCTTATGAGCGTACCGCGCGTTGGGACCGTTTTGGAAAGCCGGACAAACTTCCAGATTATGCTATCGG
>JANOFY010000275.1:0-8941 GCA_031413895.1 Planctomycetota bacterium | reverse complement strand
CGAAAAAAAGTGTCTGACACCGTACTTCGCGACAGCGGCGTGCTTCGCAACGGTGCTGCTGCGCCATGACGCACGTCCTCCTGCTGGATTGAGGCGTGAGCCTGTTCTCGTCGATGGGGGATGCCTAGTCTTTGGCGCCTTCGCGCCTCGGTCCCCTCGGCATGAACCTCTTCGCACTCTTCCGCGCGATGCGCCCACAGCAGTGGGTGAAGAACATCTTCGTCCTGGCGGCGCTGGTGTTCGCGCGCGGCGCACGGGGCGGCCTGCTCGACGGCGATCTCTCCGACGTGTGGCGTACGTTGTACGCCTTCGCCGCGTTCTGCCTGGGATCGAGCGCGATCTACCTCGTCAACGACGTGATGGACGTCGAGTCCGATCGCAAGCACCCGACCAAGCGCAATCGGCCCATCGCGTCGGGCGCGGTTTCCGTGCGCGCCGCGTTCGTCGCGTCGATGCTGTGCGTCGCGCTCGCGCTCTTGCTTTCGGCACGCGCGTATCCCGCCGGCGCGTCGGCACCGACGGTGCAGCACGTCGTCGCCGCTTACATGGTGCTGAACCTCGCGTACAGCCTGAAGCTCAAGCACATCGTGCTCGTCGACGCGTTTTGCATCGCCACCGGTTTCCTGCTGCGCGTCAAGGCTGGAGGACTCGCCGCGGGAGCCGAGATCTCGCACTGGCTGATGCTGTGCACGCTGTTCCTCGCGCTGTTTCTCGCGCTGTGCAAGCGGCGCGCGGAGACCGATCTCCTCGGTGCCGAGCGCGGCGACCACCGCGCGATCTTGGTCGAGTACACGAGCGGCTTCCTCGATCAGATGGTCACCGTGCTCGCGGCGTGCACGATCCTGACGTACACGATGTACACGGTCTCCGAGGAGACCGCCGCCAAGTTCGGTCCCGCGCACCGCCTGGTCTGGACCGTGCCCTTCGTGGTGTTCGGTCTGGCGCGCTACATGCTGCTCGTGCAGACGCAGAAGGGCGGCGGCAGCCCGACGCGCGTCTTGCTCGGCGGCGACGCGCTGTTCCTCGTCAACTCGCTCGGATGGCTCGGGACGGTCGCGTGGGTCGTGCTGTCGCGCAACTCCTGACTCGGGAGACTAGTGTCCTGACCCAGAAGTTCGTTGACATGATCCGGCGCCCTGCACGTCCCTGTCTGCGTTGCCGCTCCTCCGAGTATCGCCGCGGACACGCGTCGTCGCAGCGCCTTGCCAGGAACGCGCAGGACACCAGCTCCTGCCAACGAACTTCTGGGTCAGGACACTGGGCGCGTTACCGTGCGATCCGTGGCAGTGCGGGCGCGAGAAGCGCGGCGCGCGCGCGCTGACGTCCGACGGCCGCCACCTCCGAAGGCGTCGTGTGCGGCGGGCCCGCGAGCGCTTGCCAGCGAGTGTGCACTTCCGTTGCGCCGGGTGACGCGAGCTTCGCCAGCCAACCGTCGAGCGCCACCTCGGCCGCGTCAGCATCGGCGCCGGGGAGCGTCAGACACTCGACGAGGAACTGCGTGGCGTCTCGGTCCCGACCGAGCATGAGCAGCGAGAGCGCGGCGGCCTGCCGCAGATCGATCGGCTCGTCCACCGCGAGCGCCTTCACCAGCGGACCGACCCCGGCCGGCAGGTTGAGCGGACCGAGCGCCTGTGCCGCCGCGACGCGCAGCTCCGGATCGAACCCGCGTTCGACACGGCGCGCGACCTCGGCGACGCATGCCGGATACGCGATCGAGCCCAGCGCCAGCGTCGCCGCCGGAGCCAGGCGCGGTTCGCCGAGCGCCGCCAGGAGCGCCGGGCCGGCGGTCGTGGCGCGCGGCCCCATGCGCTGCAGGCACTGGGCTGCATGAACGCGCGTGCGCACGTCGTCTTCGTGCAATGCGCGACACAGCGGCTCGACGACCCACGCCGCCGAGCGCGAGAGAATGAAGCGTGCGTCGTCGACGGCGCGCAGATCGTGCTCCGTGAGGAGCGCGATCCGCTTCCAGATCTCGAGCCGATGGCGCGCCGACGGTTCCGGACCCGTGAGCGATGTCGCCGGGTCGTTTCCGTTCCAAGCGCGCCAGAGTGCATCCACAGGAGCGACGCCGGCGGCGTCCGCGAGCTGCGACAAGCGCTCGCTCGCGCGCGCCGCGACCTCGGGCTGCGGATGCTGGCGTAGCGCGAAAAGTCCGTCGAGGCCCGCGTAGTTGCCGAATCGCGCGAGCGTCGTCGCGAGCTCGATCATGGCGGCTGAGTCGGTCTCGTACTCGAGCCGCAAAATGAGCCGCGGAACGATGTGATCCTGCTGCGTGCGCGCCAGCCCGTTCGCGGCATACGCGCGCACCCACACGAGCTGCGCGCTTTCCACTTGACCCGCGACGTGCGCGACCGCGGCCGGTGAATCGATCGCGCACAGACCGTCGATGGCGGCAGCGCGCGGACCGTCGGCCGTGCGCGGGTCGGCGAGCACCGCGGCCAGCACGGGAACGGCTGGATCACCGAGTTCACCCAGCTCGCCGAGTTGCAGCTCGCGCAGCGGAGCGCGCGCGCCGGACAGGTCGAACACGAGCCCGCGCACGTGGTCCTCGAGCTCCGCCTCGGCGGGTGGGCTCGCGCGCACGTCGCAGAGGACCTCGGCTTCGAGCGCCGCGATCGTGGGCGCGACGATGCGCTCGAGTGGAAACGCCGGCGGCGCAGGATCGGGTTGGCACGCGGCGAGCGCGAGGGCGAGCGCGATGCCGAACGCGATGCCGAACGCGCTGCCCATCGCAAATAAGGCACGCGGCTGAAGCTTCACGGAGCAGAGTCGTGCCGAGTGTGGCGCGCGTGGAAGGGACACCGGGGCGCGCGCAACGCACTCGGGGTTTGACCGGCGATCGAGCGCGGCCGTACCTTAGTCGTTCTCTGCCCCGGTACGAAACACCCAGAGGAGACCCCCGGACCTTGGACGCGCGACTGAAGCTTTCGAGCCGCATGAGCGAGCTCGGCACCGAAACGGCCTTCGAGGTCGTCAACAAGGTCAAAGCGCTGGAGGCTGCGGGCCGCAGCATCGTTCATCTGCACATCGGCGCGCCGGACTTCCGCACGCCGGACAACATCGTCGAGGCCGGGCGCAAGGCGCTGGCTGACGGCTTTCACGGGTACACGCCGGCCAAGGGGCTGATCCAAGTCCGCGAGGCCGTCGCGGAGTACTGCGGCAGCTTCCACAAAGCGCGCGTGCACCCCGACGACGTGATGATCGTCCCGGGCGGTAAGCCGACGATGTTCTTCGCGATCATGATCCTCGGCGAGCCGGGCGCGGAGATCCTCTACCCGAGTCCTGGATTTCCGATCTACGAGTCGGCGATCCGTTTTTCCGGCGCGAAGCCGGTGCCGCTGCCGCTCGTCGAAGAGCGCGGCTTCGCGTTCGATGCCGACGCGACGCTCGCTGCGATCACGCCGCGCACGCGCCTCTTGATCCTGAACTCGCCCGCGAATCCGACCGGCGGAGTGGCGGCGAAGCGCGAGATGGACAAGCTCGTGGCGGGTCTCGAGAAGCATCCTCACGTCGTTGTGATGTCCGACGAAATCTATGGGCGGCTCACGTACGACGGCGAGACGCACACGAGCCTCCTGTCGTACGAGTCGCTACGCGATCGCGCGATCCTGCTCGACGGGTGGAGCAAGACCTACGCGATGACCGGTTGGCGCATGGGCTTCGGCGTGTGGCCCAAGTCGTTGATGGCGCACGCGGAGCGCTTGCAGATCAACACGGTGTCGTGCACGAACGCCGCGGCGCAGATGGCGGGCATGGAAGCGTTGCGCGGACCTCAGGATGCGGTCGACAAGATGCGCCGCGCGTTCGACGAACGTCGCCAAGTGATCGTCAATGAGCTCAACGCGATCCCCGGATTTCGGTGCACGCTGCCCAAGGGTGCGTTCTACGCCTTTGCGAACACGTCCGGCACGGGCATTCCGTCGCGCGAGCTCGAGACGCAGCTCCTGAACCAAGCCGGTGTCTCGTGTCTTTCGGGCACGAGCTTCGGTGCGAATGGCGAAGGCTTCCTGCGCTTCAGCTACGCCAATAGTCTGGACAACATCCGCGAGGGGATGCGACGCATCCGCGAGTGCCTGCAGCCGGCGTGAAGATCTCCGACTTCAGGAGCGACACGGTCACGCAGCCGTCGGTGGCGATGCGGCGCGCGATGGCCGAGGCCGTCGTCGGCGACGACGTGCTCGACGGCGATCCGACCGTGCGGCGCCTCGAGGAAGCGGCCGCGCGCTGGCTCGGCAAACCGAAGGCGATGTTCGTGCCGTCGGGGACGATGGCGAATCAAGTCGCGCTCGGCGTGTGGACGCGTCCGGGCGACGAGATCATCGTCGAGCGCAGCGGTCACATCGTGTGCTGGGAAGGCGGCGCGCCGGGCTTCTTGCACGGCGTGCAAACGCTCACGTTGCACGCCGAGAGCGGCGCGCTCGATCCGGACGAGGTGCGCTCGGTGATCCGGATGAAGTCCACGCACTGTCCGCGCACGGCGCTCGTGTGCGTCGAGCAATCGTTCATGGGATCGGGGCGCGCTTCCGGCGGACGCGTGATCCCGCGCGCGAACTTGGAGAAGATCGCCGCGGTGGCGCGCGACGCGGGCATCCCGGTGCATATGGATGGTGCGCGCCTCGCGAACGCCGTCGTCGCATCGAAAGTCCCGGCGCACCAGTGGGCCTCGTACGCGGACTCCGTGTCCGTGTGTCTCTCGAAAGGGCTCGGCGCGCCGGTCGGATCGCTGATCGCCGGCGATGCGGACTTCATCGAGCGCGCGCGGCCGATTCGCAAGCGCCTGGGAGGCTGGATGCGCCAATCGGGCATTTTGGCCGCGGCCGGATTGATCGCGCTCGACGAAAACGTCGAGCGCTTGGCCGACGATCACGCGCTGGCAAAGCGCCTCGCGGAGACGCTCCACGACGGCCAGCAGTTCCACTGCCCGCCGAGCGAGGTCGAGACGAACATCGTGATGGCGCGCGTGCTGCGCTCGCGGCCGACACCCGCGGAACTCGCCGACGCGCTGAAGGAGCGCGGCGTGCTCGTGCTGCCGCAGAACGAATCGACGCTGCGCTTCGTCACGCACATGGACGTGGGCGACGCGGATGTCGAGAGCCTGCGCAAGGCCCTGGCGCAGATCCTGAAGAAGAGTTGAGTACAAAGGTCGAAGCCGGCATGGGAATCTTCAAGGCGTACGACATCCGCGGCAAAGTGCCCGGCGAGCTGGACGAGCGGCTCGCGCAGCGCATCGGCAACGCGTTCGCGCGCCTGCTCCAGGCGAAGCGTCTCGTCGTCGGGCAAGACATGCGCGTGCACTCGCCGAAGATCGCCGACGCGGTCATCGAAGGCATTCGCGACACGGGTTGCGACGTGCTCTCGATCGGACTCGCGTCGACGCCGATGGCGTACTTCGCGATCGGCTCAGAGGCGTGCGACGGCGGGCTCAACGTGACCGCCAGTCACAATCCGGGCGAATACAACGGCATGAAATTGTGCGCTTCCGGCGCGCGTCCGATCTCGGCGGCGAACGGCATCCTCGACAACGAGCGCAAGAGCAACGAAGCGTATCCGGCGCCTTCATCGGCACGTGGGAAGCTCGAGACCGCCGATCTCCTCCAGGACTACGCCGCGCACGTCGCGCGTTTCGCGCACCTTCGGTCGAGCGTTCCGATCGCGATCGACGCGGCCAACGGCATGGCGGGCTACACGCTGCCCGCGATCCTCGAGCGCCTGCCGAACGTAACCGCACACACGCTGTTCATGCGGCCCGACGGAACGTTTCCGAACCACGAGGCGAATCCGCTCAAGGAAGAGAACCTCGATCCGGTGCGGGCGCTCGTGAAGAAGACGAAGAGCCGCCTGGGCGTCGGTTTCGACGGCGACGCCGATCGCTGCTGTTTCGTCGACGAGTCCGGTCGCACGGTCGGCAACGACTTGATGACGGCGCTCCTTGCGCGCGAGGTCCTCGCGCAGCACCCCGGCGCGCCGATCGTGTACGACCTGCGCTCGTCCTGGGTCGTCAAGGAAGAGATCGCGAAAGCCGGCGGCGTCCCGATCCGCGACCGTGTCGGACACTCCTTCATCAAGGCCACGATGCGCTCGAAGGGCGCGCTCTTCGGCGGCGAGCTGTCGGGCCACTTCTACTTCGCCGAGAACTTCACGAGTGACTCGGGCGAGCTCGCGATGGTGTCGGCGCTGAACTTGATCGCCCGCAGCCCGCGCCCGTTCAGCGAGCTCGTCGAGGGGCTGCGCCGCTACCACAGCACCGGTGAAATCAATTTCCACGTGGCCGACAAGGACGCCGCGATCCACGCGCTGAAGCTGAAATACGCCGATGGCCGCCAGGACGAGCTCGACGGCATCACGGTCGAGTACGGCGACCTCGCGGACGCGGACTGGTGGTGGTTCAACGTGCGCGCGTCGAACACGGAGCCCTTGCTGCGCTTGAATCTGGAAGCGCGGAGCCGCGCAATGTGCGATCGTCGGCGCGACGAGCTCGTGTCGCTCCTCGGAAAGCCGGACGCATGATTCCTTCACGAACGATCCAATGGCCTGGGGGGCTGGCGGCGCTCGTCCTGATGATCGCGGGCGTTTCCGCCTGCGGGGGCGCGACGCGCGAGTCGACGTCGCACGGCGCGAGCGGCGAACGCGTGAGCGTGCTCGGGACCGTCGTCGACGCGGCCACCGGCGAGCCGGTCTCCGGCATCAAGGTCAGCGGGCCACACGGCACGCAGTGCGTGTCCGGTCCGGGCGGCCGGTTCGAGCTCGAAGGCCTGCACGTCGGCGATGCCGGCGAGCTCGCGGCCTCCGCGTCCGACGGTCGTGCCGCGACGGTTCCGCTCCGGCCGCTGCATCCGGGGGATCTAGAGGTCGTTCTCCGGCTGGCGCGGCGCTAGAAGTAGGAAGGCCGACTTTCGTCGCCGCTCGGCGCTGGCGCCTGGATGCGCCGGTGGCCGATAGAGAGTCCGCTCCCCGTCCGCGATGATCCTCCACGCCCTCTTCTCGATTGCCGCCGCGTTCCCGATCGCGCTCCCCGGCGCGCTTCCGGGCGCACTACGGGCCCGCCCTGCCGCGCCGATCCAGGATCCCGTGCCGGCCGCGGCGGAAGACGTGCCCGACGTCGAAACGTGGCGTGCGCTCGTCGCGCGCAACAAGCGTCTCGAGTTCCCTGCGCGATCGATCACCTCCGCGCAAGCGCTGCTGCGCGCCGACGACACCTTCGAGGAAGACCGTGCGGCCGCGTGGCTCGCGCTCGGTGCCGCCGGTGCGCTGAGCGAGCGCACGCGAATCGAGAAAGTCGCACGCAATGGACTGGGGATCGAGCGTCGAGCCGCGGTGCTCGCGCTGGGCGGCATGGGGCCGGGCGGCGAGGTGGTCCTCACCGAGCTCCTGAACGATCCCGAACCGCTGATCCCAGAGTGTGCGTTGCTCGCCCTCTCGAGCTCGCGCAGTCCGACGGCGATCGCGCGTGTCGAAATGATCGCGCGCGACGACACGCACCCGCTGTCCACGGCGGCACAGCGGCTGATCGTCTTCGCCGCGAACCCGGACTCGAGCGAGCCGTCGAAGATCGGGCGCGTGATCCTCGAGCTGCGCTGGCGCGCGGCACGCGCGTTCGGACTCGTCGACGGCCAGAAGTGGTCGACGCTCAAGGTGCGGGAGCTCTCCAGCGATCCGATGTTCGTGCGCGAAGTGATCCTGCGATCCGCCGCGGACGTGGTAGAGCCGGCCGCCAAGGACCACTTGCTGGTCGAGCTCACGTCGGGCGAAGGCCTGGGCCGATTGCGCGCCGCGGTGCAGGCGATGCCGCGCGAGACGAGCAACCTCGTGCACTACTCGCTGTGGGTGCCGACCGACGCGGCCGGCTGGGACGCGATCCTGAAGGAGATCGACGCGCACGGGATCGAGACCCTGTGCTTCGAGCTGATCGCGCGCGCGACCGAAGTTCCCGAGGTCCGCTACCACGCGCTGGCGCTCTCGATGCGCACGGGCCGCGGCGATCTCGTGGCGTTGCGTGCCGTCGAGCCCGCGCAACTCACGGTCGACGAACGTGTCTGGCTGTGCGACGCGATGGCCGCCACCGGAGAATCCGAGTGGACGAAGCCGCTGTCGCGTCTGCGCGCCGATCCGGATGCGGAGGTCCGCAGCGCGGCCTTGCTCGCGCAGTTCCGCCTGGGGCAGGCGAAGGCGAAGAACGAGCTCGACAACGTCGTCGGAGACGTGAGCCATGCCGACCACGCGACGCTCGTGAAGCTCCTGTGCCGGTTCGCGAGTCATCCGGAGGTCGGCGTCGTGCTCGAGGACGTCCTCACGGATGCGCAGGGCGACGAGGAGATCGACGTCGCCGCGGCGCTCAGCCGTCAAGGCCGAGCGTACGCGCGACCGCTCGTGCGTGCGGCGCTCGCGCGCGAAGTGGATCCGAGCGGACCGCGCGTGCGCGAGCTCGTCGAGGCGCTCGCGCGCTACGTCACGCCCGAGGATCACGCGACGCTGTTGCGTCTCTTCCCGAGCGAGGACTTCGCGCTCAACGTCGAGCTCGCGGTCGCGCTGATTCGATTGCGCGAGCCGTCCGTCGCGCCGCTCTTGCGCGCGGCCATGTGGAGCGCACCCTGGGATCTCTCGTGCCTCGCGGGCGGCGTGCTGCAACGCGTCAGCGGAGCGCAGGATCTGCTCGACGAGATCGACCGGCCGCCGCCCGAGGCCTCCTCCGGTGATCTGCGGCGCGTGGGCTACGTCATCGGCGAGTGGGGCGGTCTGGATGCCGTGGCGCGTCTCGCGCGCCGATTGCCGTCGGGTTCGGGCAACCCGGCCTTGCAGGGGGCGCTCCTGGGAGCGCTCGCGGCGCGCACGCGCTGAGTCAGCGCGCGCGGCCGACTTCCGCCGCGCGTCGTCATTATGATAAGCACACGATTATGGTGAAGACGATCGCACTTCTCGGCGTGCCGATGGACCTGGGCGGCGG
>JANOFY010000274.1:0-1861 GCA_031413895.1 Planctomycetota bacterium | reverse complement strand
CACGTACAACTTCCCCGACAAGCACATCGGCGGCGTCACGTACGGCGGCTACTCGGAGAGCATCGTCGTGGACGAGGCGTTCGTCGTGCGCATCCCGGCCAAGTTGAACCCGGCGAGCGCGGCGCCGCTCCTGTGCGCCGGGATCACGACGTACTCGCCGTTGCGGCATTGGAAAGTAGGCCAGGGCCACAAGGTCGGCATCGTCGGCCTGGGTGGGCTCGGTCATGTGGGGGTCAAGATCGCGAAGGCGCTCGGCGCGCGCGTCGTGGTCTTCACGACGTCGCCGAACAAGAAGGCGGACGCGCTGCGCCTGGGGGCGCACGAAGTGGTCCTCTCCAAGAACGCGAACGAGATGGCGCAGCACACCGCGAGCTTCGACTTCATCCTCGACACGGTCTCGGCCGTGCACGATCTGAACGCCTACCTCGAGTTGCTCAAGCGCGACGGAACGATGACGCTCGTCGGCGCGCCTGCAGAGCCCGTGCCGCTCGGTGTCTTCAGCCTGCTGTTCAAGCGGCGTCGGCTGGCCGGCTCGGCGATCGGCGGCATGCGCGAGACGCAGGAGATGCTCGACTTCTGCGCCGAGCACGGCATCGCGTCGGACGTCGAGGTGATCAAAGTCCAGCAGATCAACGAGGCCTACGAGCGCCTCCTCAAAGGCGACGTGAAGTACCGCTTCGTGATCGACATGGCGTCGGTGAAGTAG
Organism: Planctomycetota bacterium; assembly: GCA_031413895.1. GTDB lineage: Bacteria > Planctomycetota > UBA1135 > UBA1135 > JANLUN01. The sequence goes on along the minus strand of JANOFY010000274.1, from coordinate 1,155 downwards.
AAGGTTGCGGCTGCTCCGACGTCACGACTCGGCCACCGCGACCGCCGCCGCGATCCCCGCGTCGTGCGTGATCGTGATGTGGATCTTCGCGATGCCTTTCGATCGCGCGATGTCGCGCGCGACGCCGTGCAAGACGAGCTCGGGCGCTGAACCCGGTTGCCGCACGACCTCGATGTCCTTCCAACGCACGCCGCGCGCCCAACCGGTGCCGAGCACCTTCATCACGGCTTCCTTCACCGCGAATCGGCCGGTGTAGTTCGTGAGGCGCGTCTTGCGACGATCGCAGTACGCGCGCTCGCCGTCGGTGAAGAGGCGCGCGAGCATGCGGTCGCCGCGGCGCTCATACGCTTGCTCGAAGCGCGCGATCTGTGCCAAGTCCATTCCGATGGCGACGATGGGCATGAGACGCAGGATCTTACGCGCTCAGCGCCACTCGCCGCTCAATACGAACGCGCCCCACGTGCTCGGCAGCGGGTCTTTGTACTGCGCTCTGTTCTTCGCGAGCATCTCGAGCTGCGCGGCTCGAAGCGCATCGGAACGGCCGAGCTTCTTCACCCACAGGTTCTCGTAGAAGCTCTGCATCAAGCGCGCAGTCGACTCGTCCTTCACCGACCACAGCGAGCTCACGACGGTCTTCGCGCCGGCGAGCTCGAACGCACGCCTCAGCCCGAGCAGCCCTTCGCCCGACTCCGCCTTGCCGAGCGCCGTCTCGCACGCGGACAACACGACGAGCTCCACCTGCGAGAGATCGAGCCAGCCCACTTCCTCGGCGGTGAGGTAGCCGTCGTCGCGTTCATCGTCTTCGAGCTCGACGTTCGCGCCCGCGCACACCAGGCCGCTCAACAGGCCCGGCGCGCGGTCGAGTATCTCGCCCGGCCCGCCGCTCCGCGTCTTCTGCGTCGTTTCGAGCGGGTTCTCCCACAACGAAGGGATGCCTTCGGGATTGAAGAAGCCGTGCGTCGCGATGTGGACGATCGCATGCCGCGAGAGCTCGCGCTTGAGGGCTTCCTCGGTCGCATCGGGACCGTGGAGCGCGAGTCGTTTTTTGGTGGGGGGGAGCGCGTCGTGAAGTCCGGAAAAGACGTACGCCGCGGTGCTCGGGTGGGGCAGCGGCGCCCCCAAAATGTTGAAGCTGCCGCGCGAAACGGAGTCGTG
>JANOFY010000273.1:0-3552 GCA_031413895.1 Planctomycetota bacterium | reverse complement strand
ATCGTCAACAGATGTCGCAACTTGGTCATTTATGATCCATGAAAAGTTACTGCCTTGTGGGGCACGCGAGGAAGACGCAGCCTCGCACTCATGTGATGCGAGTTCTTGGACGCGTGCAAGGTTCGCATCCCTCGGCTTGGACGCGGCGTGAAGCTTTGGGTGAGAGCTCCGCGACGCACTGGGTTCGGAGCTCCGCGCAGCCTTCGGCTTGAACGTCACTAGGCGTCGGGCTTGAACTTCACGGAGCCTTGGGGTTGGCGAGTCGCGCAGCCCCGGTTTGGTCAAGTCGCAAGTCCTCGGGTTCAGACGCGCCGCGCACATTCGGGTTCCAACGCGCCTCGAACGCCCGCGCTCGGTCGCGTTCAGTACTCGGCACGAGCTTGCCGTTCACGGCAACCGCGCGGCATACGCGATCTGGTTCCCTTCACTCGCTCCCACGTAGCTCGCGCGCGACTTCGCGGCATCCCCTGAGGCGCACGCCGCTCTTTACGAAGCTGCTTAGCGCTCGACTGCAAGCAGACTTCCGACAAGCCGGCTTCGAAGGAGTGAGCGCCTCCCCGCGGCCGTCCGAGCTCCGGCTGGACGCGCCGGGCTCCGGTCCTAAGCTCTGCCCCGCCGCGACGCATGAACACAGAAGCCAATCCATCGGCGGCGCGCGCCGAGCGCGTGCGCGATCTCGCGATCTTCTTCGTGCTCGTCGCCGTCGCGTTCGTGCCGCGTTTCGTGTTCCTGCGCGAGGCGCGCGCCGTCCCGTTGTTCCACACGCCCATCATGGACGGGCTGTCGTACGGCACGTGGTCGGACGAGATCGCGGACGGCCATTGGCTCGGCGACGAGATCTTCTATCAAGCGCCGCTGTATCCGTACTTCCTCGCCGTCGTGAAGGTCGCGCTCGGGCGTGACCTCGCGACGATTCGTTTGGTGCAGATCCTGCTCGGGAGCTTGTCGTGCGGGATTCTTTTCCTCGCGGGACGTGAGCTCTTTTCGCGGCGCGTCGGCATCTTCGCGGGGCTATTGCTCGCGCTCTATCCGTCCGCGATCTTCTTCGATGCGCTGATCCAGAAGGCGAACCTCGGTCTCGTGTGGACCGTTCTGCTCCTGTGGCTCGTCGCGCGCGCACTGCGCTCACCGTCGCCATGGAAATGGGCGCTCGTCGGTTCGACGCTCGGCCTCTTGATGCTGACGCGCGAAGAGACGCTGCTTCTCGTGCCGCTCTGCGCGGGTTGGATCGCGTTCCTGCCGCGGACCGACGATCGCCGTTCGCGCTGGCGTCGCGTGGGCGGCTGGGCGTGCGGATTGCTGCTCGTGCTCCTGCCGGTTGGACTGCGCAACCTCGCGGTCGGCGGAGAGTTCGTGCTCACGACTTCACAAGCCGGGTCGAACTTCTACATCGGCAACAGTCCGCGCGCGTCCGGTACGTACGTCCCGCTGCGGCCCGGTCGAAGCGACACGTTCTACGAGCGCAGAGATGCGGTCGAGCTGGCCGAGGCCGAAGCCGGCCGCACGTTGACGCCGAGCGAAGTGTCGCGCTTCTGGTTCGCGAAGTCGTTCGCGTACATCCGTTCCGAGCCGGCGGCCTGGCTGCGCCTCATCGGGACGAAGATCGCGTTGCTGTTCAATGTGTACGAGCTTCCGGATGCGGAGGATCTCTACTACTACGAGCGCTCGTCGCGCGTGCTGAGCATCCTCGGCACCGTGTGGAACTACGGCGTGCTCGTGCCGCTCGCGTGCGCTGGGATCGTGCTCACTTGGCGCCGCCGTCGTGAGCTCGCTTTCGTGTACGCGTTGCTCGGCGTGCTTTGCGTCGGTCCGGTGCTCTTCTACGTGTTCGCGCGCTACCGCTATCCGCTCGTGCCGGTGTTCATGGTCTTCGCCGCGGCCGGTCTCGCGGAAGGCTGGGTCATGTACCGCGCGCGACGCTACGGTCCGATCGCGCTCGCAGCGGGCGCGGCCCTCGTGGTCGCCCCGCTCGTCAACTGGCCGCTCTTCTCGAAGGAGTTCCAACTTCCAGAGGCGCACAACAACGCGGGCGTCGCGCTCGCGCGCGCGGGCAACGACACGGCCGCGGTGGACGAGTTCGACCGCTCGCTCGCGCTCAAACCGGGTTCGGCCGAAACGTACGGAAACCTCGGCATCTCCCTCATGCGTCTTGCGCGCGTCCCCGAAGCGCTCGACGCGTTTCGTCGCGCGCTCGAGCTCAAGCCGAACGACAGCCGCGGCGAATTGCGCCTCGGGACTGCGCTCGACGCAGCCGGCAATGCGCGCGAAGCCATCCCGCACCTGGAGCGCGCGGTCGAGCTTGCGCCGTCGAATGCGGAGGCGTGGAGCTACTTCGCCCTCGCGCTTTGGCACGACGCGCAGTTTGCGGCCGCGATCCGCGCCTTCCAGAACGCGATCGAGCTCGCGCCCGCTGAAGTGGGGCCCGCGACCAACCTGGCCTGGCTCCTCGCGACGAGTCCGGATGCGTCCGTGCGCGACGGCCGGCGCAGCGTCGCCATCGCGGAGCCGCTGTGCCGCCGCACGAAGTACAGCGACCTCAGTGCTCTCGACGCGCTTGCGGCGGGATACGCGGAGTCCGGCCGCTTCGACGAAGCCGTCGACACGGCTCGCCAGGCGATCGAGCTAGCGCGCGCGCAAGGGCGCGGCGACTCGATGAGCGGAATCCTCGCGCGGGTCGCGCTGTATCTCGCGCGCCAACCGTTTCACCAGGCGCAGTGATTCGTCGACCTGCTCGCTGCAGTGATGCAGTGACCGTTGAACTCACGGCAGCTCAATAGAGGATCACTCGCAGATCACTGAACGTTCGTCCAAAACGTGCCGTCGTTGCCGCCGATCATGCCCGTGCGGATCCCCGACGACATGTCACCGGCGGTCACGTACGCCTCGTCGAACGCCGGCATCTTGACGTTGCCGCTGTACGGGACCGCACCGCGGTTCGCGCACTGCATCAGGCTGCCGTCCTGATTCACGAAGAACGCTCGGTTGCCGGTGTTCTCCGTGTCGACCGGCCACGCATACGCGCACCACACGACCTCGGACGCGTCGCTGTCCGGAAAGTTCGCGGGGTTGGCTCCGCCAATCGTCGCCAGTTCGGCGATCGCGGGAGTCGCGGGGCCCACGGGCGTGCCGGGTAGCCACAGTTGGAAGTTGTAGCCGGAGCGCGTCGTGAGACTCTGCGCGTCCACTCGTCCGAAGGCCGCGGCAAGAACCGCGGGAGAGAGATCGTCGACGCCGAGCACACCGGGAGCGGGTACGCCACCGACGCCTTTGCGCATCGGCGCCGTGCCGGTCAGTTCGCTGAAGTACGCGAACTCTCCCGCACCATCCGAATCCGTGTCGATCGCACCGCGCGCTCGCACCTGTTCTTGCGCGGTGGAGAGCAATCGCAACGTGGAGATCGCGGTCGCTTCGTTGGCCGCGAGTCGAGCGCTCAAGAGCTTGGGAATCGCCACGGAGCAGATGATGGCGATGATCGCCACTACGATCATGAGCTCGGTGAGGGTGAATCCTGACGTGTCGCGAGTGCGTGTCAAGTGGTTGGCCCGGGAAGTG
>JANOFY010000272.1:0-3158 GCA_031413895.1 Planctomycetota bacterium | reverse complement strand
GGCTCGGCGGGATCGTAGGACGACTCCGGTCCGTGCGGATTGCGCGCGACGCCGCCCGCCAGCTTCCGGCGAGCGTAGGTGTCCACGCGATACCAATCGCTGCACCACTCCCACACGTTGCCGGCGATGTCGTGGAGACCGTAGGCATTCGGCGGAAACTGTGCGACGGGTGCGATGCCTTTGAAACCATCTTCGCCGGTGTCGCCTCCGACGGTGGGAAACTTGCCCTGGTAGATGTTCGCGACGAACTTGCCGCCGGGTTTCAGCTCGTCACCCCACGCGTACAGCTTGCCGGCTGAACCTCCGCGCGCGGCGAACTCCCACTCCGCCTCCGTCGGCAGGCGCTTGCCGGCCCACTTCGCGTACGCCGTCGCGTCGTCGTAGGCGATCTGCACAACGGGGTCCTTCTCGCGACCGGTCAAGTCGGACTTCGGCCCTTCCGGATGACGCCAGCTCGCGCCGTGCTCGTAGCGCCACCACTGGAAGTAGTCGTCGAGCGCGACTGGGCCGGGTGTCGGCGCGAACACCGTCGAGCCCGCGACGAGGTTCTCCGGCGGTGCGGTGGGAAACTCCTCTTTCGTCGGCGTGCGCTCGGCGACGGTGATGTAGCCGGTGGCCGCCACGAACTTCGCGAACTCTTCGTTCGTCACTTCCGTGGCGTCCATCCAAAACCCGTCGACGTACGCGCGGTGGATCGGCGCGGCGTCGCGTGTCACGCCGGGCATGGAGCAGAGCGAGTCGCTCGACGTGTTGCTCCCCATTGAGAATTCCCCGCCCGGAATCCACACCATGCCGTCGGGCGCAGGACCGGATGGCGGGCTGGAGTTCGGAATCGTCAGGGCGAAGGTCGTCGAATCCTCCTTCGCAACCTGCAGTGGTTCAGCAGAGCGGCTTGTCGACGGCATGCCAAGGAGCACGGCGACGGTGAGCACTCGCACACAATGGGTTCTGATGCCTGTGTCCTCCCGTGCGCCGCCTCGCATGATTTTCGCTCGCCAGCGCAAGTTCAGCGTGTCGTGTCCTGCTGCAGCGTGCGACCGTTGAGCGGCTGCGTCGGGCGGTTGTTGCCCTGGTGGATGCGCTTGAACGCGGTCAACTGGTCCTTCGACAGCGTCACGGGCTCCGTCATGAGGAACCACCGGACACCTTCGGTTCCCGGCGGGGTCGTGAGCGAGCCGTCGTAGCGGAACGTGCGCTGATCGTCGGGCAGGAGCGTGGTCGCATCGATCTTGTCGTCGAAGCGAGTGGCAGCTCCGGCCTCTGCGGGAAGGTGCCGCCACACCGCATCGAACTGCGCGTTGTGCGAACCCTCCTCGAGCATGACGCCGACGACCGCGAGCGCACCGTCCTTCGACTTGTGGACCAGGTGCATCTCGGCATCGTGGTGCTTGCCGCCGATCGTGTGCTCGCTGGGCGAGTGGAAGTGGAACTGCGCGAGGTCGTAGCGCGCTCCGGACACGTCCATCCAACTACCGGGCGCGTAATTCACCTGGACGGTGTGGCCGTTGTTGACGATCTCGACGGGGACGGGCTGATAGTGGAAGACGAGGTTCGACAGGTCCGCGGGTGCGGGCTGGCCGATGTCGACCGGAGATTGCTGCCGACCTGCCGCGCACAGCGCGTAGTCCGGCGAGAGCGAGCCCCAGTGGCCCGGACCCGTGTCACCCGCGTAGCTCCAATGCGGCGGACCCGCGTGTTCCGCGGCGTGCGCGGCCGGAACGGAAGCCTTGCCGCTCTGACAGCCGGCGACGAGACCGAGGAAAATCGGGAGCGAAACGAGTGCGGTTTGGCGGGTGATCGTGATGTGTGACATGCGAATTCCTGCTGAGTGGTTGAGTGTCGAACGATGGAACAGTTGTCGTGCGGGTGAGTCCGCAATCGTCGCTAGTTGCCGCCGTGTGCCGGCTTGGTCATCGCTTCCATCACGTGGTCGAGGTTGAAGCTGCCGGGCTTTTGGCGCGGCGGGAACTCGCGGAAGCTCTGCAGCCATTGCCCGACGAATCCTGCCGCGGGAGCGATCATGAACATGTGCTCCGCGAACCAGCGGTTGTAGTCCATGCCCTCTTCGAACGCGCGCTCGAACGGATCCATGCGCAGATTGGTCAGCATCGGAGCGCGCAGCTTCTCGAACGGCTCCATCCACACGTGCAGTCCATGCGCGTTCTGCCGCAGGAAGGTGGCTTTCCAGTTGCCGTAGCGAAGAGCGGCCACGCTGCCGTCATCCGTCCAATAGATGAACTCCTTGCGCGGCCACTCGCCCTCGCCCTTGAACACGGGCATGAGGTTGTAACCATCGAGGTGGACCTTGTAGGTCGTGTCGCCGACCTTCCGGCCCTTCAGCAGGTCGTCCTTGACCGTCGTGTCACCCGCCGCGGCGAGGAGCGTCGTGAGCATGTCCTCGTGCGCCCCGATGTCATTGATAATGGTGCCGGGCTTGATGACGCCGGGCCAGCGAATCGCGCAGGGCACGCGGTAGCCGCCCTCCCACTGCGTGTTCTTCTCGCCGCGGAACATCGTGGAGCCGCCATCGGGCCAGCTCATGAACTCGGCGCCGTTGTCGGTCGAGTACATCACGATGGTGTTGTCCTCGAGGCCGAGGTCTTTGAGCTTCGCGAGCACCTGACCGACGTGGCCGTCGTGCTCGACCATGCCGTCGGCGTAGATCCCGAGTCCGGTCTTGCCGACCGAATCCGCCTTCAGGTGCGTGAAGATGTGCATGCGCGTGGAGTTCCACCACAGGAAGAACGGCTTGTCCGCCTTCTTGGCGCGCTCCATGAAGTCGAGCGCCTTCGCGGTCACTTCTTCATCGATGGTCTCCATGCGCTTCTTCGTTAGCGCGCCAGTGTCCTCGATCTTGCCGCCGGCGAAGCTGTGGATGACGCCGCGCGGACCGAAGCGCTTCTTGAATTCGGCCCCCTTCGGATAATCGGGATGCTCGGGCTCCTCCTCCGCGTTCAAGTGATAGAGGTTGCCGAAGAACTCGTCGAAGCCGTGCGCCGTCGGAAGCATCTCGTCGCGATCACCGAGGTGGTTCTTCCCGAACTGGCCGGTCATGTAGCCCTGCGCCTTGAGCAGCGTGGCGATCGTCGGATCTTCCTTCTGCATGCCCTCGGGCGCGCCCGGAAGTCCGACCTTCGTGAGGCCGGTTCGGATCGGAG
>JANOFY010000271.1:0-4075 GCA_031413895.1 Planctomycetota bacterium | reverse complement strand
CCTGGCCACGGCTGTGCGAACTCGTTCGACCTGGCCGGCGCGCTGCTCAGCTCGACGGGCAACACATTCCCCGACACGATCCAGCTCAACTGCCAGATCGGAACGGGCTATGTCGGCTTCGCCTTCATGGTGGTCGGCAATGCGACGATGCCGGCCGTCGCCAACAGTGACGGCCTGTTCTGTGTGACCCGCAGCGGGAATGGGCACGTGTACCGCTTCGGCGCGCACTACGCCGGCACGAACGGCGCGCCGGTGGGCTCGTGGACGTATCCGAACCTGGTGCAGACCAACTCGGTGTCCGCATCCACGCTCCAGGGGGCGGGGACAGCGTACTACCAGCTCTACTACCGCCACGCCGCGCCTAACTTCTGCAACCCATCGACCGCGAACACGTCGAACGGGTACAAGATCGTCTGGCCCCCGTGATCGTCGGTGATGGAGTCGCGATCCTGATCGGATCGCGATGACGAACAGGATGGGGCCGCGAGGCCCCATCCTTCGTTTCGGGAGGACGGTGCGCGCGGTCGACCATGACCGCGACAATTCGTCGCACAATGCGATGACAGCCTGCGTCAGCTCATCCAAGACGCGTGCTGTGCGCGCGGAGAGCGGACTGCGGCGGCGGACTCGCTTCGATCGGCTCGCTCCTCTGAGCCGGGCTAGAATCAGCGCTCGTCGGGGTTCGAACGATCGAAGCGATCCCATGACGGACTGCCACACGCTGCTCGCGCTCGTCGTCCTGCTCCTGTCTGCCCCGCACGCGCGTGCGACTCAGGCGGACAAGATCTCGCCGACTCTCTCCGATCAGCCCTACGGCGATCCGGGCAACCCACAGCAAGTGCTCGACCTCTACATGCCGCCCGGCACTCCGTCGATCGTTCCGCGGCCCGTCGTCCTGTACATCCACGGCGGAGCGTGGAACAGCGGCAGCGAGAACGAGATCCCGGAAGTGTGCTTGGAGATGCTCCGCAAAGGGATCGCGATCGCCAGCGTCCGGTATCGATTGACCGGACCGCAGGGTGAGTGTGCTGCGACCCCGGTCACTTGGACGCCGATCTCGTTCCCCGCGCAGATCCACGACGTGAAGGCCGCGGTGCGCTGGCTCAAGGTGCACGGCGGCGATCCGCCGTACGACCTCGACGTCAACCGGATCGGAGTTCACGGCAATTCCGCCGGAGCGCAACTCGCGTTGCTCCTGGCGGTGACGGGCGACAACTCAGCGCTCGATGGAACGGTCGGAGACGAAGACGGTGCGGACTCGAGCGTCGCGATCGTGTCCGCGTACGCGCCACCGACGGACTTCTATGCGATCGCCGAGGACGATCTGCAGCAGGCGGGCGGACTGGATCCGCCGTGCACGAGTTGGGACGACTGCTGCTCGGCGCTGTCCGCGTACTTCGGCTGGAAGGACGGACTGGGAGACATCAAGGCGCACTGGAGCGACACGAGCGGGCCGTACGTCGCGCTCAAGCAGCTCGTCATCGCGGCGAGTCCCATTTCGTGGCTCAACGGTACGTCGAAGTTTCCGCCTATGTTCCTCGCGCACGGGACGATTGACGAAACGGTGTCGACGATCCAGAGCAATCGATTCTCGACGCGGCTGCACATCTTCGGCATCGCGCACGACTACAGGCCGTTGCCGGAAGTGCCCCATCGATTCACCGAGGAGAACAGCAGCTACACCGACGAAGCGCTCATCGAGTTCTTCTTGGCGTTCTTCAATCCGCCGACTCCGCCGCCGATGAGCTTCACACCGCCTGAGCAATCATGCTTCGGGTACAACCGCGCGCCGAATTGGTGCCCGTGCGGAAACGAGAGCCACTTCCGCTCGCGACAGGGTTGCAAGTGGGGGCAAGTCACCCAGGGCGTGACCGAAGCGATCGCGGGAGCCGAGCTCTATGCCACGGGCATTCCGAGCGTGTCGGTCTCGTCCACGCATCAACTCGTGCTCCACGCGGACGGGATGACGAACGGACTCGCGACGTTCTGGCAAGCGAACGCACAGTCGGCGCCAACGGACTTCGCGGACGGATTGAACTGCCTGTCGGGATCGAGACTCGTGATCACCGAGAAGGACGCGACGAACGGCTTCGCCCGTTATCCGACGCCGGGTGATGTTCCGTTGTCGCTCGCAGGCGGCATCCATCCCGCGGGAGAGACCGTCTACTACCAAGTTCGCTATCGAACACAGTTCGGACTCTGCGGTCCGGTCGGGTTCGACACGACGAACTTGCTGAGTGTGAGCTGGGTGCCGTGAGCCTCGAGACGCTCGCGCCCCGGTAGATCATCGCTGCGCGTCGACGACGACAGTGGACGCGCGCCCCTCGCGCCCTCAATAGCCGAGTGCGTCGAGCTGGCGCTTGACCTCGTCGGGCACTTGCGACTCCGCGGCCGACATCGGGTGCTCGTCGACGAACGCCTTCATGGCTCCGTACGCGTCGCGGTAGCCCGTCTCGGACGCCTTTCCGAGCGCTGATCCGCGATCCGAGAGCGCCGAGCGTTCCGCCGGATCCTGCGTCAAGTCATAGAACGAATACTTGCCCGCGGCGATGTAGTCGATCCACTTCCACTCGCGCGTTCGCACCGCACGAATGCTGCGGCCGACGCTGAAGAGCTCCGCGACCGCACGCGTGTCGTGCCGATCGCCGCGTCCTTCGATCAGCGGCACCAGGCTCTCCCCCATCACGTTCGCGGGACCCGGAAGTCCCGCGAGCTCGAGCATCGTCGGACCGACGTCGATGCTGCGCGTCTGCTGCTCGATGCGCTTGCCGCTTTCGAGCTGCGCCGGATAGCGCACGACGAGCGGCACGCGAATCGATTCGTCGAAGAGCGTCTGCCGATGCCCCTTCGCACCGTGCTCGAAGAACTCGGTGCCGTGATCGGAGGTCACGGCGAGCACCGTGCGATCGAGCAGGCCCGCGCTCTCGAAGTCCGCGCGCAGCTTCTCGATGAACGAGTCGGTCCACGCGATCTCGCCGTCGTACAGCGCGATCAAGTGCTCGAGATCGCGCGCCGCCATCTTCGGGTTGATCCGCGTGTCGAAGAAGAAGTTCTCGCCGGTGATGTCGCCCTTGTAGTCAGGATCGAAGCGCGTGTCGTACGGCGGCGGCGGAATGAAATCGAAGTGCACGTCCCACAGGTGGATGAAGAGGAAGAACGGCTTGTCCTTCGGCTGTTCCGCGAGCCACTTGCCCACCGCCGCGTACACGGTCGGATTCGTGATGTCGCGATGGCTCGCCTTCATCACGCCTTCGTCCATCGCCCACTCTTCGCTCGGCTTGCCGTCGAGCTTCTCGCGGTACGACGTGCAGTTCTCGTAGTGCTGGAAGCCCTGGTCGAGGCCGAACGCGGGATGCAGATACGGCCCGGCGAAGAAGCCGGCGGTCTGGTATCCCGCACTCGCGAAGCGCTCCGCGAGCGTCGTCCAACCCGCGGCGAGCGCCGTGTTCGTGTCCGTGCACTTGTGAACCGAGTCGGGGACCGACGTGAACATCGCGGCGTGCGCGGGAAGCGTCCACGGCGAGCTCGAGATGTGGTTCTCGAAGAGCACGCCCTCCGCCGCCAATCGATCGATCGCGGGGCTCGTCGGCCGCGAGTAGCCGTACGACGACAAGTGATCGGGCCGCAGCATGTCGATCGAGATCAGCACGACGTTCGGTCGGGCCGGCTTCGATTCGGTCGGACTGCACGCGACGGTCGCCAGAATGCCCGCACAAGCAAGGAGAGGACGATGCATACCGCGGGTCACTCTAGCAGGCAAGCGAAGCCATGCCGCACGCGGCTGTCGACTGCGCTACCCGACCCGCTCGACCCCGGTCGCAAAGTTGAACGTCGCCGGGCTGCAGAAGCCCGGCTCCGCGTGCCGCCCCATGACGAAGCGCACGGACGCGGCACGTGCGCTCGCGCGCCTCCGCGATCTCGTGCGTGACGCGAGCGCGGTTCGCCTACCACACGATGCGATACGCGTTCGTGAGATTCGTCGTTGCGCTCGTGCAGAAGTTCGGTTGCGCGTTGCGGTAGTACACCTGATAGCGCTTCGTGACGCCGCTCCCCGGAGACGTGCCGCTGAAGAACG
>JANOFY010000270.1:0-5022 GCA_031413895.1 Planctomycetota bacterium | reverse complement strand
ACATCCGTCCCCTGCTTGATCTGTTCCACCCGCCGGACCTCCAGGCGAACGGACGACCAGAACTTCAACGCCCGGCCGCCCGGTGTGACCTCCGGGTTGCCAAACATCACCCCGATCTTCTCGCGGATCTGGTTGATGAAGATCACGAGGCAGTCGGACTTCGAGATCGCCGCGGTCAGCTTGCGCAGCGCTTGGCTCATGAGGCGCGCGTGCAGGCCGACGAAGCTGTCCCCCATCTCGCCGGCGATTTCCGCGCGGGGCACGAGCGCCGCGACCGAGTCGATCACGACCACGTCGACTGCATTACTACGGACCAGCGTCTCGACGATCTCGAGCGCCTGCTCGCCCGTGTCGGGTTGGCTGATCAAGAGGTCGTCGAGCTTCACGCCGAGTTTGCGTGCATAGCCCGGATCGAGCGCGTGTTCCGCGTCGACGAACGCGCAGATCCCGCCCGTCTTTTGTGCGTGGGCGATCACGTGCAGCGTGAGCGTCGTCTTGCCGGAACTCTCCGGCCCGTAGACCTCGACGACGCGGCCGCGCGGGAGTCCCTTGCCGCCGAGCGCCACGTCGAGCCCGATCGAACCGGTCGAGATCCCTTCGATCTCCTTGAGCACTTGCCCATCGCCCAGGCGCATGATCGCGCCCTTCCCGTAGGCCTTCTCGATCTCTCCGAGGGCCGCCTCGAGCGACTTGTTCTTCTCTTGCCGCTCGCGGCTGATCGCTGAGGACGAGGTGGCGATCGGCGCGGACGGGGTCTTCTCGGTTTTCGCTTTGGGAAGGCTCATGGGATCACCTGCGGGTTGGGCGTCTGGAAGCGGCCGAATATAGCCGCCGGGAGAGGTCGGAAGAAGCACGCTGCGCATGAAGCAGCGACCGCGTGAGCGCGCCTCGGTGACCGTGATTCTTCACAGTTCAGTGGAGTGCACGATCCGGTACCGCGGGGTGTTGGGCCATGGATCGGGCTGGAAGATCGCGATCTCTCGCGCCATCCAGGCGAGATCCAGGCGCAACTCGTAGAACGCGTCGGGAACGAGCGTGCCCGGCTCCCGCACGCGAGCCAGCGTGACGTGCGGCGTCCAGGGCTCGCGGTCGGCGTCCGCCGGCTCACATGCCGCGCAGCGCGACGCGTTCAGAGCCACCTCCAAGAGCGCGCGCATCGTCTCGTCCCGCTCGACCCCGGCCCATAGCACTCGCTCGCGTCCGCGTCCGGGGAATGCGCCCGTGTGCGTCGTGGACACCGGGAACGGACCGACGTTGGGAGCCAGCGTGTCGAGCCCGATCCGCAGCTGGCGGAGCTGCCAGCCCGTCACCGGGCCGAGGAACGCCAGCGTGAGGTGCAGGTCCTGCGCGGGATAGACGCGCAGACCGCGCAGCGAGCCCAGCGTCTCCTGCGCGGCGTCCGCCAGCCGTGCGCGGACGTCATCCGGCGGCCGGAGCGCGATGAACGTTCGCGCCGCAGAAAAGTCGTCCACGGCTACACCGTGACGATCGTCATCAGCTCGCGGTAGCGCTCGTCGATCGTCGCGCGCGTCGCCGTGCGCAGCGCCTCGACGCCGAAGCCCTGCACGCACAGCGATGCCGTGACGGTGCCGTACACCATCGCGCGTCGCAGGCAGGCCGGTTCGCAGTCGTTCTGCGCCGCGACGTACCCCATGAACCCGCCGGCGAACGAATCGCCCGCGCCCGTGGGATCGACCACTTCCTCGACCGGATAGGCCGGCAACGCGAAGCGCACGTCGCGGCCGACGAGGAACGCACCGTGTTCCCCCTTTTTCATCACGACGAAACGCGGCCCGAGCGCCAGCACGCGCGTCGCAGCGCGGATGAGGTTGCGCTCGCCGGTGAGCATGCGCGCCTCCTCGTCGTTCAGGATCACGGCGTCGACGCGGCGCAGGAGCGTGATGAGCTCCGCCTTCGCGATGTCGATCCACAGGTTCATCGTGTCGACCATCGTGAAGGCCGGCTCCGTGATCTGGTCGAGCGCGCGCATCTGAATCCGCGGCGCCGCGTTCGCGAGGAACACGTACTTCGAATCGCGCAGCGCGGCGGGGATCTTCGGATCGAAGTGCTCGAACACGTTCAGGTCGGTCGAGAGCGTGTGGCGCGTGTTCCAATCCGCTTCGTAGCGACCGGACCAGCGGAACGTCTTGCCCTGCGCGCGCTCGAGTCCCGATGCGTCGACGCCGTCCGACGCGAGCAGCGCGAGATCCTGCGGGCGAAAATCGTCGCCGACGACGCCAACCAATCGCACCGGCGTGAACCTTCGCGCGGCCATCGAGAAGTACGTCGCCGAGCCGCCGAGCTGGTTCTCGCGCCGATCGTGGACGGTCTCGATCGTGTCGTAGGCCAGCGTTCCGATCACGAGCAGGGACATGTCAGCGTTCTCCGATGAACCGCAGGGGGGGCCGAATCGAGTCGGCGGTCCATGCGGTCCATATTGGAACGCTGCGCGCAAGCCGACTCCCGATTAGACGGCGCACGAGCCGGTTCGGTCAACCGCGCGCGCCGGCCTCCGCCGATCGGCTGGCGTCTTCTTCGACCTCGCGGCGCACGTCGCGTCCTCCGGGCAGGAGCATGAAGAGCCCGCCCAAGAGGCCGATGCCCATCATCAGCAGGCGATACGTGACGCTCACGGCGACCCCGAGCGTCGGCGCGGCTCCGAGCAACCCGAAGATGTAACCGAACGCCGCTTCGCCGACGCCCCATCCCGCGGGAGCGACCGGCACAGCGCTCACCGCGTTCGCGATCGACGTCACGCCGACGTAGTCGATGTAGCTCAGCGAATCGCCGAACGCGCGGCCGAGCGCGCACACGCCCGCTGCGACGCTGAGGTGGTTGGCGGCCGACAGCGCGAGCGCGAACGCGAGCTCGAGCGGGTGCGCGAAGTAGATGCGCAGCGCGCGGTCGACGCTCTGCACCTGCTCCTTCAGCGGCAAGCGCGCGAGCAGCGCGTCGATGCGGAGGATCCGGCGCGGCAGACCGTGCAGCACGACCCACAGGCCGAGGACCATCGCCACGAACGTCAGCGTCACGGGCAGCCGCAGCTCGAGGAAGCGCTCGCCCGAGAACAGCACGACCGCCGTCGCGAGCCCCATGAGCACGAGCAATCCGAGCACGCGGTCGACGACGACGGACATCAATGCGTCAGCGCGGCGCTCGGGGTTCTCGCGCACGACGAGCACGGCCTTGACGACGTCGCCGCCGGTCAGGCCCGGGACGACGAGATTGAAAAAGAACCCGAGGAACGTGAGCCGCAGCGCGCTCGTCCAGCGGGCAGCGCAACCGGCCACCGCGAGCAGCCGCCACCAACGCGTGATGCTGACGAGCGCGCCGAGCAGCAGGAATCCCAGCGCGATCCACACGCCCTTGGGGTCCATCTCGCGGAACGCGCGCAGCATCCCCGGCCGCCACGCGAGTGTGCCCGCGGCAAGGCCGGGATCCTGCGCGAGCGATTCTCGATTCAGCGCGACGGGCCCCGGCTCCGCGAGCCGCGCGGCCAAGGCCACGGGCCAATCCGCGTCGAGCTTCTCACCCGGCGCGACCTCGAAAGCGATGCGGCTCGCGCGCCAATCGCCGACGATCGTTCCGGCGACGTCCGCGCTTCCATGCGACCCTTTCCACGACAGGCGGTCGCGCCACGGCACGTTGTAGGCGACGATCGCGAGCATCGCGGCCGCGAAGAGCGGACGCAGCCACGCGAGACGACTCGACTTCGGCGCGGGCTTCACGGCGCCGGACCGCTGGTTCCGGCCGGTTCGAGCGGCTCCACGTCGCGCTTTGCCGGCTCGGAGAGCGCCGGATCGGTCGACATCGCGAGCCACCAGCTCTGCCAATCCTCTTCGCGCAGGCTCGTGAGCGCGGTGCCGGAGATCTTCGCGAGCGCTTGCATTGCGGCGATTCGGATCGGCCCCTCGGGGCGATCGCTGAGGAGCGAATAGATGTTCCCCATCCACGTGCGGCGGATCTTCAGCGCGGCCTCGGGCGGAACTTCCGCGGGAACCTCTGGCAAACCGCGATCGCGCACGATGTGCATCACGCGGATGACGACTTCCGGCGACGGCTCGCGGCGCAGCTGCGCCAGCATGGGATCCAGCGCGGCCAGACCGGCGCAGTCCACCGCGGCTTGGACCGCCGCCGCGCGGACGAGGGGCTCGGTATCGAGGAGTGCGGCCGCCAGCGATTGACGCGCGCAGCGTCGCTGGAGTTCGTACGAGAGGTGCGTGAGGATTTTCGCGTCGGCGTCGCGCACGCCGCTGGCGTTCGAGAGCTCGCTCGCGACGCGCAGCGCACGCCGCGCTCCGGCGACGTCGAGCGTCATGCCGTGCACGAGCTGACACGCCGCTTCGAGATCGAGATGCGTCGTGGACGTGTCGCTCGCGCGGGCGACCTCGGCGGCCTGCGCCAGCGCGGCGAGGGCCGCGCTGACCTCCGGTGCACCGGCGGCCGGCGGCGCTTCGGGAAGTTTCACGGGGAGACCGGCTCGGATGAGTCGGCCGGTGCGGCCGAGCGCGATGACGGCGCGCTCGCGCGAGAGCTTCCAGGGATCCTCGATCGCGATGCGCGAAAACCACTCGACCTGGAGGGCGCTCGTCTCTGGGTCCGAGCCGTCGAAGTGCATGAGCTCGACGAGGTTCTCGAGACACTCCGAGCCCGGATCCTCGACATCCGACGGCGACTTCCGCGCGAACTGCATCCCGGTGCTCGACAAGAAACGCGTCACTTCGTGGCGCAGGAAGTACTCGACGTCGCTCTCGAGCGCGGCCGAGTACTTGTGGCGCGACTCCCCGTCATGAAGCTGTTGCAAGTTCCAGTCGTTCGACCGGACGAGGCTGCAGGAGCCGAGGAGCGCCAACCCGCACGAAAGGACGGCGAGCAGCGGGCGCGGATGTCCGAGAGTCGACACACGCGGAGTGTATTCACCCGGGGCGCGGTCTCAAAGCGCGCGCGAGGGCGCGTCTTCGTCCCGGAGCTCTCACTGCGCCGTGCCGCGCACGCGAACGCGGAACGGATCGGGCTCGTTGG
>JANOFY010000269.1:0-19718 GCA_031413895.1 Planctomycetota bacterium | reverse complement strand
CGTTGCCCTTGAGGAGAAGCCCGAACGCAGCCGAGTTCCCGCCGATCGACGTCGTGAACGTGACCGTGTCGGGCGACAGCGCGCCGGTCAACTTGAGCCGCGCGCCGTTCAGATCGAACGAGTTCGCACAACCGTGACCGGCGGCAGCCGCAGGATTCGGCACGACGTCCGGCAGAGCGCACGGACACGCGGTCGCAAGCGACGTGTCTCCCGCGCAGAACGCGAGCCCCGGTCCGACGGGCCCCGTCGACGACGGCACCAAGACCTCCGCCTGCACGTAGCCGGCGTTCTTGAAGAGCTCGAGCGTCAGCGTCCCGGTCTCGGGCGGCATGTCCGCGTCGAACCGGAAGTTGTACGTCGTCCCCCAGCGGAGCGCGTTCGCGCTCGGGTTCGTCGCGAACGATTCGGCGGCCCACGTGATCGCGACCGCGGACTGCGTCGGCGTCCAGTCGGTCCCGCTGAAGTTCACGTTTCCGGGACCGTCGCCGTCGTGGTACGCGACGTCGTGGAAGCCGATGCCATTGAGCGTCACGCCAGCACCGAGCGCGAGCGAGAACGAACCGACGGACGCGTCCGAGTTCATGTTGTAGAGCGCGTACTCGTAGTGCCACTGGCCGCCGCCGAGCGCCGTGACTCGGTAGCCCAAGACGAGCAAGCCCTCGCCCGGGATACGCACGTCGAGTTCGGTCACGCCGGCGTCGATCGCCTTCCACGCGCGGATCGCGGACGCCTCGCTGACGACCGAGCCCACGGATGCAAAGTTCCAAGCCGTGCCGCTGCCGCTGACCGCGAGCTCGCGGTGCGACGCATTATTGTCGCCGTTGCCCGCGGTCGCTTCGTCCGGCGTGACGAAGTGCGACTCGTGGAAGTAGCGCGTCGTTCCGCCCGTCGGCTCGAGATCGAAGACCGCGACTTGGATCCGGCGCGCCACGGTTCCGCTGAACGGCGGACTCGCGGGCGGAAACGGGAAGGCACCGGTGTGCGCGTTGACTTGCCAGCGCGGGCCCAGCCCCACCTGCGAGCCGACACGCACTGACGTCGACACGTCGCTGCAACCGATCCCAAGGTGTTGTCCGTCGGTCGGAGTGCACGTGCAGCCCGAGGATTGGCTGAGCGCGAAGAATCCGTGCTGCAGCCAGCCCATGCCGACCTGCTCGAATCGACCGGCCGAGCCGACGACCGAATAGCGATACACGTTCCCGGCCGTGACGGGGTGCTGGTTCGTCGACGCGAAGAAATTGACCCACGTGTCACCGACATTGTGGATCGTGTGACCGACCGAGAGTGCCTCGACATCGCCAACGCTCGCATAGTTCTGCGGTGCGGACATGTTCGGGCACACGACATCGGGGCCCGGACTCATGCAGGGCGTCTGAGCGAGCGTACGCGGAGCGCAAACAAGGACGACGAGGGACAGCCGAACGAGGTTCGAAACGATTCGTTGTCTCATGGCAGGGGGAGCGAGCCTCTCCTCTCGCGCAACCGAGTGACCGCCCGCATTCGTGATCAAGATCGAACGACTCGTGACGCGCACGGTCCGGACCAGCGGGCCCGATCCTCGGTTGGAACACGAGTGTACGGCGCTGCCGCCGTATCGTGCGCTGCGACGCGCTTTCGGCCTCGCGCTGCCCACGCTGGACCCTAGACTCCCGTGCCGAAGCCGAATTCACACCCATTGAAAGGTGTCCCCGTTGCCCGACGAACCCAAGTCCCAACGTTCCGTCCTCGCGATCATCGCCGAGAGGACAGGTCTCGCGCCCAAAGTCCTGCTCTCCGACTTGGATTCGGAGCACGGTGCGTCGCCTGTCGTCGATCCCAGCTCGGCGGCGTCGAAGCTCGTGCCGCAAGGTCGCGGCAATTATCAACTGCTCGGTGAGATCGCGCGCGGCGGAATGGGCGTGATCCTCAAGGGCCACGACACCGATCTTGGTCGCGACGTCGCGGTGAAAGTTCTCGACGGCGAGCTCGCCAAGCGACCTGCGGTCGTGCAGCGCTTCGTCGAGGAGGCGCAGATCGGCGGACAGCTCCAGCACCCGGGCATCGTGCCGGTGTACGAGCTCGGCCTCATGGCCGACGATCGGCCCTACTTCACGATGAAGCTCGTGAAGGGGCGCACGCTCGCGGCGCTGTTCGGGCAGCGCAAGTCCCCCGCCGACAACCGCGGCCGCTTGCTCGCGATCTTCGAGTCGGTGTGTCAGACCGTCGCGTACGCGCACTCGAAGGGCGTGCTGCACCGCGACCTGAAGCCGGCCAACGTCATGGTCGGTGCGTTCGGCGAAGTGCAAGTCGTGGACTGGGGGCTCGCGAAGGTGCTGCGGCGCGGCGGAGTCGCGGACGAGCAGCGCGCGAAGGACAGCCTGCTCACGGTGATCGAGACCGTGCGCAGCGGCCCTGGATCATCGGGGTCGGATTCGATGGCCGGTTCGATCATGGGCACGCCGGCGTACATGGCGCCCGAGCAAGCGCAGGGCGAGGTCGAGATGCTCGACGAGCGCGCCGACGTCTTCTCACTCGGCGCGATCTTGTGCGAGCTTCTCACCGGCCGGCCGCCGTACGAAGTCGTGGAGGGCAAGAGCCTGCTCGCGCAAGCAGCGCAGGCGCGTCTCGGTCCCGCACGCGCACGCATCGAAAGCTGCGGAGCCGACCCAGCGCTCGTGGCCTTGTGCCTGGAGTGCCTGACGCCTGCGCGCGAAGCGCGGCCGGCGAATGCCGACGAGGTGGCGAAAGCCGTGCACGCCTACATCACCTCGACGGAGGAGCGCGCGCAGAAGGCCGAGCTCGCGACGGCCGAGGCGCGCATCAAGGCCGACGAGGAGCGCCGCCGGCGTCGACTCACGGTCGCGCTCGCCGGCACGGTCGTCGGCGCGCTGGCGCTCGTCGTCGGCGGGTCTTACTGGGTCGGCCGCGAACGCGCGCAGCGCGCGGAAGAGCGCGCGCTGCGCGCCGAGCAGACGCGTGTCGCCGTCGAGGCGGCTCACGACGAGTCGAACTCGTTCGGACAGGCCGGCCAGCCCGAGGAAGCGCTCGCTTCCGCGCGTCGCGCGCTGTCGCTGGCGGAGACCGGCCAAGCGAACGAAGCGTTGCTCGAACGCGCGCGGAGCTTCGTGGCGAAGGCCGCGCTCGACGTCGGAGCGGCGGAGCGCGAGCGCGAGCTCACGAGGAAAGACGAGCAGCTGCGCGCGCGCCTCATCGAGCTGCGCCTCGCGCAGATCGGGGTGCTCCACGATCACCCGCGCGAGATCGCGCTCGACGAGGCCTTCGCACGGGCCTTTCGCGACTACGGAGTCGATCTCGACGGCGACGACTTGGTGCCGGCATTGAAGCGCATCCGCGAGCGCAAGATCGCCGAGGAAGTCGCGCTGGCGCTCGACGACTGGGGGCGCGTGCGGCGTCACGTCCTCGGTGAAAAGTCCGAGAAGGCGAAGAACGTCTTCTACCTCGCGATGGATCTCGACCCGGATCCCGGCCGGATGCGCCTGCGCCAGGCGATCTTCGACAACGGTCTCACGGCACTGCTCGAGCTCGGTTCACCCGACAACGTCGCGAAGCTCGCGCCGGGTTCGATCTGGGTCCTCGGCGCGACGCTGTGGGATCAGTTTCCCGAGCACCGACCCGACGTCTACCGCATGTACGACCAAGCACTGCACGTCTACCCGAGTGACTTCGTGCTGCAGTCGAGTGGCGGCAACATCTACCAGGAAGCGGGACGCTACGAGGCCTCGATGGCGTGCCGCACGGCGGCGCTCAGCCTGCGTCCAGACGACGTCGCGACGCGCGTGAAGCTGGCGGAGTCCTTGTATTTCCTCGGCCGCATGACCGATGCCGAGGGTGCCTTCCGTGCTTGCATCGCCATCGCCCCATCCAATGCGGCGGCTTACTACGGCCTGGGGATGTCCCGGCTCCAACTAGGCGACGCCGCGGGCGCGCTAGCGCACGTGTCGCGTTCGCTAGAGCTCCAGGACGACGTCTCGCGGCGCGCGGATCTCTTGTCCCTGCGCTTTCGCGAGGGACTCGCGAGCAAGGCGGATATGGCCAGCGCCCTCGCGGTCGAGAGCGACCCGCTGAATTTCGCGACCTACCTGTACACGCTTCTCGATCACACGGATCCCACGCAGCGCGACCCACAGCTCGTGCTGCGCGCGCTGGCGGAGCACGCCACGCTGCTCGAGGACGAAGATTGGCGCTTCGTGCTCGAGACGCTGGCGAAGGTCCAGAGCGAGGACTGGCCCGGCGCGCTGGCGGCCCTCGCGGGTCACTTCACTCCACCGTCGGCACTCATGCTCACCCCGGGCGCCTTCGACTTCCTGCGCGCGGTAATCTACGCCCACGTCGATCGCGAGGACGCCGCGCGCGAGTGCTACGGGCGCGGAATGGCGCGGTGGAAAGAGGTGGCGGGCGGCAACCCGGCCGCTTGGGAGCGCTCCGACGTGATGCGCTGGCGGCGCGCAGCCGACGCGGCGCTGGCGAAGTAATCTGGCTCTCCGGTTTCCTCACCTCGAAGGACCTCCATGCCTCAACCTTCCCCCGAAGAGCCGAAAGCGCAGCGATCCGTGCTCGCCATCCTCGGCGAGCGAAACGGCCTCGCGCCCAAAGTTCTCCTGTCCGACTTGGATTCGGAGCACGGCGCATCGCCCGTACTCGATCCCAACGCGGCGACGTCCAAGCTCGTGCCGCAAGGACGCGGCAACTATCAACTGCTTGGTGAGATCGCGCGCGGCGGCATGGGCGTGATCCTCAAGGGGCACGACACCGATCTCGGGCGCGACGTCGCGGTCAAAGTGCTCGACGGTGAGCTCTCCAAGAGGCCCGCCGTCGTGCAGCGCTTCGTCGAGGAGGCGCAGATCGGCGGACAGCTGCAGCATCCGGGCATCGTGCCCGTGTACGAGCTCGGCTTGATGGCGGACGATCGTCCGTACTTCACGATGAAGCTCGTCAAAGGCCGCACGCTCGCGGCGCTCTTCCAACAACGCAAGGATCTCGCCGATGACCGCGGCCGCTTGCTCGCGATCTTCGAGTCGGTGTGCCAGACGATGGCGTACGCACACTCGAAGAGCGTGCTGCACCGCGACCTGAAACCGGCCAACGTCATGGTCGGCGCGTTCGGCGAAGTCCAAGTCGTGGATTGGGGACTCGCGAAGGTCTTGCGCCGCGGCGGCGTCGCGGACGAGAAGCGCGCCAAGGAAACGTTGCACACGGTGATCGAGACCGTGCGCAGCGGTCCGGGCTCGTCGGGATCGGACTCGATGGTCGGTTCCGTGATGGGCACGCCCGCGTACATGGCGCCCGAGCAGGCGCAGGGCGAAGTCGACATGCTCGACGAGCGCGCCGACGTGTTCTCGCTCGGTGCGATCCTGTGCGAACTCCTGACCGGCCGGCCGCCGTACGAAGCCATCGAAGGCGAAACCACCCTGTCCCAGGCCGCGTTCGCGAAGCTCCAACCCGCGCGCACGCGACTCGAAACATGCGGCGCGGACCCGGCGCTCGTGCGCCTGTGTCTCGAATGCCTGACCCCCGCGAAGGGCGTCCGGCCCGCGAACGCAGCCGTCGTGGCGAAGTCCGTGCACGCGTACCTGACCACGATGGAGGAGCGCACTCAAAAGGCGGAGCTCGCGGCGGCCGAAGCGCGCATCAAGGCTGCGGAGGAGCGCCGCGCGCGGCGCCTCACCATGGCGCTCGCGGGCACGATCGTGGTCGCGCTCGTCCTGACGGGTGCGGGCTTCTGGTGGGCGAGTCACGAGCGCGCGCAGCGCGCCGAGGAACGCGCGAAGCTGGCTGAGCAGACGCGCACGGAGGTCGAGGCGGCGCACAGCGAGTCGATCGAGCTCGGACGAGCGGGCAAGCCTGTGGAGGCCTTGGCCGCCGCGCGTCGCGCCTTGTCGCGAGCCCAGACCGGTGAGGCAGACGCAGCGCTGCGCGAACGCGCGCAAGGCTTCGTGACCAACGCCGAACGCGATATGCATGCCGCCGAGGACCAGCGCAAGCTCGCGGAAGAGGACGAGAAACTGCGCACACGCCTCGTCGACCTGCGCCTGAAGCAGATCGCCACGATCGGAAACGCCAAGCGCGAGATCGAACTCGACGCGGCGTTCACGAAGGCCTTTCACGATTACGGAGTCGACCTCGAGGGCGCCGACCTCGTGCCCGCACTGAAGCGCATCCGCGAGCGGAAGATCGCCGCCGAGGTCGCGCTGGCGCTCGACGACTGGGGCCGCCTGCGTCGCAGAGTGCACGGAGCGAGGTCGGAGAAGGCCGAGAACATGCTCGTCCTCGCGATGGACCTCGACCCTGATCCCGTGCGCAACCGTATGCGCGAGGCAGTCGCCGCCGGCGACTTCTCGGTGATGCGGGAGTTGTCCGCACCCGAGAACCTCTCGAGACTCGAACCGGGCTCGATCTTCGTCTTGAGCGCGGAACTCTGGGGAGATGGCGCGGCCGAGCGCCAGCCCGAGGTCTACCGGATCCTCGAGCAGGCGCGCCAACTGTACCCCGGAGACTTCGTGCTCCAGGCGGTGGCGGGGTTCTTCTACCAGGACGGCTTCCGCTACCAGTCCGCGCTCGCGTGCCGCAATGCGGCGCTCGCGTTGCGCCCGGGCGACGTCGCGACGCGCGTCAAAGTGGGAGAGTCGCTCTTGTCGCTCGGCCGACTGCCCGAGGCGCGCGCCATCTTGCGTGCGTGCACGGCCGCAGAACCCACCAACTTGGACGCGAACTACTACCTGGGCTGCACCCAGACTCTGCTCGGCGACTTCGCGGCGGGATTGGCGAGCCTCTCGCGCGCTCTTGAGATCGCCTCCGATCCCAGCATGTTGTCCGACCTGCTCGTCGCGCAGTTCTACAACGGCGCCGTCACTCGCGCAGAGTTCGAAGAGCGCATCGACAGACAGATCGATCCGCCCGGCGTGGGGACCCTGCTCTTCGCGCTGGTCGATCACCCCGACCCACAGCAACGCGATCCGGAGTTCGTGCTGCGCACACTCGCGGAGCGCGCCTCGGCGCTGACCGACTACCGCTGGCCCGGAACGGTCGAGATCGTCGCGCGCATGCGGCTCGCGGACTGGGCCGGCGCGCTCGCGGTCTTCGAGGAGCGCTTCAAGCCGCAGTACCTCATGCTGCTGACGCCGATGTCCTACGAATTCCTGCGTGCGCAGATCTACGCGCGCCTCGGTCGCGAGGGCGAAGCGCGCCAGTCCTACAAGCGCGGCATGCTCGAGTGGGACGAATGGACTCGCGATCAAGCCGCCGATTGGGAGCACTCCGACGCCATGCGCTGGCGGCGCGAGGCCGAAGCGGCTCTCGCGAAGTAGTCGCACGGCTCCAGCTCCCCCACGTCGAAGGACCTCCATGCCTCAGATGCCCTCCGAAGAACCGAAGTCCCAGCGGTCCGTCCTCGCGCTGATCGCCGATCGCACAGGGGTCGCGCCCAAGGTCTTCCTGTCCGATCTGGATTCGGAGCACGGCACCTCGCCCGTCGTCGATCCCTCGTCGACATCGAAGCTCGTTCCGCAGGGTCGCGGCAACTACCAGCTACTCGGCGAGATCGCACGCGGCGGCATGGGCGTGATCCTCAAAGGACACGACACCGATCTCGGACGCGACGTCGCGGTGAAAGTGCTCGACAGCGAGCTGTCCAAACGACCCGCGGTCGTGCAACGCTTCGTCGAGGAAGCACAGATCGGTGGACAGCTGCAGCATCCGGGCATCGTCCCGGTGTACGAGCTCGGCCTCATGGCCGACGATCGTCCGTACTTCACGATGAAGCTCGTGAAGGGACGCACGCTCGCGGCGCTGTTCGGGCAGCGCAAGACGCCCGCGGACAACCGTGGCCGTCTACTCGCGATCTTCGAGTCGGTGTGCCAGACGATGGCCTACGCGCACTCGAAGGGCGTGCTGCACCGCGACCTGAAGCCGGCGAACGTCATGGTCGGCGCGTTTGGCGAAGTCCAAGTCGTGGATTGGGGACTCGCGAAAGTGCTGCGACGCGGCGGCGTCGCGGATGAGAAGCGCGCCAAGGAGAGCCTGCACACCGTCATCGAAACAGTGCGCAGCGGTCCGGGCTCGTCGGGTTCCGACTCGATGGTCGGTTCGATCATGGGTACGCCCGCGTACATGGCGCCCGAGCAGGCGCAAGGTGAGGTCGACAAGCTCGACGAACGCGCCGACGTCTTCTCGCTCGGCGCCATCCTGTGCGAGATCCTCACGGGCCGGCCGCCGTACGACAACGTCGAGGGCCAGTCGACCGTCGCGAAGGCGGCGCGCGCAGAGCTCGATCCGGCGCGTGCGCGCATCGGAGCGTGCGATGCGGATCCGGCGCTCGTGCGCTTGTGCCTCGATTGCCTGATGCCCGCGCGCGCGGCGCGACCGGCCAACGCCGAGGAAGTGGCCAAGGCCATGCACGCGTACCTGACTTCGACGGAAGAGCGCGCGCAGAAAGCCGAGCTCGCGGCGATCGAGGCGCGCATCAAAGCCGCGGAGGAACGCCGCGCGAAGCGGCTCACGATGGCGCTCGGCGGCACGATCCTCGTCGCGCTTCTCCTAGGCGGCGGCGGTTTGTACTGGGTCAGTCACGAGCGCGCGCAACGCGCCGAGCAGACGCGCTCGGCGGTCGAAGCGGCTCACGGCGAGTCGATCGAGTTCGGACAGGCTGGCCAGCCCGAGGAAGCGCTCTCTTCCGCGCGGCGCGCGCTGTCGCTGGCAGAGACCGGCGACGCGGACGCCGCGCTGCTCGAGAGAGCGCGCGGCTTCGTCGCGAAAGCCGAGCTCGACCTCGGCGCGGCGGAACGCGAACGCGAGCTGGCGCAGCAGGACGAGACACTGCGCGCACGGCTCATCGATCTACGCCTCGCGCAGATCGCGACCCTCAACAACAGGCCGCGCGAGATCGCGCTCGACGCGGACTTCACGCGCGCGTTCCACGACTACGGAGCGGATCTCGAAGGCGCCGACCTCGTGCCCGCGCTGAAGCGCATCCGCGAGCGAAAGATCGCCGAGGAAGTCGCGCTGGCGCTCGACGATTGGGGGCGCCTGCGTGGCAAGGTGCACGGCCCGAAGTCCGAGAAAGCCGAGAACCTCTACCTCCTCGCCATGGACCTCGATCCCGAGCCCGTGCGCTCGCGCATGCGCCAGGCGATCGCCGCGAACGACGTGGATGTGATGCTCGAGCTCACTGCGCCCGACAACCTGCGGAGGCTCGAGCCCGGTTCGATCTTCGTCGTGAGCGCGGCGCTGTGGGACGGATTTCCGGAACGCCGCCCCGATGTCTACCGCATCTACGACCAGGCGCTGCGGCTGTATCCCGGCGACTACGTGCTCCAAGCCGTCGGCGGAGTCATCTACCAGGACGCGGGGCGCGCAGAGGCCGCACTCACTTGTCGCGCAGCCGCGCTCAGCCTGAGACCCGGCGACATCACCGCGCAGCTCGCGATGGCCAATGCGATGCAACTGCTCGGCCACTTGGCCGACGCCGACGGTGCGTTTCGCGCGTGCATCGCCGCGGCGCCGTCGAACGCCGAGGCGTATTACGGCATCGGCACGGTCCAGACCCTGCTTGGCGACCACGCGGGCGCGCTCAAGAGCCTCACGCGCTCGCTCGAGCTCGAGGAGAACGCGGACCGGCGCGTGGACTTCGAGGTCAGCCGCTACTACTTGGGCTTGAACACACCGGCGGACATCGAGCGCATGCTCGCCATCGCAACGAGTTCGTACAACGGCGCCACGTTGCTCTACGCGTTGCTCGATCATCCCGATCCGAAACAACGAGATCCAGAGCTCGTCCTGCGCTCGCTGCAAGGGATCGCGGCGCCGTACTCCGGCGAGAGTTGGTTCTTCGTGGTCGAAGCCGTCGCGAACGTGCGCGCCGAAGACTGGCCCGGCGCGCTCGCCGCGATGGAGGGCCACTACCAACCGCCGGATGTCTTGCTCCTGACGCCGATGGCCTACGATTTCCTGCGCTCGCTCATCTACAGCAAGCTCGGCCGCGACGGCGAAGCTCGCGAGTGCTACACGCGCGGCATGGCGGAGTGGAACGACGAGACCGGCGGGAATCCGTCGGCTTGGGAGAGATCCGACGTGATGCGCTGGCGGCGCGCGGCGGAAGCGGTGCTGGCGAAGTAGTGCGCGCGGCCGTCAGCGCCGATCGCTGGTCACAGCCCGGCGAACTTCTCGATGTCCTTCTGGTGCTTCACGAGCGTCTTCTGAAGCG
Organism: Planctomycetota bacterium; assembly: GCA_031413895.1. GTDB lineage: Bacteria > Planctomycetota > UBA1135 > UBA1135 > JANLUN01. The sequence goes on along the minus strand of JANOFY010000269.1, from coordinate 9,520 downwards.
CGTCGGCGGCCGCGGCCACTTCGGCCTTCTTGCCGGATTTCAACGCGGCCTGGAAGGCCTTGTGTTTTTCCCCGACGTCCTTCTCGTCCGCGGAGCCGTCCAGCAGGAACGACACGACGAGCCCCGCTTCGTGATACAGGCGGCTCGAGTTGGCGATGTCGTTGAGGTCGAGCTTGAAGGCGAAGAGGTCTTCGAGCTTGTGCAGTCCGCCGGCCTTCTTCACTTCCGCGAACGCGCCCGTGCGCAAGGTCCACGGATCCGCTCCTTCGGCGGCCTCGGGATTCTTCACGAAGCGCTCGACGTATGACGCGGCGCCGTAGCGCAGCCAGCGCGGGATCTTCTTCTCGGACCAGAACGGCTCGGCATACGTCCCGATGTCTCCGCGCGCGCCGTCACCGATCCACTTGCCCACCGCATTCCACGAGGGATCGATAGCGTCGACGAAACTCTGAGCCGCGGCCCAACGGAGCCAGTAGGTCCCCCAGCCCGCCAGCTTCTGGTCCTTGCGGTCCCAGTAGCTGACCCCACACCCAAGGAACCGCGGCGGCTGCGCGGTGCGGTCGTAGAAGCCGTCCGCGAAGTAGGCACCGTGCAGAGACGAGACGCCCTCGGACTCGACCAAGATCGGTTGGTTCCCCGCCGCCTGGTTGTACTGCTGCAGGCTGTTCAGAACGAAGAAGTGCGGCTTCGTGGCCGGCTCGACGCCGAAGAGCCGCACGAGCTCCGCATGGATCTTGTCCGCGTGCCAGCGCGCCAAGTTCGCACCGTCCCAGTCACACGTGGACCACACCTCGAAATGCTCGCCCACGAGCTGCCACGGCTGCTCGAGCTTCGCGTGGTATTCGTTGGCCTTGGCCATGTCGAGCCACGCTTCGCCGCACTTCCACGTGAGTGCCCTCCACTTCTCGAAGTCCGCGGGCGCGATCCAACTGTTGTCGTCCGCGCGGAACTCGTAGCCCGCCGTCTTCCACTCCGCGGTTTGCTTGGCGCGCGCCGCTTCGACGGGATCGACCCAGACGCCCTGCGCGTCCTTCGTCCAACCCATGCCCAGGAACGGCACGTCGGCCTCGGGCACCCACGCGTCCTTGAAGCGCGCGAGACCCTTGTCCTTCATCTTCGCGGCTTCTTCGCGCTTGTACTTGGCGAGCTCGGCGAAGCTCTCGAACCACTTGCCGTCGTATTGTTGGTGGCGCAGTCCCTTGTGCGCAGCTTCGTTCTTCGCGTCGATCTCGAGGACGAGCTTGTAGATCTTGGTCGCGTCGCTCTCCGCCGCGCCGGTCACGAGTTCGAGCAACTTGGCGACGTCCTTGCCGGCGGCAGTGATCTTCGCGTCGAGCGCGGCGTCGTCGGGCGCGACCTGCTCGTGGACCGAAGATGCAGTCGAAACGAGACACGGCGACGCGAAGAGACTGAGGGTCAGTTCGAGGATCATGAGGAGTGTGTGGCGCTCGGCACGTGAATGGAACGAGGGTCTCCGAAGCGAAGCCAGCGCGAGATCATGCGAACTCGAACCGTCCCCGCGACAGGTGAGGACTACGACCGGATCGCGGTCCCCGGCCGAGAGAGTATCGCCCCGGGGCGAGTCAGCGGTACTGGTTCGCGATCTCGACCGAAATCCTACGTTTGACGCACACAGCCCCGGTCGAAGTCATCGTCGGCCGTGATCGAGAACGTCACGATCGTTCCAGGCGGGCCGGTCGGCGCATCCGCGACGAGCACCGACCCGGGGCACGAGAGCACGGGCGCCGTCGTGTCGATCACGCAGCCCCACTGGGCAGAATCGCCATCGCCGGAGTCGAACGCGTTCGTGAACGTGCCACCGGCGTAGCGCTTCGGACCCGTGCCGTGGTCGGACACGCTGAGCGCGTGCACGCTCCGGGAAACGCCGGCCGCTTGTCCGAACGTCGGCTCCCACAACGCGCAGCCGGATGGCCGCGACAGCAGCGCGCTCCCCGCAGGCGGCTCCGGAAACCCGCGCGCGGCATGAGGCCCCCGAATCGCATATCCTTGTGTGGGAAAGCCTCCCCCATCGAGGCCGCAATCCACGATCGCCTCCAAGCCTCCGACGAGCCTGCCGCATGTCGAACGACTCCTCCGCGCTGACCGTTCCGTTCGTCGATTCGCCCTTCCTGGACGAGTCGCTAGCCCAGTCCGATCTGAGCCCGGCGGACAAGGCGCTCGTGCGCGAGTACGCCGAGAAGGGCTACGTCACGATCGACCTCGGTCTCCCGGACTTCGACGCAGTCGCGGCTGCGGTCCTCAAGGACCTCGCGCCGCTCTACCCGAAGGACGATCGACGCGTCGCCGAAGCGTGGTACTTCGACGACGGCGTCAAGCAGGTCGCGTGTGCGCCGAAGCTGCTCGAGCTCCTGCGCAAGCTCTACCGCCGCGAGCCGATTCCGTTCCAGACGCTGAACTTCGACAGCGGCACGCAACAGCCGGCGCACAGCGACACGATCCACTTCCACTCCGTCCCCCACCATTACATGTGCGGCGTGTGGGTCGCGTTCGAAGACATCCAGCCCGGAACGGGCGAACTCTTCGTCGTCCCCAAGAGTCACCGGCTGAAGACGTTCGACATGTTCGATCTCGGACTGCCGTCGAGCACCGGCGGGTATCACGACTACGAGAAGTCGATGGGCAAGATCCTCGAAGCGCACGGGCTCAAGCGCACGCCCGTTTACCCGAAGAAGGGACAAGCGCTCGTCTGGCACGCGAACCTGCTGCACGGCGGCATGCCGATGACGAAGAAGGGCGCGACGCGCCACAGCCAAGCGTCGCACTACTACTTCGACGACTGCATGTACTACTTCCCGATGGGATCCGATCCGTACCGCGGCAAGATGATCCTGCGCGAGGTGATCGACATCCGCGACGGGCATTTCGTGGGCCACAAGTACCGCGGTCAGGACGTCGATCTCGCCGAGTACAAGGACGTGCTCACGTATCCGCGACCGCTTCCCGACTGGGTCGAGAAGCCCAAGCGTTCGGGCGATGCAGCCGAGTCGCGCGCGCCCGAGCGCAGCCGTTCGCCGTCGTTGCTTCACAGCGTGAAGAAGACCGTGCGCGGCTTGATCAAGCCGGACGGCAAGTAGGCTTCCGAGAACAGTAGATCTCCGACACTTGGAGAGTGGCCCGCGCGCCGTCATGCTCGCGGGCAGAGGCCATGTCGGATCCCACGCTCGCACAGGCATTGGCGCTCGGTCGCGAGCACCTCGTCGCCGGACGGATCAGCGCGGCGGAGTCGATCTACGAGGAGCTCGTCCGCCGCGCACCATCGTCAGCGGAAGCGCACTACGGCCGCGGGCTCGTCGCGCTGCGACAAGCCGAATGGTCGCGCGCGGTCGATGCGTTGACCATCGCCGTGCGACTTGCGCCCAAGATCGCCGCCGGTCACGCGAAGCTCGGTGAGGCTCTCGTTGGCCTCGAGCGTCACACGCAGGCCGTTGCTGCTCTGCGCAAGGCGATCGCACTCTCGGGACGCGATGCGGAGGCGCACTTGCATCTCGGGCTCGCGCTCGCCGCGCTCGGTGACGAGCGCGACGCGCACGTTTGCCTCAAGACCGCGCGCAATCTCGCGCCGCGGATTGGAGACGAACAGCTGGCGCTCGGACGCGCGGCCCGCGAGAGCGGTCGCGCCGCGCAAGCGGTGAGGCATCTGCAGGCTGCCCTCGCGCTGGATCCCGAATCCGCCGGCAGTCATCGCGAGCTTGCGAGCGCGTTGCGCGCCGCCGGTCGCGTCGACGAAGCCACCGATCACGTCGAGCGCGCGCTCGAGAGCGATCCGTCGGACGTCGAGGCGTGGCTCGAGGCCGGCGCTATCCGACTCGATTCGGGCGACGTCGCGCGCGCCGAGCAAGCGATCGCGCGCGCGATCGAGCTCGCGCCGAGCGCGGCCGAGCCACGTGTCCGCATGAGCATCCTGCGCTATCGCAACGGAGATCCGAAGCGCGCCGAAGAAGAGTGCGATCGCGCCCTCGCACTCGAGCCCGAGCACGTCGCCGCGCACGTCAATCGCGCGTTCGCGCGGCTCGTGCAGGGCGATCTTCGCGAAGGCTTCCGCGAGTTCGAGTGGCGCAAGCGGCGACCGGGCTTTCGCGGCAGCGGGCTTTCGATCCCCGAATGGGACGGGTCGGCGCTCGGGGGCCGCACGATCCTGCTCTACACCGAGCAAGGTCTCGGCGACGCGATCCAGATGTCGCGCTACGCATCGCCCGTCGAAGCGCGCGGCGGGCGCGTCGTCCTCGGAGTGCCGCGCGATCTCGCGCCGCTCCTCCGATCCGCTCGCGGCGTGCGCGACGCCTGGTCGTCGATTCGCACCGAGGACGTCGCACGCATCGACGTGCAATGCTCGCTCATGTCGCTGCCGCATCTTCTCGACACAGCGCTCGAATCGATTCCGGGGGAGACGCCCTACATCGCGGCCGATCCCGCGCGCGTCGATCGTTGGCGGCGCGAGCTCGCGAGCGAGCGGCGGTTCAAAGTCGGCATCGTCTGGGCGGGCAGCGCGTCGAACGCGAACGATCGGAGCCGGTCGGTCGCGCTCGAGTCGTTCGCGCAGCTCGCGACGATCGACAACGTCGCGTTGTTCAGCCTGCAGAAACGCGCGGCGTCGGAGCACGCACGAGCGCCCGGAGTGACGCTCGTCGATCTCGCGCCGAAGCTCGCCGACTTCAGCGACACCGCCGCCGCGCTGATGCACCTCGATCTTGTGATCAGCGTCGACACGGCAGCGTGTCACTTGGCGGGCGCGCTCGGACGTCCCGTGTGGACGCTGCTGGCGCACGCGCCCGATTGGCGCTGGCTGATGCAGCGGAACGACACGCCCTGGTATCCGACGATGCGACTCTTCCGGCAGAAGACGCCGCACGATTGGACCGGCGTCTTCGACGAGCTACGCGCGGAGCTGTCGCGCGCCGCCGCTCACGGCCACGCGAGTTGAACTCCGTTCGACAGGTTCGCCGTCGACGCGTTGCAGAAGTTCATCGCCGCGTTGCGATAGAAGAGCTGGTAGTACGCGCTCTGGCCTGCAGGTTGCGCGGTCACCGTCGACACGGGGACGGTCTGCACGTCGTTCGGATACTTCCAGATCCCCATCTCCTCGCCGTTCGCGCCCGCGAAGTGACCGCCGAAGCGAACGATCTGTCCGTCTGCGCAACGCAAGCCGTCGCTCGATGCGACGCCGTTCGCGTCGATCGCGTTGCCCTTGAACATGAACGCGAAGCCGAGGAAGTTCGGCGCCACCTGACACTCGAGCTGCAAAGTGTCCGGTGCGAGCGTCCCGCTCGCTTGCAGCCGCGCGCCGTCGAGAAGGAACGAGTTCGCGCAACCGTGTCCCGAGAAACCGCTCGGATTCGGCACCGTGTTCGGTGCAGCGCACGGGCACGGTGTCGCGAGCGAACCATCGCCGAAGCAGAACGATGTGCCAATTGGGACGAACGGTTCGAAGAGCGCGGCCGAGATCTTGCTCGATGCCGCGATATCCACGCACCGAATGTCAGTCGAAACGGTGGGCAGGTTGAGCTGACCGTAGTAGTTCGTGCCCCAAGCGTCGATCGTTCCGTCGCTGCGACGCGCTAGGGCCGTGAATATGCCCATCTCGATCTCCGCGTACGTCACACCGGCGCTCAACGCGGGCACGTCGGACAGCTGCGTCGAAGTCGCCCCCCACGCCACCGCCGAACCATCGCGATGACGGGCTGCGACAACACCGTTTCCGATGGTGACGTCGATGTAGGTGAGAGGGAGCGGAGGAATCGGCACGTCGCACTGACCGAAACCGTTGGAGCCGAACACCACCACCGACCCATCGCTGCGGCGCACGCCGTAGTTGTCGTCGCCAGCGGCGATCTCCACGTAGGTCAACCCCGGCGGAGGCAGCGGCGTGTTCCACGGAGAATTGTCGTACCCGAACCCGATCACCGCTCCGTCGCTGCGGCGCACCACCGAGTATCCCCATCCGCCGGCGACCTCGACGTAGCTCATGCCCGGCGGGAGAGGGGGCACGTCGCACTCTCCGAAAAAGTTCCTGCCCCATCCGATCGCGGTTCCATCGCTGCGCAGCGCCAGTGTCGGGCCGTACGAGACGTCGTCCCCTGGCGACGGCATGTTGAGCTCGCCGTCGCCCATGTCGACCTCGACGTACTGCACATTCGGCGGTAGCGGCGGGACGACAGGCACGTCGATCGTGTTGCCTCCCCACGCATCGATGTTCCCATCGGTGCGCAACGCGCAGACGGTGGCCGAGTTCACGGCGAGTTTCCGATACGTCACACCGTCAGGGAGTACCGGCACGTTGAGCTGACCGAAACCGTTCGGTCCGAATCCGACGATGCGACCATCGCTCCGACGTGCGAGAGCGTGACGGTCGCCCGCCTCGACTTCGACGTAGGTCACTCCCGGCGGAAGGGGCGGAACCGGCGGCACGACGCCCCACGCGACGACGGATCCGTCGCTCCGGCGGGCCACGGAGTGGTACAGGCCTTTCGAGATCTCGACATACTGAACGCCGGGAGGAAGAGGCGGAACGCTTCCAGTCGTCGCACCCCACTGAACAACTGCACCGTCGCTGCGACGCGCCAGCGAGCTCGGATCCGTGACGTTGTCCGCCGCGCACGCGATCTCTACGTACGTGATCCCCGGCGGCAGGGGCGGCGGACTACTCGGAGAGATCGTCTCCGCACCCCACTCGACGAGCGAGCCGTCGCTGCGACGCGCGAGCGCGTGAACCCCTCCCGCGGCGATTTCGACGTAGATCAATCCCGGCGGGAGTGGTGGCACATTCAGCTGTCCAGCGCCATTGTTCCCCCACCCGATCACGGATCCGTCGCTACGCAGCCCGAATGCACAGAACTGACCGGCGGCGATCGCGGTGTACGTGAGTCCCGGCGGAAGCGGCGGAACGGCTAGCTGACCGCTACTGCTGTCGCCCCACGCGATCACCGATCCATCACTGCGGCGCGCCACGCTGAAGTCCCAACCTGCGGACACCTCGACGTACGTCACGCCTGGCGGCAAATCAGGCACCATGCATTGAAGCCTGCGGTTTCCGCCCCACGCGACGATCGTTCCATCCGATCGGAGCGCCAGCGTATGCGTCTTGCCCGACGAGAGCTGAACGAATGGCCCGTTGTGCCAATCGCTGTCGCCGATCATGGCGCCCCAGGTTGCGACTCGCGATTGCGCAACGGCGCCCGTGCCGGACAGACACCCAACAGCTAAGAGAAGTGCAAACCACCGACTGCGTGAACTCACTCGTCGATTCATGGCAACTCCCTACGGTTCGAAAGAGAAGTCGATCGGGGCAACACCCATCGGCCTCGATCCAGTCTAGCTCGACCGGCGAACGCCGTGGCAAAAAGCCACACGGACTCGCGTGCGCGTATCGGCGGAAACCGCTACGGCGCGACCACGAACCAGATCGCGCTCGAGAGGACGAGCAGCCCGCGACCGGGCGTGTAGCTCGGATCGCGACCGACGTACTGCGCGTGGAATACCGTCGACGGGATCCAATCGAAATGACCGACGGCGCGCGCTCCGAACTCGAACCGCGCGCGTCCCGAGCAATCGATCGTGGACTTCGAGCTGCCGCCCGATCGCACCAGCGCCGAACGCAGACTCGAACGCGACACGCACGGACCCGGTGACGAATCGAGGACCGATGCGCTGCCACGCGCCCACACGATGAAGCCGGACGTGTCGTTGCGCAGCGACTCCACCGCGAGCTCGAACGTCGTCGATCCGCTGGCGCTCGCAGCGCCCTGGCCGAAGATCAGCGGCTCGCAGGACAGGCTGTTCGCGAGCGCGCTGCACGCGCTGCCGACGAATCCCTCGTCGATCTCGCCGTCGCAGTCGTCGTCGATGCCGTTGTAGCGCTCCGTCGCGCCTGTATGCACCGCCGGATCGCGGTCCTCGCAGTCGCTGTCGTCGAGCACATAGCCTGAGCGCGGCGCCATCTCGTACACGCGCGCGTTGGGGTTGCCGAACCCGTCGCCGTCGCGGTCGGCGTAGTACGCCATGCACGGCGGCATCAACGGGCGCGCGTCGAACACGAACACGTCCCACGCTCCGTTCGTATCGCCGCCTGCCAGGTTCTTCGCGCGACTCGTGAACGCGACGCACGATCCGTCGCCCGAGACCGACGGGCCGTAGCTGAACGAATCCGCCGGCTCGCCGTTCGTCGCACGGCTGACGCGTGAGGTCGAGTACGTCTCGCTGTCGTACAGGAACACGTCGTCGACGCGGTTCACATCGTCCGCGGCGAGGTTCGTCGCGGAGCTGTGGAACGCGATCCATCGTCCGTCGACCGAGATCGACGGGCCGCCGCTCTGCAAGTTGCCGTGCTCGCCGAGCGAATCGACGCTGACCATGCGCGTCTCGCCGGTTTGACGATCGTGCACGAACACATCGCGTAGTCCGCGATCGAATCGGACGAGGTTGTCCGCGTCGCTCGCGAACGCCACGAATCGTCCGTCGTGCGAGATCGCCGGCTTGAAGCTCGGTCCCTTCGCTTCGCGGCCGTCCCAGCCGACACTGGCTCGCGTCGTGCGTCGCGATTCGCGGTCGAACACGAACACGTCGTCCGCTCGATTCGAGTCGCCGTACACGAAGGTGTCCGCGTCGCTGACGAAAGCGACGAAGCGTCCGTTGCCCGAGATCACGGGCCAGCCGCTCGAGCCGCGCGCGCTGACGCGCCGCCAATTGATGCTCGCGCGAATCGTGTTGCACGTCTCGCGATCGTGCACGAAGACGTCGGGGAGCCCGTTCGCGTCGTTCGGAACGAGGTTTCCTGCGGTGCTCTCGAACGCGACGAAGCGGCCGTCGGCGGAGATCGACGGCCGCGCGCTCGGCCGCGTCGCCGGCCGTCCGGCGGAGTCGACGCTGACGAGCGCGGTATCTCCGGTGCTTCGATCGTGAACGTAGATCCCCGCGGCGTGCGCCGATCCCCCGAGGTTCAGCGCCAGACTCTCGAACGCGACGAAGCGCCCGTCGGCGGAGATCGACGGCGACCGACTGTCCCCGTCACCCTGATGTCCCTCCCAATCGACGCTGACGCGCACCGTGGTCGAGAGCTCGCGGTCGTGGACGAACACGTCCATGCACTCGTTCGTATCGCCCGGCACGAGCGACGCGCCCAGGCTCTCGAACGCGACGAAGCGTCCATCGGCCGAGATCGCAGGCGCCTGGCTGTCGCGGCGGTCTTGCAGTCCGTCGGAGCGCAGGCTGACGCGCGTGGTCGCTTGAGCCTCCGCGATGTCCCCAACGAGCACGAGGAGTACGAGACCCGTCGCAGACGCAGAGATCGTCTGTGCCACTCCATGTCCGACGAACCGAGCAACCATGCGGAAGGCGTCAGGTTAGCGTCCGGGCCATCGAGTTCCTCCGGCAGCGCCGTTCAATCCATGAACGCCTTGGCGAGGAACGTGTCATCGCCGCTGACTTAGAGCACGTCCTAATACCGAGCAACCCGCCTGGACGCTCCGCCGCCTCAGCTGCTGCGTTGCAGCTCCTCTGAATATCG
>JANOFY010000268.1:0-10210 GCA_031413895.1 Planctomycetota bacterium | reverse complement strand
GCGCGACGCGCTACGTCACCCGGCGCGACACGCAGGCGCGCGCGCGCTTCGCGAAGCTGGCCTCGAACGACGCGCGCGGCAATTCGACCTTGCGCCGCAGCTCGTGGTTCTTGAGCTCGCGCCGCACGGACGTCGTGTAGTGCTGCGCGAGATCACGCGCGTCGATTCCGCCGGCGTGCGCCTCCGAAAACCCGGCCAGCGCGCGGTAGTACGACTCCTGGCCTTTCACCTTGCGGCTTCCGTCGACGAGAGCGCTCACGACTTCGGCGCGCTGCGCGGCGTTCCACTTCGGCCAGCGCGCGAGAACGGCGCCCCAGTCGTCGAGGAACGGACCGATGGGCAGGAGCAGCGCGGGGTGCGCGCGCAGGAACTTCACCTCGCGCAGCGGGTAGTTGCGATGGCCTTCGGACGCGAGCATCTCGCGGTAGAGGAGCGCGGCGCGTCCGAATGCGCCGTCGTAGCGATCGAATCGCTCGCGCGCGAGATCGGAGAAGCGCGCGCGTGCGTCGATCTCGACGTGCCGTGCGCTGCGTGCGGCGAGTCCTTGCATCACGTCGCCCGCGTTGTGCGTGAGGATCACCGCGAGACGCAGCAGATCGTTCTCGCGGCTCTGCGCCGCGAGAACGGCGTGGAACGCGCGTGCCTCGCGCGCGAGCTCGGCGTCGATCTCGTCCTCGAACGTCCGTGCGCTCTCCGTGTCGCCCGCCGCGGCGAACGCCAAGAGGCCGCCGCACAGCACCGAGAGACGCTCGCCGTCGTGTCCCGACACCGGGCCGAGGCCCGCGACGTCGACGATGCGCGCGCTGACGCCGCGCACGTCCCAGTGTTTCAAGTACAGCGCCAGCTCGCGCATGTGTGCGAGCTCGTCCGGCGGCTGGGCTTCGAACCACAGCGCATGTCGAATCTTGGCGTCGACGTCGGTCGGAACGTATGTCGCGACGCTGGCGAAGTGCGCGGCCAGGCACAGCGCGAAGTAGTCGGTGCGCGCGGCGGGCGTCGGTTCCGCTTGGGCGGTGAGGAGCTCCGCGTGTCGCAGGATCGACCACCAGCCGAGCGGGTGGAACGCGTGCTCGAAGAGCCGACCGTGCTGCGCCGGCGAGAAACTAGCGGTCGATTCGTGCGAGCCGTCGAACAGGAACGGCGCCGCGACCTCGACGAGGCCCACGAGCGTTCGCGGGCCGATGAAGCCACCGAATGCGCCGCGCGACTCGGGTTCCATCGCGCTCGCGACGTCCGGATTCGTGCTCGGTGAGCCGCTCACGCCGCGATCCTAACCGCCGCGCGCTCGTGAACCACATCCGCGGACGGCTATGATGCGCGCGCCTCGGCCAAGGATGCGCATCCTCTTCCTCACCGACTCGCTCTCCGACCTCGACGGAGTGGGCCGTTATGCCGTGCGGCTCATCTCGGCCATGGAAGAGCTGCGGCCGGACCTCGAGGTCGAGGTCTTGCTCGCGCGCAAGCATCGGCCCACTTCGCGCGACGTGCCCGCGCGCTGGCAAGTGTCGGTCGGATTGCCGCCCGACTATTTCTTCTACATGTCGCCGCTGCGTTTCTGGCCGAGCCTGTGGCTCGCGTCGTGGCGCATCGCGCGCTCGGCGCGCCGCGCGGACATCGTTCACGCGATCAAGGACTATCCGCACAACTACGCGGGTCTCATCGGCGCGCGGATCGCGAAGCGCCCGTGCGTCGCCACGGCGCACGGAACGTACAGCGTGCAGCCTCTCGTCGACGAGCGTCACGCGCAGCGCGCGCGCTGGACGTACCGGCACTTGGCGGCGCTGATCACGGTCAGCCGCTACACGCGCGCGCGCTTGCTCGAGATCTTGAATCCGTCGGAGCTCGACCGCGGGCGCGTCCACGTCATCCCGAATGCGGTGTCGGCGGCGCACTATCTCAGCCCGCGCGTGATCGGCAAGCGACCCTGGCACGACACGCCGTTCACGTTGTCGATCGGCGAGGTCAAGCAGCGCAAAGGCCATCACCTGGCTCTCGCGGCGTGGTGCCGCGTGGCAGCGAAACATCCCGTGCTCCATCACTATCTGGTCGGGAAGCAGACCGGTGACGCGTACTTCGCGTCGCTCGTCGAGACGGTGCGGCGCGCCGGTCTCGCGGATCGCGTGCACTTCCTCGGCAACGTGTCGGAGGACGAGAAGGTCGATCTCCTGCAGCGCGCGCGTGTGTTCCTGCACACGCCCGTGACGGCATCGGACGGCGGCTTCGAGGGCTTTGGACTCGTGTATCTCGAAGCGTCCGCGAGCGGCACGCCCGTGATCGGCACGCGCGACTGCGGCGCGGAGGACGCGATCGACGACGGTGTCACGGGATTCCTCGTCGAGCAGACCGAGGGCGCCGTGCAGACGGCGCTGGAGCGGCTGCTCGACGACGACACGCTGCACGATCGCTTGGGCCGTGCGGGGCGCGAGCGATCCACGCGCTCGTCGTGGGCCGAGAATGCGCGCGCGGTGCTCGCGATCTACGATCAGGTTCTACGGGCGAATCCGAGCGCGAGCGCACCGCCTCAATCCAGCCGATAGACTTCCCGCGCGCGAGCCGATTCGCCTGGCCGCGCCGACGACGCCGATGCGCATTCTTTTCCTGAACGAGCTCTCCGATCCGCGCATCGGTTCGTCCGTTCGTCAGATGTACCAAGCGGCGGCGGCGTTGCGGGCGCAAGGGCACGAGACTGCGCTCGTGACGTGCACGGAAGACGACTCGCAAGCGACGCCCACGATCATTGAGGGACTGACCACCTTCCGGCTCCACTCGAGCTACAACGTCCGCTACCGCAGCTTCGTGTCGCTCGACAACGCGCAGATTCGAAAGCCGTTCCGCGAGATCCTCGAAGCGTGGCGGCCGGACGTGGTGCACAGCCATCTTTTGCACACGCACCTGTCGTATGCGTCGCTCACCGCGGCGCGTGCCTTCGGCGCCGGTGTCGTGTTCACCGCGCACGACGTCATGACGTTCTGCTATCAGAAGCTGACGTGCTTCCACGGCGGCGAGGAGCACGGCGGCGAGCTGCGCGACTACGCGGCCTACTGGCAGAAGTGCATCCCGTGCCAACGCCTGCGCTACAACCCGTGGAGGAACGCGGCGATTCGACGTGTCCTGGCGCGCGACGTGCACCGTCTGACCGTGGTGTCGGACGAACTCGGTCGAGTGCTGCGCGCGAATCGAATCCGCGTCGACCGCACCATTCACAATGCGATCGAGCTGCGGCCGAAGCTTCCCGACGCAGCGGCCGTTGCGGCGTTGCGGCGCAAGTTCGGCCTCGAAGGCAAGCGCGTGATCGCGATCGGCGGCCGATTGCACGAGCAGAAGGGCGTGACGCAGCTCCTGCACATGCTGGCGCTGCTCGCGCCGGAGTTTCCCGACCTGGTGCTGCTCGTCATGGGCAAGCGCGATGTGTACGAGCGCGAGTTCGAGCCCGTCGCGCGGAAGCTCGGCGTCGCCGAGCGCGTGGTCGCGACCGGATGGCTCGACGGCGACGAGCTCCAGGCCGCGTACTCCGCCACCGACGTGTTCGTGACCCCGTCGATCTGCTTCGACACGTTTGGCCTCGTTAACCTCGAGGCGATGGAGCACGGGAAGCCCGTGGTGGCGACCGTTTTCGGCGGCAGCCCCGAGGTCGTCGAGGAGGGCCGGACGGGCTTCCTCGAGAACCCATTCGACGTGGCCTCATTTGCGGGCCGAGTGCGCGCGCTCCTCGTCGACCCGGCCCTGTGCACGCGCATGGGCTCCATGGGCCGTCAGCGCCTGCTGGATCGCTTCACGATCGATCGTCTCGCGCGCGAGTGGATGGAGGAGTACGAGCGCGCGCACGCGATCGCGATCGGCCGAGAAGCCGATTCACGTGCGCAGCGTTCCGCGGTCGATTAAGGCTCGGACAAGGCCTTTCTCGGGAGTCGCGCCGGTTGTGCGAAGTAGAGGGGCGGGGTACAGTTTGAGGCTAAGCCGGGAATTCCCGCATGGGCCATGCAGGTGGCCGCGGTCGATCCCATATTGAGGCTCTCGTCGCAGCCTTTTCGCAACGACCTTCGACCGATGCGCAAAACTCTTCTCACCTACGTCAAGCCGCACGTCCAGGAAGACCCGCTGGCGATGATCCTGGGGATCCCGTACCTGGGCGCCTGCCTCGAGAAGGAAAAGATTCCGGTCGAGCTGTGCGACGAGCGCATCGTCAACGACCAGTACATGCGCGAGGCGATCGATCGAAACGACATCATCGGTTTCGACGCGCTGACCCCGAACATCCGCCGCGCGATCGCCTGGGCGAAGTACGCCAAGGCGCGCGGGAAAATTACGCTGATGGGCGGGCCGCACGCGTCGGTCGACCAAGGCGTCTTCCTCGACTCGGGGCACTTCGACTTCGTGTTGAAGGGTGAAGCGGAGGAAACGCTGCCCGCGTTCCTGAAGGCGTACGACGGCAACGACGAAGCCGGACTGCAGTCGATCGCGGGCCTGGCGGCCATGCGCGACGGCGCGATGTGGATCGACAACCCGGCGCCGCCGCTGATCAAGAAGCTCGACGAGCTGCCGATCCCCGCGCGCCACTTGCTCCCGATGGAGCGTTACTTCCAGCTCAACCCCGAGAAGCTGGCGTACATCTTCACGACGCGCGGTTGCCCGTTCAAATGCATCTTCTGCCAGAAGGAGCTCACGGGCCGCGGCTTCCGAGTGCGTTCGACCGAGATGATCGTCGACGAGCTCGAGCACATCGTGAAGACGTACAACCCGGGCGTGATCTTGTTCGTCGACGAGATCCTCACGCTGCGCCGCAAGCGCATCCACGAGATGTGCGCGGAGATCCTGCGCCGCAACTTGAAGTTCGAGTGGATCGCGAACACGCGCGCGGACTGCGTCGACTATCCGCTGCTCAAGCACATGCACCGCGCGGGTTGCCGCCGCATCTACTACGGCTGGGAATCGGGCAGCCAGCGCATGCTCGACGTCCTCAAGAAGGACCTCACGCCGGAAGTGATCGTCGACGCCGCGCGCATGACGCGTCGCGCCGGCATCTGGGCCAAGGTGTACTTGATCGTCGGATCGCCGGGTGAAACGCGCGAAGACATCGAAGAGACCGAGAAGGTGCTCAAGCTCGCCGGTCCGGACCTCGTGCGCGTCAGCGTGTTCAATCCGCTGATCGGCACCGAGAGCTGGGACGGCTACCTCGCGAACATCGATCTCTCGGACCTCTCCGAGAACTACGTCAGCAGCAACCGCTCCGCGTACAAGCACGAGCACTTCACGCAGGTCGAGCTCGAAGAGCTGCGCAAGAACATGGTCCGTTCGTACGAGCGCTGGTACTACGGCTACAGCCGGCGCGCGAAGCGCTTCATGGAGCGCGCGATGTACTACATGGAGAATCCGCAGTTCGGGAAGAAGCGCCTGGGGCGCGCGGTCGGCCTCGTGCCGCCGCCGAAGCGCGACATCGTGAAGAGCAACGGCGTCTCGACGGTCTGAGCGAGCTGCACTCGATTCAACGGGCCCGGCCGGCGAAAAGCGGCGGGGCCCGCTGCTTTTCCGGAGTTCACCAGAGCGTGAACAGCAGCGTCTCCATGACGAGCGCCTGAATTAGTCCGACGGCGAGCAGCAGTCGCAGCGAGCCGCTCGTGAACGGACCGCGCGAAATCGCGATCGCCACGAGCCACGGGATCGCGAACAGCCAGATGCGCTCGGTCTCCATGAAGTAGATGCCGCCGAAGACCATCACGAGGAGCGTGAGGGCGAACGCGGTACTCCACGGGTTCCTCCAAACCGCTCGACCGGTGTACGCGGCCGCGACGATGCCGACGCCGGAGCCGATCAAGAACGCCGCACCGTTGCCGTAGGCCAAGTAGCCGTAGAGATCGTGCGCGTGGCGGCCGATCACACGGCTCATGAACTCGAAGTTGCTGCGCTTGGCTTCCGCGAGGCACGACCACATCGCGAAGTCGGTGGCGAGATAGAGCAGGGCTGCGGTCGCCGCATAGCTCGCGCCGATCGTCGCCAGCGATTCGATCACGCGCCGCGGCGCCACTGTCTGGGAACGGCGGCCGGCGAGCACGATCGCGACGCCGATGGCGAGACCCAGCGGGAACGTCGAGAAGCTGAAGCACGTCGCCACGAAGAGCGCACAGCCCGTGAGCGCGGGTGCGAGAAACCGCCGCGGAGAATCGCAGCCGAGCGACGCGAGCGAACGCGTTGCGAGCCACAACGCGACTCCCGCCGGCAAGAGGAGCAGCGCATCCATCGACGTGCACGCGAAGTCGAGGACGGAAGGCGAAGCGAGGAGGAGCAGCACGCCCTGCCGCGCGGCAACGTCACCGTGCATTCCAGCGAGCGCGCGGTAGACGAACGGCAGCGCGAGCGCGAAGCACGCCAGCACGGCGATTCCGGCCGCGAGCGGGCTCGTGCCGAACCCCTGACCGACCACGTAGAGCAGGACGGCGTGTCCCGGTGGGAAGTGGCGCCCGTGCAGCGAGAGGGCGGGCATCCGCTCGACGTAGTGCGCAAGAAACGCGCGCAGATCGTCGATCGCGAGCGCGTCGAAATAGACCTCTTCGTTCGGGTAGATCAGGAACTGCGTTCCGAGCTCCGCGAGACCCTGACGGAGGACGAAGAGCGACACGGGCAGCACGATGCCGAGCGCGATCGACGCGGCGACGAACGTGCGCGCGCTCGTGCGCTCGACGCGGCACAGCCGTACGGCGATCGCGACGAAGCCGAGCGACGCGGCGACGAACCACGCCGCGCGCGCGGTGATCGCAGGGGACCCGAAGGCGTAGATCGGCGTCAGTGCCTGGACCTTCACGCCCGCGCCGACGAACGGCGTCAGCACCGGCGTTCGCAGCACGTAGAGATCGAACAGCCAGAGCGCCGCGAGGATCCCCGCGGCGGCCAGGCACGCCGTGAGCGAGACACGCAGCGCCGCGGGCTCCTTCGCTGCAGCCCCGCTCGTGCGCGCGTTTTTCATGAGCTCGTCGTCCGAATCTAGCAGTCCGCGTTCGCAGCGCTCAAGTCCAAGGATCTATCGGTAAGTTCGTCGTGTCCGGGACGCGGCCGTGGAGGATCGCCGGATGACTCCCTATCCTGGTCGCCCTCATCGAGGCTGCACGCGACCGTTTCCGCTTGTTTCGACCCTTCCGTTTGCGCCGTGCGCGCAGGATAAGCGAACCCATGTCCCCTCACGCTGCCCTGACTTGGTGCTCGAGGTTCTTCGTCCCGATCGCTGCACTTCTGTGCGGAGCCTCGGCGCCGCCGACGAAGCTCCTGCGCTTTCCCGACGTGCACGGGGACAGCGTCGTGTTCACGTACGCCGGTGACTTGTGGCGCGCGCCGTCGACGGGCGGCATGGCGAGCCGGCTCACCGCGCATCCGGGGCTGGAGCTCTTCGCGAAGTTCTCACCCGACGGCCAGTGGATCGCGTTCACGGGTCAATACGACGGCGACGAACAGGTGTACGTCATCCCGGCCGCCGGCGGCGTGCCGAAGCAGCTCACGTGGTATCCCGCGCGCGGCCCGCTCTCGCCGCGCTGGGGCTACGACAACCAGGTGTACGGCTGGACGAACGATGGCAGCGCCGTCATGTTCCGCTCGATGCGCGACGGTTGGTCGCTGACCGACACGCACCTCTACACCGTGCCGCTCGAAGGCGGATTGCCCGCGATGCTGCCCATGCCCGTCTCGGGTGCCGGCGACTACTCGCCGGGTGGAACGCAGGTCGTGTACTCGCCGCTGACGCGGGATTTCCGAACGTGGAAGCGCTACCAGGGCGGCTGGGCGCAGGATCTCTACATCTACGATCTCGCGACCGCGAAGCTCGAGCCTGTCGCGCATTCCGCGCGTACCGAACGCGATCCGATGTGGATCAAGAATCGGATCTACTTCGCGTCGGACCGCGACGGGACGCTGAATCTCTTCGCCTACGACATCGAGTCGAAGAAGGTCGAGCAGCTGACGCAGAGCAAGACGTGGGACGTGCGTTGGCCGAGCAAGGGCGACGCCGGCCAGATCGTCTACGAGCTCGACGGCGAGCTGTGGATCTACGACACGAAGATGGCCGGCAGCCGGCCCAAGCAGCTCGCGATCACGGTGCCGAACGATGGCCTGGCGATGCGGCCGTCGCGCGTCGCCGTCGACGGCAACATCGAGGGCTTCGCGCTCAGTCCCAAAGGGGAGCGCGCCCTGATCGTCGCGCGCGGCGACGTCTTCACTGTTCCGATCGAGAAGGGCTCGCCGCGCAATCTCACGCACACGTCGAACGCGCACGATCGCGGCGCGACGTGGACGCCCGACGGCTCGAAGGTCGTGTTCATCTCCGACGCGAGCGGTGAGGAAGAGCTCTACTCGATCGCACAAGACGGCTCGGGGAAGATGGAGGCGTTGACGCAAGGGAGCAAGGTGCGCCTCACCGGCGTGTCGATCGCACCCGACGGCAAGCGACTCTTCTTCACCGATTGCACCGGACGCCTCTTCGTCATGTCGATGGAGACGAAGGCGTTCAAGGAAGTGGCGCGCGATCCGCAGGGCAACGTCGGCGATGCGACGTGGTCCTCGGATGGCAACTTCGTGGCGTTCTCGCTCTCCGAGGAGAGCGGCTTCCGTTCGCTCTACATCTGGAGCGCCAGCGACGAGAAGTCGCGGCGCATCACAGGCGAGATGTTCAACGAGACCGAGCCGGTGTGGGATCCGAACGGGAACTATCTCTACTACTTCAGCGACCGTGAGTACGCGCCGCAGCTCTCGGGCGCGGAGTGGAACTTCGCCACGAACCGGACCACGTGCATCTTCGCGCTCGCGCTGCGCAAGGACGTGAAGCATCCGTTCCCGCCCGAGAGCGACGAGGTCACGATCGCGAAGGCGGACGGGACGAACGGCGAGAAGGCGGACGAAAAAGACACCGAGAAGGACGCCAAGGACGGCGACAAGGACGCGAAGTCGGGCGACAAGGATGACGCCGCCGACGCGAAGCCGAAGGAGCCGATTCGAATCGACTTCGACGGTTTGGCCGAGCGCGTCGCACGCGTGCCCGTCGATGCCGACAACTACAGCGGCCTCACCGCCACGAAAGAGAGCTTGATCTACACGAAGGGCGGCCCGGGCTACTACGGCCGGAGCAGCGGCGTCTCGACGTCGCTCGTCGTGTACTCGATCAAGGATCGCAAGGCGACGACGCTCGTCGAGGACATGGGCGGCTACACCTTGTGCTCCGAGGGCACGAAGGTCCTCGTCCGCGAAGGCTCGGCGCTGAACCTCTACGACGCCACGTCGAAGGGCAAGGATTCGAAGAAGACCGTGTCGACGTCGGGGCTCTTCGTCGAGCGCGTGCCGAAGGAAGAATGGGTGCAGATCTTCAACGAGGTCTGGCGCCGCTTCCGCGACTACTTCTACGTGCCGAACATGCACGGGTACGACTGGGAAGGACTGCGGCGTCAGTACGCGACCTTGCTCGACGACGTCGCGCACCGTTCCGACTTGAACTACGTGATGGGGGAGATGGTGTCCGAGCTCAACGTCGGGCACGCGTACATCTCGGGCGGTGACTTCGAGATCCCGCCGCGCCCGCCGGTCGCGCTGTTCGGCGGCCGTCTCGAGCTCGACCCAGCTTCCGGTCGGTACACGATCGCGAAGATCTTCCGCGGTCAGAACGAAGAGAACCTCTACCGCTCACCGTTGACCGAGATCGGCGTCGATGTGAAGGTCGGCGACTTCGTGCTCGCGATCGACGGCGAGGAGTTGAAGGCGCCCGAGAATCCGTACCGGCTCCTGCGCAACAAGGCGGATCGTCCCGTCGAGTTCACCGTGAACGCGCGACCCGATCTCGAAGGATCGCGGAAGGTCTCCTTCCGGCCGATTTCAGCGGAGGTCGACCTGCTCTACCTCGACTACGTCGAGACCGCGCGCGAGCGCGTCGACCGTTTGACGAACGGGCGCGTCGGCTACATCCACCTGCCCAACATGGGCGCGGAGGGGATCCGCGAGTTCATCAAGTGGTTCTACGGCCAGGTAAAGAAGGAAGGCCTCGTCGTCGACGTGCGCAACAACGGTGGGGGCAACGTGTCGCAGATGGTCCTCGAGCGGCTGCGGCGCACGGTGCTCGGCACGGCGTACTCGCGCTACAACGACTTCACGGGCACGTACCCGTACACGGTGTTCAACGGTCCGATGTCGTGCATCCTCGACGAGAACTCGGCGTCCGACGGCGACATCTTCCCGTGGATGTTCA
>JANOFY010000267.1:0-6082 GCA_031413895.1 Planctomycetota bacterium | reverse complement strand
GCTCGAGCGCATCGATTTCTGATGGACACGGGCGTCGTCGCGGCGTTGCGCACGGTCCTCGGGCCGGCGGGACTCCTGCACGATCGCGCGCGACGGCTCCCTTACGAGTCGGACGGGCTCGCGATCTTCAAGGAGATGCCCGAGCTCGTGCTGCTGCCGCGCGACACGCGCGAGACGGCGCGCGCGCTGGCGATCCTCCACGAGGCTCGTGTACCCATCGTGCCGCGCGGAGCCGGTACGGGGCTTTCGGGCGGAGCGACACCCGTTCGAGACGGGGTCGTGATCGGCACGGCGCGCATGCGCGATGTGCTCGAGGTCAACGCACTCGACCGCTTCGCGCGCGTGCAAGCGGGGGTGGTCAACCACGATCTCGGCCAAGCAGCTCTCCCGCACGGCCTCTACTACGCACCCGACCCCTCCAGCCAGCGCGCGTGCACGATCGGCGGCAACGTCGCGGAGAACTCCGGCGGCCCGCACTGCTTCAAGCACGGCGCGACGACGCAACATGTCCTGGGCCTCGTGATCGTGACGGTCGAAGGGCGCGTGCTCGATCTCTCCGCGCCCACGATCGATCCGCTCGGTTTCGACCTCGTCGGGCTCTTCGTCGGCAGCGAAGGCATGTTCGGCGTCGCGACCGAGATCACGGTCAAGCTCTCGCCGCTGCCGGCCGCGGTCGAGACGTTGCTCGCCATCTTCACGGACCTCGACGCCGCGTGCGAATCGGTGAGCGACATCATCGCCGCGGGCTTGGAGCCTTCGGCGCTCGAGATCCTCGACCGCCTGACGATCCGCGCCGTCGAGGAGAGCGTCCTGCGCGCAGGATATCCAGCCGACGCCGAAGCGGTGCTGCTCATCGAAGTCGAAGGCAGTGACGTCGAAGTCGACGTCACCACGCGCAAGATCCTGCCGATCCTGCATCGTCGAAACGCCGTCGAGATCCGCCGCGGCCGCGATCCGGCCGAGCGCGCGAAGCTCTGGGCCGGCCGCAAAGGCGCATTCGGTGCGATGGGGCGCGTCGCGCCGGATCTCTACGTCGCCGACGTCGTCGTGCCGCGCACGCGCTTGGCCGAACTCGTGAAGCTCGCGACACGCATCTGTCACGAGCGCAAGCTCAAGGTCGCGAACGTGTTCCACGCCGGAGACGGGAACCTGCACCCGAACATCTGTTACGACCGGCGCGACGCGGACGAGACCGCGCGCGTCCTCGAAGCCGGCGACCTCATCATGAAGGCGTGTATCGAGGCCGGCGGATCGCTGACCGGCGAGCACGGCGTCGGGCTCGAGAAGCTGCAAGCGATGGACTGGCTGTTCACGCCGGAGGACCTCGCGGCGATGTGTCGCGCGCGCGACGCATGGGATCCGCTGCGATCGATGAACCCGGGCAAGCTCATCCCCGTGCGGGCGTGCATGGAGACGCGCGCGAGCTCGCGACTGCGCCCGGTGTGATCGTGTCCGACGTCCGCCACACTCTCGGGCAGCTTCTCGGCGCGGATTCGATTCGAACGACGGAGCTCGAAGGCCTGCACGGGATCCCGATCGCGTGCCCGCGCAGCGAAGAGCAGTTCGTCGAGACGTTGCGCATCGCCGCGCGCGACCGGCTCGCGGTCGTGCCGCTGGGACGCGGATCAAAGCTCGGTTGGTGTCGCCCGCCGAGCCACGTGGACTTCGGGCTGTCGACGCGCGAGTTCGCGGGCGTCGTGGCCTACGAACCCGCCGACGGAACGCTGACGGCGCGCGCCGGGACGTCGATGGCGACGCTCGAAGCCGTCGCACGCGCGGGGGGAAATCACCTCACGCCGCTCGTGGCGCGGAGCGAGGCGGCGACGCTCGGCGGCGTGCTCGCTTCCGGACAGAGCGGGCTCGACCGCACACGTCACGGCCCGATTCGCAATCACGTTCTCGGCATGCGCGTCGCTCTCGCCGACGGAACGGTCGTGAAGAGCGGCGGGCGACTCGTGAAGAACGTCACCGGCTACGACATGCACCGGCTGTACTGCGGCTCGCACGGCACGCTGTGCGTGATCCTCGAAGCGACGCTGCGGCTCTTCCCGCTGCCGGAGCGTGAAGTCGTCGTCCGCGCGGAGGGTTTGTCACTCTCATCGGCGCTCGAGTCCGCGAGCGCGATCTCGAGATCGGCCGTCCGGCTGCTCGCACTGCGATTGGAAGCCGATTCGAGAAACGCGAGCGACGTTGCGCTGAACGTCGTCCTTGCCGGAGCGAACGACGTCGTCGAGTGGGAACGCGGAGTCGTGCTCGCCATCCTTCCGAAGTCCGTGCACTGCGATGGCAAGGAAGCTGCGCGCGCGATCACGCGACTTCGGGAGTGCGAGCTCGAAGTCGATGCCTGGCCGCACCTGCGCGTATCAGCGCTCCCGTCCTCGCTGCCGACACGTCTGCCGGCACTGTTTGCGACCATCGGCTCGCACGACCTTTCCGCGCGCGTGGTCGTCGACCCGCTCGGCGCCACGATCGACGTTCACCTCTGGCCGGCACACATCGACAGCGAGGTCATAGCCGCGCTCGTGCGCGAGCTGCGCGGCGCCGGACTCTCGGTCGAATTGCGCCGCGGTTCCGCCGCCGCGATGGAGGCACTCGACCCGTTCGGAAGTCCGACTCCCGCGATCGAGTGGATGCGCCGACTCAAGGACGCGCTCGATCCGAGCGGCACGTTCGCGCGCGGACGCTTCCACGGCGGGATCTGAACGGCCGCTGTCGGACGTCATCGTCGGATCAGCGAACCGTGCCAGGCGAAGCGATCGCGCCCGTGATCACGTCGATGCGTGACCACGGGGGCGATGTCGAAGTGGAGCGGACGATCGTCGATCGCGTCGGCGAACTCCGCTCAGTGCTTCGGCGCGGGTTCCTGCCCCTTCAACGCAGCGCGTGCGTCGTCGGGCTCCAAGCGGGTCACGATCGCCTTGCTCCACGTCTCGTCGATCGTGACGCCGTAGTAGTGGACCTCACCCGCCTGGGCTTGGACGTCGATCATGCTCTGCTTGCTGTCCATCGTAAGCGATGCGCGGTCGTAGGTGAGCACGACCAAGCTCCGTCCCGGTGACCGCTCCCAGCACACGTAGGTGTCACTCCCGATCCGCCCGATCTCGCGCTCGTCTTCCTCGATGCGCAGCGAGCGGATTGCACCCTTCACCTGCGGCATGCGCAGCACGTAGATGCGGCACATCGACGGCGAGGACAACTCGACCGATTGCGACGGGAGCGGTACGCGCTGGTAGGAATCCGACGCGCACGCGCAGAACACCGCGACCAGCAACAACGATTGGATCAACGACTTCATGGCTTGGTTCGGCCGCGCGGGCGTGTGATGGCCGCGCTTTCGCGCGCGGCCGTGTGGTGGCCCGCGCTTTCGCGCGCGGCCAATGGTGTCACGTGGCGTCACGACAGACGCCGCAAGTCGTATCAGGGCTTGGTCGGCGCCGGCGGCGGCTTCGCGGTGGCGAACTCGGTCGACGCCTTGTCTGCGGCCTCGATGACGTCATCGAGCTTGTCGTTGATCGAGTCGGCGGCCTTCGCTTGCGACTTCGACTTGCCTGAGACGCCGCGCACGCCCGCGGGCGTCAGATCCTGCTTGAGGTACGTCACGAGATCGTTCGACGTCGCGACGTAGGACTTCGTCTCCTCGATCGCCGATTCGGTCGCCTTCACGACGTCGTCGAGCTTCTCCTTGAGCTTTTCGCGGCGCTTGTCGGAGGCTTCCTTGAGATCGGGATCGGTGATCGTGGTCGCATTCGCGGTCCAGGTCGCGAACAGCTTGTCGGCCTCCGCGCGCGTCTCATCGAGCCGCGACACCGCCTTCTTGTAGGTGCTCTCCACTTCCTTCGTGCTCTTGGCGAAGGCGTCGAACTCGGGCTTGGGGTCGGTGTCCGCCTTCTCGACGAGCGTCGTCAAGGATCCGGCATTGGTCGAGATGCGCAGCTTCAAGTTCTCCACGTCCGCGCGGAGCTCCTGCATGCGCACGGAGGTCTTGTCGACCGCGTCATGACCCGTGCTCTTGCACGATGCGAGAACTGCGAGGCTGCACGAGAGGACGCACAGAATCGTCGAATGAATGAGTGCCTTCATGGGGAGTGTCTCTCTTTGTGTGAAACGTGATCCGATTCGGGGTCGGCCCGCCGGTTCAGGGTTGGCTCGCCGGTTCCGGATGGCCGGATCGGGGCCGAATTCCAGGCTGAGCACGCGTGATTTCGGCGCCAATTCTACTGCCCTGGGCGCCGAAAGCACGCATTCGGTGGGCACGCCCCCGATACCGGATTCTGCGGAGGGTGCTGACCTCAACCGCTGGGCAGTAGTCCGCGGTCCAGTGCGAGAACTCGTCTACGAATCGCGAGGAGCTACCGCGGCGGACGCGCGCAGCACTGTTGCGACGCGCGGATTCGTCAGAACGAAACCGTCACGAACGCGATCGGGCCTTGGAAGCTCGAGCCGACTTCTCCGGTCCAATCGCTGCCTTCCGCCTCGAGCGAGAAGTGCAAGGTTCGCCATCCCAAGCCGAAACCGAAATGGTCCCAGGGTTGGTAGATCGCATCGAGTCCCATGCTGAAGATGCGCCCCTCGTACGGGTCGTACGAGAGTTTGAACGCGTCGAGGCGCCCGTCGAGGGCCCAGTGATCGGTGAGCGCGACCTGTCCGTACAAGCTGAGCACGGGGAGTGGCGCGAGCACGGCTCCCCCCTCATCGCTTCCACCGGAGGTCGAAAGGCTGGCGTCGATGTCGGTGATGTGGAATCCCAACGCGACCCCCACTTCCTTGTCTTCCGTCTTGAAGAACGAATAGCCGGCCGACAAGCGAGTCACCGACACGTTGAACTCGGTCGTGAGCTCCGTGCCCGTCGGAAACGTGACATCGCCCCAGTTGATGTCCTGGGTCGTCGCGCGCGTGTTGGAGCGATCGACTTGGAAGAACTCGAGCTCGAGTCGCCAGCGCTCGGACATCCGCCAGCGCGCGAGTCCTTGCGGCGAGAGCGCCGTTTCGTCGAGGCCCAGCACGTCTTCGAGATTCAAACTGGTGCCGATGCCGCTGGGCGAGTCCAGCCGCGCTTCCGTGGTGGACGACGAAAGGAATGCGCCGAAGCCGAACCAGAACTTGTCCTTCAACGCGTGATGGTGCGGGATCTGCGCGTTACCGGCAGGTTCGTCGTGCCAAGCGGTGAGCGGGACCGTGGATCCGAACGCCGAGGTGACGATGGGATGGTGCATCTCGCTCGACGGGAATTCGAGAGGCGTAGGTTGCGCTTCGCTGGAAGCGGGAACGCGGGCAGCACACACCGACGCGCTCGCCAGCAAACAACACACACGAAACGTGACGCTCAATCCGTTCATCGATTGCTCCTCCTGGACACGGCAAGCTTGACATCGCCCCGCGCGCGCGTCCAACACTTCGCAGTCCTTCACGACGCCGGAACGAGCACCGAAATCGTCACGACCCCCATGACGTCGTCGACGAAGTCCCCCCAGCGAGGTGCGTCTAGCGACCAAGCTCCACTCGTCGGATCGGCCCGGCAGAGTCTACGATCCCCGTCGCCGATGGATCCGAAGACACTCGTCGACTACGCCGCGAGCCTCGACTGCATCCACTGCGGTCTGTGCCTCAACACGTGCCCGACCTACCGCCTGACCGGCGCGGAGTCGTCGAGTCCGCGCGGACGCATTCACTTGATGCGGGCCGTGGCCGAGGGATCCCTCGATCCGGATGCGGTGTTCGCCGAGGAGATGGACTTCTGCCTCTTGTGCCGGCACTGCGAGAGCGTCTGTCCGTCCGGCGTGCGCTTCGGCGCGATGATGGAGCACACGCGTGACGCCATCGAAGGAGTTCGATCACGCACGACGACGTCGCGCGCACTGCGTTGGCTCGGCTTCCGCGTGCTGCTGCCGCATCGCGCACTGCTGCGCCTCACCGCGACCTGGGCGCGCCTCGCGCAACGATCGGGGCTCGTGCGGCTCGTGGCGGCGATCGGCGGTCCCGCCGCTCGCGGTTTGCTCAACGCACCTTCGATCCCGCCCCGCAGCGAGCGAAAGCGCTTGCCCGAGCGCACGCACGCCATCGAACCGAAGGTCGGGACGGCCCT
>JANOFY010000266.1:0-2365 GCA_031413895.1 Planctomycetota bacterium | reverse complement strand
ACGGGCGGCCCTATAACTTATTGACATTGCTTGCTTTAGATACGATAGGTCGGTTTCCTAAACCGTAGGTCGCAGGTTCGAATCCTGCCGGGGTCGCCAAACCGCTGTTTGTCCATACCGGAGACATAGGTAACGGTTTGTACCTAAGACAGAGGTAACAACCTCGTGCCGAACGGGTTGTCGAGGGGCTGGAGGGTCCTTTGTTCGAGATCGATGTATCCCAGATCGTAAGTCATGAAGGATACGAGCCAGATAGCATCGTCAACCTCCTTGATACCGAGACGCTGACCGGCGAGCACGGTTGAGAGATTGATTTTTTTCCGATGCATGCAGATGCGTCCGCAGGCTGTGACGAGGACGTCGCGGTCGTGGAGCGGGTATTCGACGTCTGGCAGGCCTGAGTAGGTCCTTTTCGAGGCGGCATAGTGGCTTGCCGGGGTTTGCATGGCGAAGGCCTGATGCGGTCTCCCGGTATTGAACTCCGCGATGAAGGCATCGAAGCGCTCCTGTTGCTGGAATGCGTGTATCGCCGGCGAGGCGACGGACGAGCAGCTCGCGGATTTTGCGGGCGCCCCAATGGGGCTTGTCGCGCTTTGAGGCAACGATTAGGCTCTCGATCTGGGCGGGCAACTGGTTGGCATAGCGGACAGGGCGGCGGGAGCGGTCTGCCAAGGCCACCGGTCCGTACTCTTTGTAGCGCTCGAAGAGCTTGTAGCCGGTCTAGAGGGAGATGCAGAAGTCGCGGCAGACGGTTGTCATAGGCTCGCCATCGAGCAGGCGGGCAATGAAACTCAGGCGTTCATTCATGACGGAGCTTTCATTCCACGGCATCGCCACCCTCCCCGTTAAAAACGGGGGGATTACCAAGCGAGCCGAAGCTTGAACTTCGGCAGCGGATTGATCGGATTGCAGACAGTCGGACGGGACTACGAACGACGAGAGTGACCCGAAGCTGCCGAACGGACCGGCAGCTCTAGAATATCACTGACGTTCTCGATGCAGCAACGTGCCGAAGTCAATGGCGATATGCAGTGAATGTCACGCAGCTTTAGCATGGCCATCGAGGCGGCCGTCGCGCAGATTAAAAATCTTGTCAAAGCGGTCGAAAATTTTCTCGTCGTGCGTTACTGCGATAATCGCGGCATCCTGCTCGACAGCGACTTTGCGAAGCATGTCCATCACGATTCCGGCGCGCTTGGAGTCCAGTGCTGCCGTCGGCTCGTCGGCGAGAATAATCCGAGGCCGGTTGGCGAGTGCGCGTGCAATGGCGACCCGCTGCGCCTCGCCGCCGGAGAGTTTGGCTGGCATCGCGTTCTTGCGATGACCGACTTCGAGGTAGTCCAGCAGCTCGACCGCGCGCTGCCGTGCGGTCCCGGCATCTGCGCCAGCGAGTTGCAACACGAGAGCAACATTGTCAGTGGCATCGAGGAAGGGGATCAGATTGTGAAGGGTATTTCCGGTTCGTTCAGCAACGTGGTGGGGTTGCCGGTGGAGCGATTGCGCGAGGAGTTGGAGGCGTGGTCACAGGTGAGTTGAGCGTGGTAGGCGGCTTTCCTAACCCGCATATTTCATAGCCCGAGGAGCCGCCGACGTAAGGAGGCGGATTTTCTCAGTGGACGCACGCTCTGCCTCCTCACGTCGGCGGCTACAGCCTGTCGAGGTTTCATGCGATGTGTGAAATATCCGGGCTAACCCCGCGCATCACCGCCGTCACTCCTCGGTCTTGTGAAAATTCCGCAGGTGATTCGACGCTGCCTTGATGCGCCTCCGCTCCTCGGCCTGCGCGCGGGTATGCTGTTGTCGCGCGAAGAGCGCCTGTTCCTGCACCAGCTTGTGGTAGCCCGCCAGCCGCGCGGCTTCCATCTCCCCGTTGGCAATCGCCTGTCGCACCGCGCAGCCCGGCTCGTTCTCATGGCGGCAGTTCGTGAAGCGACATCGGATGCCGATCGTTTCCACATCCTCGAACGCCGCTTCCACGCCCTCCGCGCCATCCCACAACCCCAGTTCGCGCAGCCCCGGTGTGTCGATCACCAGCGCGCCGGACGGCAGTTGGATCATCTCCCGCACCGTCGTCGTGTGACGCCCCTTCTGGTCCTCCTCGCGCACCGGCAGCGTCGGCAGCACTTCCTCGCCGTAGAGATGATTGATCAGCGTGGACTTCCCGACGCCCGACGGCCCGAGCAAGACCACCGTGCTCGCCGGCTTCAGGCTCGGCCGCAAGTCCCGCAGCCCGCGCCCCGTCAACGCGCACACCGCGTGGACCGGCGCGCCGCCGGCGATTTCCTCCACCGAGCGCACCGCTGCCGCGACGTCCGCGCACAAGTCCGCCTTCGTCAGCACCACCACTGGCTGCGCGCCGCTCTCC
>JANOFY010000265.1:0-20425 GCA_031413895.1 Planctomycetota bacterium | reverse complement strand
GGGTCGATTGACAGCCGTGGAGCTGCGGCGCAAGTTGGACCGCAGGATCCGGGACCCGCGCGGTACGTGAGTCTCAGCACGATCCTGCTGCGCGATGCCCCGCCTGTATCTGCTGTCCGGCCCCGACGTCGGGAAGAGTTTCGACGTCGCTCACGGCGCGACGTTCGGGCGCAGCGCCGGGTGCACCGTCCATCTCCGCGATGCCTCGGTGAGCAGGCTGCACGCGCGCCTCGAGCTCGCCGGGAATCGCTGGACGGTCGTCGACGCGAAGTCGCGCAACGGCCTGACGGTCGGCGGACAGCGCGTCGAGAGCGCGCCGCTGGCCGACGGTGACGAATTCACGCTCGGCGAAGTGTTGCTGCGCTTCCGTGCCGACAGCGTCGCACCGAATTCGGGTGGCGCGACGACGGCGCCCCCTGTCGCACCGGTGTCGTCCGGCAGCGCGGTGCCCCAAGCGGCTCAAGCGCCATTCGTCAGCCCGGCCGCACCTCGCGCGGCAAGTTCCGAGGCAGACTCGATCGAGCTCGAAGGCGATTGGTCAGGCGGAACTGTGACGTTTCCCCTCGCGCGGCCGCTCGCGGAGACGGCGGTCGGACCCGCGCCCACTTCGCCCGCCGAGCCGGGCGCGCCCGCGTCGCGCGCCTCCCCGGCTTCGCGCGCGTCGACCGTGCCGCGCGCGCCGTCGACCGTCGATCGATCGCGGCCCGTGCTCCAATATCAGCGGGTCGCGCAACGCGACGGCGTCTTCAACGCCGAACTATCGCAACTACCCGTGTGGGCGCGGCTCGGTCTCTACGGACTGGCTGTGCTCGTCGCTGCGGCACTTTTCTTCGTCGCGTTCAAGGGCACGCTTTTCCTGAAGGAGCGCGCTCCCGGGAGCGACTCCGAGCTTCCGGGCGCGGGCGGGTAGGCGGCGCCGGCCGCGATCGGCGCGCTTTCCTCAAGCCTGCCGGTCCCGGCGCACGAAGGAGAGGTCTTCTGCCCGGCAGACGCATGGAGCTCGCTCCCCTCATTCACCGGTTCGCGCAGGCCCTGCGACTCGAGCTGCCGAACATCGAAGCCGCTGCGGTGCGGAGCTTCGTGATCGGGCGCGGGATGCGCGAACGCCGCCAGGCAGCGTTCTTTCTGCCGAACCAACTGGAGCGCGTCGTCGCATCGCACAGCGAGGCGAGCCTGGCGCACCAGATCGCGCGGATCTCCGAAGTGGAGGTCGAGCACGCGCCGACGCTCGCCCACGTGATCCAGGACGCGCGCATCCTCCACGGCTGCGTGTACGCACGCCGCGCCCGCGTCGTGCTCGCGGAGACGCGTCCGCCGCTCGTCGGGCCGGACGCGCTACACGAACTCGACCTCGGCGCTCTGTGCGTCTCGTACACGGGCAATCGTTATTTCGGCCACTGGATCAAGGACGACACGACGCTCAACCTCGTCGCGCGCGAGTTCGGGCCGCCAATCGCGACGGCGCGCAAACCGTGGATCCACCAAGCGGGCTGGGAAGCCGTGCTGCAGCTCGGGGCGCAGCCACTTGCGACCGCGCGCGTCCGCGAGCTCTTCGTCTTCCAGGACATCGGGCAGAACGAGCACCGCCGCCGCCGCTACCAGATCTTGCGCGAGCGCGTCGCGGCGTACGGCCCGAAGACTTCCGCGCCGGGGGTATTCGTGCGTCAGGGGAAGAGCGCGACGCCCCGCGGTTGGCTCGACGCCGATCGCACCGAAGAACGACTCGCGCGGCGCGGCTTCGCGATCGTCGAGCCGGAGACGATGACGGTCGAAGCGCTGCACAAGGTGCTGAACGGCGCGCCGGTCATCGTCGGGCTCGAAGGCAGCTCGATGTCGCCGTCGATCCTCACGGTGCGTGATGGCGGAGCGATCGTGAACCTGCAGTCGCCGTTTCGCTTCAACAATCTCTACAAGGACTACACCGACGCGCTCGGACTGCGGTACGGATTCGTCGTCGGCACTCCGCGAGAAAACAGCTTCACCGTGGATCCGGACGAAGTGGAGCGGACGCTGGACCTGCTCGAGCCGACGCGCCTGCGTGCGCTCGAGCCTCAAGTCAGCGCGGCATAGCAGGCGGAAAGCCAAGCGGCGGCCGAGCGCTCCCACGAGAATCGCGCCGCGGCTTCCGCGTCACGATCGAGCTCGTGAGCCGAGCGTGCCATGGCCGCTCGAATGGCACGCGCGCACTCGGCGGGGTCGTCCGTCGAGAACGACGGCACGCCCTCGCCGACGACTTCGATCAGGCTCGGAATGCGCGCGACGCACAGAGGAACACGCGCGCGCTGCGCCTCGAGCGCAGCGATACCGAACCCTTCGATGCGTGACGGCAGGATCACGCACGCAGCGTCGGAGTAGAGACGCGGCAGTTGGCGATCCTCGAACGGTCCCAGGAACGTGACGCGACGCGCGACGTCCAAGCTGAGAGCGAGCCGGGCCAGTCTCTCGCCTTCGCGTCCTTTGGCGGCTCCGGCGAGCACGAGGCGCGGCAGCGACGGGTCCGCATGCAGCGCACCGATCACGAGCGCGAGGTTCTTGCGCGGCTCGAGGTGTCCGACGCAGAGCAACGTCGCATCGCGCTCTGGCTTGCGCGGCAGCGGATCGAAGTGGTCCGCAGCGTTCGACACGACGTGGACGCGCGCCGCATCCACCGCGAAGCGGCGCACGAGCTCGTCGCGCACGCTCTCGCTGACGGTCATCACGCGCGCCGCGCGTGTCACCGCGTCGCCGATCGCGCGCCGAGCGATCGCGCGACGCGGAGCGCTCGCGTGCGCCGGATCGAGGTACCGCAGATCGTGGATCGTGAGCGTGAACGGCACGCGAATGCTCGCCGGAACCGGCAGGTGCGCGGTGTGCACGAGATCGAACGGATGCCCTGCGTGCGCGGCTCGTTCGAGCGCGCGACGCAGTGCACGTCCTTCGAACGTCGCGCGCACGACCGGCGGGCCTGCAGGAACGTGAGTCGCGATCCGCGCGACACCTTCCGGCAACGGAAACGCGACGGGGGCCCTACCTTCGAGTACGGCGAGCGCTCCGCCGCGTTCTGCAAGAAGTCGCGCGAGACGCGGCAGGAGCTCGGCGTTGTGTCGTCGCACGCCGCCCATCGGCTGTCCGAGGACGCTGCCGAGCACGAGCACGCGCGGTGCGCGCCCGCCGCCGGCGGGATCCTTGGCGCTCACGCGAAGCTCTCCCAGATCGCCTCGGTCTTCTCCGCGGTGCGATCCCACGTGAACTCGCGCGCGCGGGCAGCGAGAGCCCCGCGCAGCGACTCGCGTTCGCGCAATGCGCGCTCGAGACCGTCCGCGACCGACGCCGGATCGTCGGGATCGACCGCGATGCCGACGTCGCCCGCGACCTCGGCCATCGCGCTCGCACGCGCGACGATCACCGGCGTCGCCGAGGCCATCGACTCGAGGACCGGCAAGCCGAAGCCCTCGGATCGCGAGAGCACCGCGACCGCGCTAGCGAGTCGCAGAAGCGACGGAAGATCGGCCTCGTCGATCGAGTCGGGTGTCGATACGAAGCGCGAGAGCCCGAGACGCGCGACGAGCCCGAGATCCTTGCGCAGCTGCGGTGTGTCGCCGCCGGTGACGACGAGCTGCACCGGGTCGCCGCCGCGTCGCAGGTGTTCCGCTAGACCGCGGACCAGCGCCGCGAGGTTCTTCTTCGGACGCACGGCGCCGAGGCACAGCACGAGCGGGGACTGAGGCAGTCGATAACGTCCGAGCACGACCTCGTCGACGCACCCGAGCTCGGGTTCGTCCGCGAACGGCGGACCGACGCCCCACGGCACGACGCGGAGCTTCGATCGACCGAAGACGAGGCGCGCGGAAATCTCGCGCCGCGTGAACTCCGTCGCGGTGATGACCGCGTCCGCGCGACACGGACCGAGCGCGGCCCACGCGCGGTGCCGCAGGTCGGCGTTCTCGCGCACGCCGTGGCGCCAGGGCAGCTCGTGGATGGTCTGCACACGCCGCCCGCTGCCGCGGATCGGGAACGCCGACACGCACGAGTGGATTCCGGCGAGCTTTTCGCGCCGAACGAGCCGCGGCAGCTCCATCTGCCGCCAGGCGGTGAGCCGCGCTCCGTCCGGCGGCGCAAGTCGCACGACTTCGATGCGGCCGCGCCCTTCGAGCGCTTCCACGAGCGCGCGTGTGATGCGAACCAGACCGCGCGGATGCGGTCGGTGGAGTGGCGAGACGTCGAACCCGACGCGCATAGACGCGCGATCGTAGCCTCCGCGCATACACTGCGCGCCAATGAGTGAGCACTCGGACACGTTGAAAGTCGGAATCTTGATCGACCGCTGGGAACCAGAACGCGGCGGCGCCGAGCGCGCGCTCGACGATCTGGCGCGCTGGCTCACGGAGCGACGCTTCGATGTGCACGTCTTCGCTCGCGAGGCGATCGCGGCGCCGCCCGGAACGTTTCACGCCGTGAAATCAGGCCGTTGGCGCCTCGAGACGCGCGGCACGGCCGAGCGGCGCCTGGGCGAGGCGCTCGTCCTCGCCGCGGAGAGCGAGCGATGCGACGTCACGATCGGCGTGCGCCACGTGCCGCGCGTCGATCTCTACTGGCCGCACGGCGGGAGTCACTGGGCCGCGCTGCATGGCGTGCGATGCGCGCGTTCGCGATCGCTGCTCGATCCATCGGAAGTGCGACCGACCGGCCGCCACCGGGTGTTCCTCGATCTCGAGCAGCAGCTCGTCGCTGGGGGAGGCGCCCGGCGCGTCGCGTGCGTGTCGCAGCTCGTGCAGACGGAGTTCACAGAGCGCTATCCAGGTGCGGCGGACCGACTGCGTCTCATGCCGAACGGCGTCGACACGGAGCGATTCCATCCACGCGAGCGAGCACGGGCCGGCGCGCGGCTGCGCGCGGAGCTCGAGATCGACGAGCGCACGCCGCTCCTCACGTTCGGCGCGCGCAACGCGGTGCTCAAGGGGCTTCCAGGGCTCATCGATGCGCTCGTCCCGCTGCAGACGCGTCCGTGGCGGCTCTTGGTCGCCGGACCACGCGAGCGCGGTCCGTGGATGAACCACGCGCGTGACGCGGGTCTCGATCCCAGTCGCATGACGATCGTGTCCGACGTCGATCCCGTCGCTCTGGCGTCGGCCGCGGACCTGTGCGTCTTGCCGACTTGGCGTGACAGCTGCGGGCTCGTCGTGCTCGAAGCGCTGAGCTCGGGCACGCCGGTCGTGACGACGCGCTTGTGCGGTGCAGCGGAGGCGATCACGTCGGAATGCAGCGGCAGCGTGATCGATCAGCCGGGTGACGTCGCCGCGCTGCGGGCCGCGATCGATCCTTGGCTCGATCGCGTGGACGGCGGTGGGATCGAGCGCGAGCGCGTTCGCGAGGCGGTGCGCGGTCGCGAGCGCGACACGTGGCTCGGTTCGATCGAGCAGTTGGTGCTGGAACTTGCAGCTCGCTGATCGTGCGACGCTGGCGTTGCACGGCCCGGTGTCGTATCCATACCGCGATCATGATTCGAAAGTTCGTCTGGATCGCAGTGGCGGCGGGTTGCTCGCTATCGGCGTGCTTCATGTCCAAGGGCAGCCTCAACAAGCCGCTGCCTGAGCAAGTGGTGGAGGGACTCGTGCCGGGCACGACGACCGCGAGCGAAGTGACCGCGCGCCTCGGCGCACCGAACGAAGTCGTCCAGCTCGGCCAGCGCACGGCGTATCGGTACGACTTCACGAACACCAAGCGCGCCGGATTCACGTTGATCGTCGTCACGTTCCTCAACGAAGACACGCGCTCCGATCGCATCTGGCTCTTCTTCGATACGAAGGACGTGCTCACGCACGCGGGCGCCACGTTCGAAGGCGACGAGACGGAGTACTCGATGCCATGGGACGACACCGAATAGGATGGATCGTCCTGCTCGCCGCGCTGCCGCTCGCGAGCGGCTGCGTGACGTTCGGCTGGGAGCGCAAGCTGCGCGACGTGCCTCATTCGGCGGACTCGACCGACGAGCTGCGCCCGGGTGAAGCGAGCTTGTCGCAGTGTCTCGACCGACTCGGGGCACCGCTCTACGTGTGGGAGTACAAGCGCGACGGGATGGCGCTGGCGTGGGGCTGGCTCGACAGCGAGGAAAAAGGGTTCGCCGTCAGCGTGCCAGTCGCGGAGCAGCTCTCGGCGTCGTTCAGTTACGACCGGATCGACGCGCGCATGCGCGGAATCGTCTTGCTCTTCGACGAGGACCTCACGCTCGAGTTCGCGCAGCGCGGCTACTTGCGTGACTTGTCGCTCGCGCACGCGCGCCGCCGTCCGGCCGACACGAGCACGCCGCCGTGAGCGAGGAACTCCGCACGACGTTGCACGCGACGACGTGTCCGCTCGATTGTCCGGACGCGTGCGGAGTTCTGGCCGAGGTCGGCGCCGACGGAAAGCTCGTGGGGCTGCGCGGCAATCCGGCGCATCCGTACTCGGACGGTGTGCTGTGCAGCAAGACGATGCTGTATCCCGAGCTCGTGAAGAGCACAGAGCGTCTCACGTCGCCGCTCATGCGCGCCGGCGGAACGAAGAGCGGTCGGTTCGTGCCCGCGACTTGGGATGAAGCGCTCGAGCGGATCATCGCGCGCGTTCGACCTCTACGAGGAGAGGACATCCTCGCGCTGTGGTACGGCGGATCGATGGGCCTGGTGCAGCGCAAGTTCCCGCTGCGGATGATGCACGCGCTGGGCGCGACGCTCCACGACGGCGGCGTCTGTGATTCCGCGAGCACGGCCGGATACGAGTGCGTACTGGGCCGCGTCGTCGGTCCCGACATCGACGAAACGGACGAGTGCGACCTCGTCGTTCTGTGGGGGAGCGACGTCGCGCGCACGGTGCAGCACCTTCAGCCCGCGCTGCAACGCCTGTGTCGACGCGGCGTCCCGGTCGTCGCTATCGACGTGTACCGCACGGACACGATCGAGTCGCTCGAGCGCTGGGGCGGTCGCGGACTCGTGATCCGGCCGGGGACAGACGCGGCGCTCGCGCTCGGGATCGCGCGCATCGCATTCGAAGCCGGGTTCGTCGATCGCGCGTCCCTCGCACGCGAGTGCGTCGGTGCCGCGGAGTTCGAAGCGCACGTGCGGGCGAGCCTCGATCGCGAGGAGACGGCGGCGATCACCGGCCTCGCGGTCGAAGAGATCGACGCGCTCGCGCGCCTGTTCCAGCGTTCGAGGCGCCCGCTGATCAAGACGGGCGTCGGCTGGACGCGACGGCGCAACGGCGCGATGAGCATGCGCGCGGTGTGTTCGCTCGCGGCCGTGCTCGGCGCGGGTGATCGCGTCCATTACGAGAGCTTCGCGCACTTCGGTCTCGACGAAGACGCGATCATCCGACCGGATCTGCGGCCCGCCGGCGCGTCGAGCGAGCTCGTGAAGCAAGTGTCGCTCGGCCGCGAGCTCTCGGACGGCCGCTTCAAAGCCGTGTTCGTGTGGTGTCACAACCCGGCCGTCACGCTGCCGGACTCGCGGCGCGTGCGCGCCGGCCTGGCGCGCGAGGATCTCTTCGTCGTCGTGCACGAGCACTTCCTCACGGAGACGGCGGAGTTCGCCGACGTCGTGCTCCCGGCGACGATGTTCGTCGAGCACGACGACGTCTACCGCAGCTACGGCCATCGATGGATGCAGTTCGCGCGCGCCGCGTCAACGCCGCCCCTCGGCGCGAAGAGCAACGTCGAGACGTTCGCCGCGATCGCGCGCGGGCTCGGTCTCCCGCGCGAGACGTGGGACGTCGACGCTCTCGGACTCGCGCGCGAGCTCTTCGCAGCCTCGAAGCCGCGCCTTTCAGACGACGAGATCGCGCGACTCGAGCGCGGCGAACCCGTGAAGCCGCACACGATCGTTCACAAGGATCGCGGGACGCCCAGCGGCCGGATCGAGCTCGTCAGCGACGCCGCGGCGAAGCTCGGGCAGCCGCGCATGGCGACGTACGTGCCCGACGACGCGGCCGGCGATCGCGGCCGGTTCTGGCTCGTCGGCGCGCCCTCGGTCCACACGCACAACAGCACGTTCGCGCACAGCGCGCGACATGTGAAGAAGAACGGGCCGCCGACTTGTCACGTCCATCCGGACGATGCGCGCGAGCTCGGGCTCGTCGACGGCGCGCGCGCGCGGATCGCGAACGCGCGCGCCGCGATCACGTTGCCCGTCGTGCATTCGCCGCGCATGCCGCGCGGCCTGGTGCGCGTCGACGGGCTGCCCAGGTCGCGCGACATCGCGGAGGGCGTCGGACTCAACGCCCTGACGAGCGGCGCGCTGAGCGACCTCGGCGACGGGAACGTGATGTACAGCGCGCGCGTCGATCTGCTGGCGGCGGACCACGCGCGCGGCTAACGTTCGGCGCATGGACCTCGCGCTCGCAGATCGAGTCGTCTTCATCACGGGTGCTTCAGGAGGCATCGGCCGCGCGCTGGCGGAAGCGTTCGCGGACGAGAACGCGTTCTTGGCGCTGACCGGTCACCAGCGATTCGACGAGCTGCAAGCGTGGCTCGCGAGTCAACCGTGGCGCGAGCGCGCACTCGCGCTCCGAGCGGACGTCACGCGCCTCGACGCGCTGGAGGAGGCGATGGAGAGCGCGCGCCGCCGCTTCGGGCGCGTCGACGTGTGCATCGCGAACGCGGGGCAGTGGACGCCCGAGTTCGCGCTGCTCCACAACGCCGGCGAGGCGCGGATCCGTCAGGCGATCGAGGCCAACTTGTTCGGTTCGATCTGGACCGCGCGGGCCTTTATGGGCGCGCTCGGCCGCGGCGGTGCGCGTGAAGGAGTCGGCGCGAGCCTGATCCTGATCGGCTCGACCGCGGGAAAATTCGGCGAGAAGGGGCACACCGAGTACGCCGTGGCCAAGGCCGGGCTCTACGGTCTCCTGCGCAGTCTTAAGAACGAGATCGTCGAGCTCGATCCCTACGCGCGCGTCAACATGATCGAGCCCGGCTGGACGATCACGCACATGGCGCGCCCGGCGCTCGAGCAGCCGGGCGTCGTCGCGTAGGTCGTGCGCACGATGCCGCTGCGCCAGCTCGCGCGGGCGAAGGACATCGCGCGCGCCGCGCTCTTCCTCGCGTCCCCGGCGGCTGCGCGGCACGTCTCCGGCGAAGTGCTGACCGTGGCGGGCGGGATGGAAGGCCGAGCGCTGTGGGAAGCAGCCGACGTCGACGAAGCGGACGTGCGCCGGCGCGTTCGCGAGGATTGAGCGTCCTGAACTCTCAATAATTGAGGAGCGAGAAATGAAAGTCCTGCTCACGGGCGCGACGGGGTTCGTCGGCTCACGGTTGTCTCGCGTGCTATCGAAGAGCGGGCATACGGTGCTCGAGGTCAGTCGCCGACCAGGCGCGGCCTACGACTGGTCCGATGCGAGCCTCGCGCGCGGCGTGCGTGAATCCGACGCGATCGTGCACCTCGCCGGCGAGAACCTGTTCGCCAAGCGCTGGAGCGCGAAGCAGAAGCAGCTCCTCTGGTCGAGCCGCTACGACTCGACGCGCAAGCTCGCGGAGCTTGCCGCAGCGCGGAAGAGCACGGCCTTCGTGTCCACGTCGGCCGTCGGCTACTACGGCGCAAGCGACGACACGCCGCTGCACGAAGGCTCACCGCGCGGCGCGGGCTTCTTGGCCGAATTGTGCGCCGATTGGGAGGCCGCGACGCAGGCCGCGGCCGAAGCGGGTGTGCGCACGTGCACCGTTCGCACGGGTGTCGTGCTCGGACACGGCGGCGGCGCGCTCGCGAAGATGCTGCCGATCTTCAAGATGGGCGTCGGGGGTCGGCTGGGCGATGGCAAGCAGTGGGTCTCGTGGATCCACGTCGACGACTTGGTGGCGCTCTACGTGCGACTGCTCGAGGAGCGCAAGTGCAACGGCCTCTACAACGGCACCGCGCCCGAGCCGGTGACGATGAACGATTTCGCGCGCGCGATCGGTCGCGCGTGGCATCGTCCGGCCGTGTTTCCGACTCCGGCGCCGATGCTGCGACTCGCGCTCGGTGAAGTCGCGGACATCCTGCTCACCGGACAGCGCGTCCTCCCGCGGCGCGCACTCGAAGCGGGTTTCGTATTCGGGCATCCGACGCTCGCTGGAGCGCTCGGCGAACTCGCACGGCCGGCGAGGGAGCGGCAATCCGACCCGAGCGCGCGCTGATCAGAGCGAGCGGCGGAGCTTAGGCGGCTCGTCGACGGGTTTCGTCGCCGCTTGGTAGGCGAGGAGCGTGCGACGCGCGCACTCCTTCCACGTGAACTCGCGCGCGCGGCGTTTGCCGCGCAGACCGAACTCTTCCGCGAGATCCGGCTCCGCGAGGATTCGTCGCGACGCCTCGAAGATGCGCTCGCTGTCGGTCGGTTCGACGAGGAACGCCGCATCGCCCAGGATCTCCGGCATCGACGTGACGGCGCTCGCCACGACCGGAGTACCGCACGCCATGGCTTCGAGCGGCGGCAGCCCGAAGCCTTCGTTCAAGCTCGCGAACAAGAACAGGTCGGCTTGCGAGTACAGGCGCGGAAGTTCGGTGTCGGTGACGTCGCGACGCCATTCGACTCGCGCTCGGGCCGGCGAATCGGCGAGCGCGCGTGCGAAGTCCTCGCCGCCGAAACCCATCGGTCCGGCGACGATCCAGCGGTGCGGTAGGCCCTCCTTCACGAGCAACTCGAACGCGCGCAACATCCGCAGATGGTTCTTGCGCGCGTCGACGCGCGAAACCGTGAGGACATAGCGTTCCGCCGGCCGCGGGAATCCGCCCGGCGGCAGATCGCGCGCGACGTGATCGCAGCCCAGGTGCGTGATCGTCACGCGATCGGGATGCGCGCCCAGCGCCATGACGACCTCAGCTCCGACGAACTGACTCGGAACGATCACGCGGCGCGCGCGCAGGACCATCGCTTTCGCGACGGACGTCATGTGCGCGGCGGCAGCCGGCGAGAGGTAGCCCGCATCGAGCGTGTAGATGCAATCGAAGATCGTGGCCACCTCGGCGGCTTGGCGAACGGGGAGCAAGCTCGGTTGCGTGTGGTGGTACACGTCGCACCCGCCGACGAGATCGTCGACGCCCTTGTCGAGCTTGCGCAGGAGCCCGGGGATCCAGCGCGAGGGAAACCGCAGCCGCACGAGCTCGGCACGCGATGTTGCGAGGCCGAGCTCCGCGCGCGAGTAGCGCGACCCGGCGAGCGTGTACCCGAACAGGCCGAGGTTCGAGTCGAACGAGAGGTCGATGAAGCCGCGCACGAGCTCGCGCGCATAGCGTCCGATGCCTTCGCGATTGATCAGCGCCGGCCGATAGTCGATTCCAACTCGCATGTCGCGCCTAGCGGGCTCCGATCGGCAGGAGAGACGAGACCAGCGCGGCGAGCGCGAAACACACAGGTCCAGCGAGCCAGCCGATCGAGCGCGAACCGCGGAACACGTTCACGTCGATGCGCGCGAGAGCGATCGCGGCACCGAGTGTCACCGTCACTTCGGTGATCAGCGTGGCGGCGCCCGCGCCGGCCAAGCCCATCCGCGGGATGAGCACCGTGTTGGCCGCGACGTTCACGAGCAGCGCACCGGCGGCGATGACGAGGATCGCGCGCATCTGCGCCGCGGCGACGAGCGCCGTCATGAGCCCCGCTCCCGCGTACACGGTGGCGGTGGCCGCGAGCAGCCAGCGCAAGCTCGGGCCCGCTTCGTCGAAGCCGGAGCCGAACAGCGCGAGCAGCTGCTCGGTCCACGGCCACGCGAGGCCGGCGCCGAGTCCGGCCAGCGCGAAGAGCGGTTGCGAGAGCCGCGCGATCGCGGTGTCGAGATCACCGGCGGCGTACCGTCGCGCGAGCCACGGCAACGCCGCTTGCGTCGCGTAGATCGCGACCATGATGCCGTACGACAT
Organism: Planctomycetota bacterium; assembly: GCA_031413895.1. Taxonomy (GTDB): domain Bacteria; phylum Planctomycetota; class UBA1135; order UBA1135; genus JANLUN01. The sequence continues at coordinate 8,597 of JANOFY010000265.1, read as the reverse complement.
CACGCGCACGCCGATGTTGTAGTGACCAAGCGGCTCCGCGCCGAGCATCGCGCGCACGAACAGGTTGTCGATGTAGAAGTAGGCCTGCTGACACAGGCTCGCGATGCCCAGTGGGAAAGCGAGGACGAGGAGCTCGCGCACCGGCACGACGCCCACTCGAGTTCTCGCCAAGTGTTTTCGCGACGCCCAGTGGAGCAGTCCATTCGCGGTGGCACTGCCGAGCGCGACCGCGAAGAGGTAGCGCGCCGGCGAGCGCTCGTCCGCGAAGTACAGCACCAGCACGAACGCGAGCGACAGCCCGGCCGCGATCGCGCGCATCGCGACGGGAATGCCCCACGCGATGCGGTTTCGGAACACCGTCGCCGAGAGCTCGAAGATGTGCGTGACCGGATAAAGGCTCGCGAGCAAGATCCATCCCGCGTCGTCCTCCTGCGAGACGATCGCACCGACGCCCACCAGCAGGACGCCGATCATTCCCGTGGCGAATCGAATCCTCCGCGCTGCGGCGAGGACCCCCGGAATCGCCGCTTCGTCGCCGGCGGTGCGTTGAACGACGACTTGCCCGGTGCCGAAGTCCGCCAGGCTGTCGAGCACCATGAACACGGCGAGGTAAAACGTGTACCGACCGAAGTCCTCCGGCGAGAGGTGACGCGCGAGCAAGAGCAGCGTGAACAGCGTGCACGCCGAGCCCCAGAATCGACCGAGTACGAGGAGCAGAGTGCCGCGCCAAACACGGCGGGGAACGGGCTGGCCCTCGGATGGTGAGGGCGCTGTCGCACCGATGCAGTGAGTTGCGTCCAAGCGTGCTCGCGCACGAACGCGCGGCGAAGAGGATCGCGACACGAGATTGCACTGTCCATAAGGAAGCGATGGACGGCACGGATCCGTGATTGCCCGCGAACTGCGGCGCAGATGGGGTTCTCGACATCGATCCGGCTTCGAGGCCTTGCTAGGATGAACTCGACTTCGGGCCGGTAGGCGACCGCCGATTGGCAACCTCTTGGGGGCTACGCATGTACGCGCGCAAGCGTCTCGACATCGGATGGCTCGATCTGGCACACGGTCTCACGGGATCGTTGACCCGTAGCGAGGAAGCGTTTTCGAAGCGCCGCGTCGAGGCGTGGTTCGCGCCGAACGCCACGAACGGCCCGACGAACGGCCCAATGAATCAAGTGGGGGCGAAGTCCGCCGCGCCCGCGCGCGGCGCGTTGTGCTGCCTCTCGGTGCGCACGGGATTCGATCTCTATCTGGAGACGCTGGCGCTGCCGCGTGGCAGCGAGGTCTTGATGTCCGCGCTCACGATCCCCGACATGTGGCGGATCGTCGAGCAGCACGGCTTGGTGCCGATCCCCGTGGATCTCGACCCACGGACGCTTGCGCCGCGGATCGCTCTCGTGCGCAGCGCGGCGACGAACAAGACGCGCGCGCTGGTCATCGCGCACCTCTTCGGCGCGTGCGTGCCCCTCGAACCGTACCTCGCTCTCGCTCGCGAGCGTGGCTGGGTGTTACTGGAAGACTGCGCTCAGTCGTTCACCGGCTCCGATTCGAAAGGCCACCCGCAAGCGGACGTCTCGATGTTCAGCTTCGGTCCGATCAAGACGGCCGCGGCGCTCGCTGGCGGCGTCGTGTGCGTCAAGGATCCGCGGATCCTGGCCGAGATGCGCGTGCGGGAAGCCTCCTATCCGATCCAAAGCCGCGCCCAGTACGCGCAACGCATCCTGAAGTACTCGGGCCTCAAGGCGCTCACGAACCCGATCCTGTACCGCGCCTTCGTCGGCTTGTGCGGGCTCGCGGGCAAGGACCACGACCGTGTGATCCAAGGTTCCGTGCGCGGCTTCGCCGGCGGCGACTTCTTCGCGAAGATCCGCCGACGCCCATCGGCAGCGCTGTGCGCGCTCGTCGCGCGCCGACTCGCGGCGAACAACGGTGAGCGCGTTGCACGGCGGGCCGAACTCGCGCGCGCGCTCGTCGCACGCCTCGGTTCCGTCGTGGAACTGCCGGCCCGCGAGGCCATGCAGCACAGCTACTGGGTCTTCACGATCCTCGCCGACGATCCGGCGCGCCTGGTCGCGGATCTGCGCGCGGCCGGCTTCGACGCGACACGTGCAGCGAGCCTCGCCGTCGTTCCCGCGCCGAAGGATCGCCCGAGCCTCGACGCGCGCGACGCGCGACAACTCCTCGCGCGCATGGTGTACCTGCCGGTGTATCCCGAGCTTCCGACGCGCGCGATCGAACCGATGGCGGACGCTGTGCGCGCATCGGTCCGCGGCCTCTCCACCGCCGCGACAGGTCCCGTGCCGCTCGCGCGCGGCCGCGCGACGACCTAGCCCCGTCGATCGGAAGTGCGTTCCGCATCGGCGGAACGTTTTCACGCTGTTCGTGCGTTCGGATCGCGCGTCGAGCCATCCTTGCCCGGAATCCCTGGCCGATCCGGGCTTTCGATCTCGCGAATTCCTGAAGAACAAGCTCAGGAAGCGTCAATTGTCGCAGCAGCGACTCTCGATAAGTGGCTGTCTTTCGCGTGGGCCTCTCGGCAGAGACGGGACGCGCGTCAGGACGGACGAGAATGCATTCACCGACCGAAATCGCTGCGCCACGATCACGGGCGCGAGCGCAACGCGGACGATTCGTTCGCGCAAGCGACGCGAAACTCGATCGCCGGAGCGGGCTCACTCTGATCGAGGTCGTCGTCGTGATGGCGATCCTCGCGATCTCGCTCTCGCAGTTCGGAACGACGCTCGGCGCGTCGCTGCGCCTCGACCCTGTCGGTCGCGAGAAGGCGATCGCCGCCGAAGCCGCGCGGAGCCAGCTCGAGGAGATGCGCAACCATCCATTCTCACAAGTCTTCGCGCTGTACAACGACACACCGCTCGACGATCCGGGTGGCGCAGGCACGGCTCCGGGCAGCTGCTTCTCGGTGCAAGATCTGGCTCCGACGAGCGCCGGCGCATGTATCGGCCGCATCACGTTTCCGGCGCTCGACTCACAGCTGCGCGAAGACCTCGTCGACGAAAACCTCAGCACGCCGCGCGATCTCAACGGCGATGGCGCCGTGGACGAAGCCAATCACGCCGCGGATTTCATCCTCCTGCCGATTCGTGTGACGGTGGAATGGATGCCTACTGCGGGCCAGGGCGCCACGCGCAACTTCACCCTGTACACGATGTTCTCGGCGCTATGAAGTCACGCATGGACTCGCGCTGCTCAGGGAATTCGCGTCGCCGTATCCACTCGCGTCGTGGGCTGAACTCGCCTTGCTCGGGGAGTTCACTTCGATCGGGTTTCACGCTCATCGAGGTGATGATCGCGATCGCATTGCTCGGCCTCGTGATCGGCAACGTGTACATGGTGCTCGGCGACAGCTCGAAGGCCTTCGGCTCGCAGACGACGGTCTTCGAGGCCGAGACGCAGGCGCGCCGCACGCTCGACCGCATCGCGCTCGCGGTGGTGGGCGCGAGCCGCGCCACGCTGTTCCAGACGCCCGCCGCTCCCGCGAGCACGCCGGAACTCAACTTCACCACGAGCCAAGGGTTGCAGGGCGGCGCGATCCTGGAAGGCAACGCGCAGCGCATCACGCTCACGAACGCGGCCGGTTTCCATCAGGTGACGTGGGCCGAGAACCCCGGCACCGAGAGCGAGCGCAACAGCGTGTGGACCAAGTGGGCGGCGGAGTTCCTCGAGGGCGAGACGCTCAACGGAGACGACGACAACGGCAACGGGCTCATCGACGAGAAAGGGCTCAACTTCGTGCTCGAGGGCAACAGCGTGCTGGTGCAGCTCACCATCGCGCGCAAGGCGGCCGACGGCACGTGGATCACTCGCACGCTCGAAGCGCGCGTGACGTGTAGGAACTGAGAGGACGACTCATGGCAATCAGGCGGATGCGGGCAAACGTGAAGTCGCGCGGCGATCGATCGGGGGCTGCAATCGTCGCGGCACTGGTCGTCGTCATGGTCGTTTCGGTGCTGAGCATGGCCTACCTCCAGCTCAGCATGAGCAAGAATCGCGAGCAGAGCTCGTCCGTCGACGCCAAGCGCGCGTTCTACATCGCCGAGGCCGGCTTGGCGGAAGCGTATGCGGGTCTCGTCGCAGGCAAGAGCGGAAACGTCGCCAACGGCACGATCCCGGCGCGCTTCGCGAACGGCGCGTTCTGGGTCGAAGCCGTCGACGAAGGCGAAGGCCGGCGCACGCTGACGAGCATCGGCATGTGCGGCACGGGTCGAAGTGCGCTCTCGATCGTCGTCGAGAACATTCCGGAATCGGTCGGCGCGCTCGGTGTCTTCGGTGATCAAGGATTGACCATCGGGCAGGGCGTCACGATCGACGGTTACGACTCGCGGCGCGGAACGTACGCGAGCCAGCAAGGCGGCGGTGGTGCCGGCGCGCTAGATGGTTTGGGCGGCATGGTAGACGGCGGCGCAGTCGCAGAACCGCCGGTTGGTTCACGCGTGGGCTGCAACGCGGACATCTTGCTGCCCGGGGGACGCACGGAGACGCACATCGACGGAGACGCGCAGCCCGGCCCCGAGGGCAGCGTGGTGCGCGGGACGGGAGTCACGATCACCGGATCGACCGCACCGCGCAGCTCGGCCGCGAACTTGCCTGCGCTCGAAGTGCCATCGCTCGCGAGCGCGGGCGACGTCGATCACGGCACCGTTCGCACCCCGCTCGTGCTTTATCCCCAGGAGTCGAGCTTCGGCACCCTGCGCGTCCGCCCGGGCGCGACCGCCGTCATCGTCGGTCCGGCGACGATGGTCGTCGGCGCGCTTGAACTCGATGCCGGCGCCACCTTGATAGTCAACGCGAGCGGCGGTCCGGTCCACATCTACGTGCGCGACTACCTGAACATGGCCGCAAAATCGATGTACACGGGAGTGTCGCAGGATCCGACGCAGGTCTCGCTCCAGATCGCAGCCAGCGAGACGGTCGATCGGAACGGCGACCTGATTCCCGATCCACCGGCGACCTTCGCGTCGACCGGCACCTTCTATGGAAGTGTGTACGCCCCCGCGGCGGCGATCAGCGTGCCGGCCGAGCTGGAGCTCTTCGGTGCCATCGCCGCCCAGCAGTTGACGGTCGGTGACGGCGCCAAGCTTCACTTCGACCGCGCGTTGACCGTACCTGTCGACGTCGGCGGTGCGCTGCCACAGATGCTCGCCTGGCGCCTCGTCGAGCTACCCGACGTGCCGATCGTGCAGATGCGGCTCGACCCGCTGAGCGTGATGCAGCTCAACGGAATCGTCCCGCCGGAAGGGAAGGACGCTCAAGTCGACAACGGCGAAGATCCGCTCGCCGGCGTCGCGGCCGTCACATTAAAAGTTTTGAAGACTGCGCGTTGAGAGAGGGATGCGCGACATGCGAATCGGATCGTTCGTCGGGCTGGCGCTGGTGTTGGCTGCTCTCCTTGCGGGAACCGCGGCCGCCGTCCCATTCGATCCGACCGGCGACCCGCTGGAACCGCGCGCCACGCAGCGCACGACGCCGGAACGCGTGCAGCGCATCCTTTCCGATGTCGTAGCCGACCCGGCATTGCCCGTGGAAGTCGCCGGTCAGGAACTCGCCGCGCTCGGACCAGACGTACTCCCGTGGCTCTTCGATGCACTGCGAACGTCGGTCGAGTCGACCGAGACTTCCGTTGATCGCACGGAGTCGACGCTGCTCTACGCATTTTGCCTCATGCCCGCAGTGCGGCTCACTCCATTCCTCGAGAGCCGAGCCACGGTGCATGCGACTTCGGACGTTCGGATCGCTGCGCTGCGAATCCTGGCCGAGACCTCGTGCGCGCGCGATGTGAGCCTGATCCTGCGCTTCGCGAACGACGCCTCGGGCGACGCGAGCGTGGAGCGCGCGCTGGAATCGACGGTCGACGCGCTCCTCGCGCGCGATCTCTCGACGTACGCCGCACTCGAGCGGTCGTATCACACGACGCCGACGACCTTGCGTCCCGCGATCGTCCGCGCCGTCGCGCGTGCGGAATCGTCCGAAGGTCTGCGGCTCTTGTCGCGCCTTTTGCACCGAGACGACGAGCTCCGGCCCTTGCTGCTCGTCTCGATCGGCCGCATGTCGGGCGCGCTCCCTCGTCCGATGGGGGAGGACGTGCTGTCGAACGTGCGGCGCTTCGTGCTCGAGGCCGATCCCATCGCGCTCCCGGAGGCGATCCTGGCGGTCGGCTACCTGGACGACTGCGAGTCGATCCCGCAGCTCATCGCGCTGCTCAAGAGCTCGCGTCGCGGGCTGCGTGCCAATGCGCTGTGGTCCTTGAAACGCATCACCAGCCTTGGCATCGCCGAGACTCCCGAGCGCTGGACGAGCTGGTATCAATCCGAGCGCGAGTGGTGGCACGACGAATGGCCGTCAGTGCTTGCGGACCTGCGCGGCGCGCACTCGGACAGGGCCAAGATCGCGCTGACGAAGATCGCTACGCGGCACCTGTTCCGTCACGCGCTCGCGAGCGAGGTCGTCCAGCTCGTCACGCACAACGACGTCGACGTCGCGACGCTGGCGTGCAGGACGCTCGGGCAGCTCGAGTCGAGGGCTGCGCTGCCGGGGCTGATCGAGGCCCTCCGCCACGACGACATGATCCTGCGCATGGCGGCCTGGAACGCGCTGCGCACGATCACCGAGAAAGATCTTCCGCCTGACGCAGCCGCATGGTCGGCAATGCGGCTGGGTAGCTGATCCGCGCGAGCCGATCTGGTCGGCAACGCGAATAGGCGCGTGCTCATGATCGCCCGGCCCGCGCGTCGATCCAGGAGGACGCGCGCGGACCCCACACCGCGGATCGTCATGCCCCAGCACAAACGACGGATCAAGCTGATCCAACCCCAGCTGCAATTCAAGCTCATCAGCGCGTTCGTCGGCATGTCCGCGCTGGCGCTCACGCTGCAGTTCTTGCTGTTCACGAGCAGCCTGACCGAGCTCGCTTCCGAGCTGCCCGAGGATGGCGCCGCGCTGATCGAGCGCGTGCCCGGACACGTGCAGCGGATCCTGCTCGTCTCCTTCCTCGTCCTCCTGCCGCTCACCTTCTGCGTCGGCGTGCTCATCACGTTCCGCATCGCCGGACCGCTGTACCGCTTCGAGGTGTACCTGAAGCAGGTGATCCGTGGCGAGAGACCGCCCGATTGCCGGCTGCGGAGCGGCGACGAATTGCTCGGGCTGTGCGAGCTCATCAACCAGGCGACCGCTCCGCTGCGCGTGCAGGAGGCGGCGGAACAGAGTTCGTCGAACGACATGACCGTGGAGAGTCTGGAAGCGCGTGCCGCGACCCCGCTCGAAGTCGATCGAGCCGCTTGATGCACGAAGCGGTCGACCGCCGGGTTTGCCGGTAGACATGTCCCTCAAGTCCAAGATCGTCATCATCCTGTCGGCGGTCGTGCTCTTGTACGCGGGGCTCGATCACCTGATGCAGCAGCTCGTCCTCCGCAAGAGCTTCATCGAGCTCGAAGAAACCGAAGCGCGCAAGGACTTGGATCGCGCTCGCGGCGCGATTCGCAGCGAGATCGCGAATCTGGCGGCGCGCTGTGACGGTTGGGCGGCGTGGGACGACACGTACCGCTTCGTCGAGGATCAGAACGCAGCGTACATCGAGTCGAATCTCGGCACGGAGGCCTTTCACAAGAATGGCATGAACCTGCTCTTCATCTGCGACGCGGAGAATCGTGTCGCGTGGGGGCGCGTGCTGAGCTTCGAGGACGGGCGCGACGACACGCTGTACCACTTCCGCACGACGCCCGATCGCGTGCTGCCGCGCGACAACCCGCTCGTCGCGGCGCAAGCGCGCGGACTCGCGAGCGACGGCGTGATCGTCACCGAGCGCGGTCCCATGCTCGTTGCGTTCCGGCCGATCCTCGACAGCCGTCACGGCGGCGCGCCGCGCGGGACGCTGTTCGTGGGCCGCTACCTCGACGACAAGCTCATCGAGGAGCTGATCGCGCGAACGAACGTCCGCTTCGAGGTGTTCGTCGCGGACTCGGCCATCGAGTCGACCGAGCGCAGCGCGCTCACGGAACTGGGCAACGGAACTGGCATCGTCGTGCGCCGACCCGACGACACGAGCCTGCATTTGTACGCGACACTCCCGGACATCGCAGGAGCGCCTGTTCTCTCGATGCGCGCCGACATTCCGCGCCGGATCTCGAAAGAGGGCGACAAGTCGATCCGTTATGCGCTGATCTCGACCGTCGCTGCGGGCCTCTTGATGGTGCAAGTGCTGCTCGCGCTCCTCAACCGCACGGTACTCCGTCCGATCAAGACGCTGACGGAACACGCGCTGTACATCGGCAAGAGCGACGAGCTCTCGCGGAAGCTCAATCTGTCGCGCAAGGACGAGATCGGCATCCTGTCACGCGAGTTCGACAGCATGACCGAGAAGCTGTCGCAATCGCGCGCCGCGGTCGTTCACGCCGCGCGCGCGGCGGGGATGTCGGAGATCGCGACCGGCGTGCTGCACAACGTCGGCAACGTGCTGAACAGCGTGAACGGGGCCGCGTCGCTCGTCGCCGAGAAGACGCTGAACTCGGGGTTCGCCGACTTGCGGATGGCGATGCTGTGCGTCCGCGAAAGTCATGGGGTTGTGTGGACGTTCATCGCGAAGTATC
>JANOFY010000264.1:0-4142 GCA_031413895.1 Planctomycetota bacterium | reverse complement strand
GACCTCGAGTGAATGCGCCGGCAGCGCAGGCCTCTCGACGTCGGTCCCCGGATTCGGATCCTGCGAGCTGTCGCCCGTCTTCGGCGTCGCCGCGCGGATCTCGGCGATGCGAGCCGCCGGGTAGTCCACCTCGTAGAACTTCCGAATGGCTTCGAGCCGCTCCTTCAGCTCCGCTAGGAAGTCACGGTCGTCGCTGTTCGACACGACGAAGTAGCTCGGCGTCTCCAGGAGCTTCCATCCGGGCGTCGTCGCGAGGCTGGCCTGCAGCTTCGCGCGCCGCTTGTCGCGCAGCGAGTCGCCCGCGGCGACGGGCGCATCCGACGTTTTCACGTCCATCGCGCGGAACGTGCGCACGAACTTGTCGAACTCGATCTCGTACTTCGACCAGCGCTTCGCCTCGCCCGGCCCATTGAAGACGAGCGCGACGTCCGCATCGGGGCGGAGTTTGAAGAGCACGGCGTAGACCTTGAACTCGCCGCGCTTCGCGTTGCCACCCGAGAACACATGTTCAATGGCCTTGACCTTGTTGACCTCGAACTCTTTGGTGGACGTGAGCTTCGCCTCGCGCGCCATCTCGGATTGGATCCACTCGGTGAGATCCTTGGCGCCCCGGATGCGTGGCTTGTTCGCGCTCTTTTCTGCGGTGTCGGCGACCGGCGGGGGATCGAGCTTCACGAGCCACATGTGCAGCTTGAGCGCGGAGTCCGGCGTCAGCAGGATCTCCTTGTTGTGGGCCGGATCGAACTTCGCGATCAGGTTGCGATCGTCGGGAGCCGGCGGGATCAGCTCCCAGTCGTCGGGCGTCTTGACCTTGAAGCCCAGGTCGGTCGTGTCTTCGTAGAACTTGCTCCCGGGCTTGGGAGCTTGCGCACGCGCTGTGTCGGTGAGCACGAGCGTTGCGAGCGCCACGATCCAAACGAGCGGCCGAAGTCGAAGCATTGCACTCTCCCGGCGTGATCGCGGGACACAGACCGCGCACTGGTCTACCAGCGAGTTGGAATGACACCATGACGCGTGCGACCCGTGCAAGTCTCGCCGGGAAGCCCGAGAGATGACCAACCGATACGACGAGCCGGCGTAGCGCGGCACTCTTCCGCGACTGAACTCCATCCCCCCGATCCAGGAGCTCGAGCCATGCGTCCCCTTCACGCCGTTTCCCTTGGTCTTGCACTCGTCGTCGTGCTCGTCGGAGCGTGGCTCTTCGTGGGCGAACGAAGCAGCACGACGTCCTCCGCATCCTCTCCGTCGGCAGACCGCGATGCTTCGCAGCCCGCTCTCGTCCACCACGAGACCGCGCTGGAGGCGCCGCCGGCGGAGCAGAGTGAACGCAACGCGTCCACCGGAGCGCCGGCCGAGACGCCGGTGCCGCAAAGTTCGGTCGCCGCGTCGGCGACGGCCGCGGAACAGTCGGCGTTCGCGTTGACTGGACGCGTCGTCGACGGCGCCGGGCAGCCCGTCGCGAACGCGGTCGTGCTCGCGGACGGAGCGGGCGGCAACATCGACCAGGCGCTCGATCTCCAGGGCCCCGAACTCGCTCCGTGGTCGCGCCGCGTCGAGGCGAAGACGGGCGCCGACGGGCGGTTCGAGATCCGACCGCGTGCTCAGAGCGCCGTTCGATTCGCCGTCCGCGCCAGCGGGTTCGCGCCGTACGACGCGGAGCGCCCGATCGCCGGCGCGCGAAACGACGTGGGAGATCTCGTCCTCGAGCCGAGCGTGATCCTCAAGGGGCGCGTCATCGATTCCGCGGGTCGGCCCGTCGTGCGCGCGACGCTGCAGCGCGTGACCACGGGCACCGGGGGAACCGGGGGCTTCACGTTCTTCGGCGGTCCGCGCGGCGTGCCCGTCGCGACGACGGACGACCGCGGCGGATTCGTGGTCGACCAGCTCGCGAGCGGTCCGTGGAAGCTCTTGATCACGTCCGACGAGCATCCCGACAAGTTCGAGGAAGGCGACGTCGATCGAGCGGGCCAAACCGTGGCGAACCTCGAGTTCGTCCTCGCCGACGGCACCGAGATCAGCGGGCGCGTCGTTCGTGCACCGGCCGACATGCTGAAGAACCTGTGGGTCCGCGCGCTGCCGCGTCCGCCGAACGGCGAGCGCAGCTCGCTCGAGCCGGCCGAGGCCGAGATCGACAACTCCAGCGATCCGCGCAAAGCGCGCGTCGCTCCCGACGGCACGTTTACGCTTCGCGGTCTCGTGCCCGGCGGCTCGTACGGCGTCAGCGCGCGCGACAGCGAGCGCGCGTGGATGGGGCGGCGCCGCACGCAGATCGTGTCCGCCCGCGCCGGCGATCACGGCGTCGAGCTCTCGTATCAGCAAGAGACCGCGATCGTGTTCCAGGTCGTCGATTCGATCAGCGGCGAGCCGGTGGTCGAGCTCGACGTGCAAGCGGGATATCAGTGGCGCATGCCGATGCTCGACGAGGGCGGGCGCCGCGTGCGCCAGTTTCCCGAGGGCCGCGTGCGCTACTCGAACCTGCCGCCGCCGCCGGCCGCGGGGGATCGCGCGCAGCTGCGCGTGGAGTCCGTCGGCTACACGCCGTTCGAGCGCGCCGATCTGCTCGTCAGCGACGGACAAGACTACGATCTCGGGATCATCCGGCTCCCGCGCGCGCCTGTCGTCAAAGTGCGCGTCACCGATTCGAACTCGGCGCCCGTGAGCGGCGCGCAGGTATCGCTCGTCGAAGACAAGCCGGACGCGGACTTCGGTCATTCGATGAGCATCAGCATCGGCGAAGAAGAGGAAGCGCTGGTCGGAGGCGGGGCCTCGCAGCGCTCGCGCACGGACAAGGACGGGATCGCGCGCGTCACGAGCCTGCCCGGCGCGCGCGCGCGTGTGCTCGTGAGCGCCCTCGGTTTCGCACCGCACGCGAGCGAAGTCATCGAGCTCCCCGTCGCATCCGATGTGGAGCGCGACGTGCGGCTCACGCCGGGCGGCAGCGTGATCGTCGAGGTGGTCGACTCGAAGGATCGACCGGTCGCGGGCGTCGGCATCGATCACGAGAGCCCGTCGAGCGCGTTCGAGCCGATGATGCTGCACGGCGAAGGCGCCGACATCACCGATGCGGAAGGACGCGTCCGATTCGATCACCTGGCCCCCGGAAGCCACCGCTTCAAGATGCGCGATGCACTCGGCAACACGTTCTCGTTCGGCGATCGGGGCACGGTCGTGATGCGGCGCTCGGGTATGCCGAGCACGCCCGAGCCGGGTTGGAGCGACGTGCTCGTCGTCGAACTCGGCGTCGAGACGCTGCGCTTCGTCGCGCCGACGCGCAGCGAGCTCACCGGCCGGATCACGGAGTCCGGAAAGCCGCTCGCGAACGCGACGATCCGTCTCACCGACAAAGACGCGGGCGAGGCGTCGTTCGCGAGCATGATGGGCGCCGGCGACCAAGCGCGCACCGACGGCAAGGGCGAGTACGAGCTTTCGAACGTCAAGGTCGGTGACTACCGGCTGTCGGTGACGCACCCGACGCGCAGCATGCCGTTCGAAGTCGACGTCAAAGTGCGCGAAGGCGAGAACGACCTCGATCTCGATCTGCCGGTGGCGATCGTCGAAGGACGCGTGGAGGATCACGACAAGCGTCCGCTCGCCGGCGTGCGCGTTCGTGCGGAGCGCGCGCGCGTCGAAGGCGAGCAGCGCCGCATGGTCTTCACGGCCATGGTGGTCAACGACGGTGGGGACGACGATTCGGCGGTGACGATCTCGAACGGCGACGAAGGCTCCGAAGCGGTCAGCGACTCCGACGGACGCTACCGGCTGCGCGGCGTCGCGCCCGACGTCGACCTCGTGGTGAAGGCGAGCGGCAAGGGCGTTCAACCGACAGAATCGAAGTCGTTCAAGGTCGCACCCGACCAAGTGAAGTCGGGCGTCGACTTCGTGCTCGAGCAAGGCGGCACGATCGATGTCACGGTCGTGCACGCCGACGGTCGCCCAGCCGCGTCGTGTCTCGTGCGCGGAACCATCGAGGGTGGGTCCGGCGCGGCGGATCCCAAGGTCGAGCTCTCGGGTCCTAAGGGAATCGCCCAGCTCGCGGGGCTGAAACCGGGCAAGTGGCGACTCCACTTACAGATGCTGGGCGTCCAATCGGAGAACGGCGACGAAGGACCGCCCGATCAAGTCGTCGACGTGACGGCCGCTCA
>JANOFY010000263.1:0-6406 GCA_031413895.1 Planctomycetota bacterium | reverse complement strand
CACACGGCCACACGAACGATCTCACCCCAGTCCGAGCGCGTGAATACCTCGACCCGGCGCCCCTCCCCCTCCCCCCCCCCAACGGGCGCGCGTTCGAGGTCGTTTTCTGGCCGAGGTCCGACCTAGAAAGGTGGGATCACGGAAACGGAGCAGTGAATCGCTCCGGACCGGCGCTGGCTCTCCCCGCACAGAATCGGGACGACCCGCACACCAGGGCCGAGCGCCGCCTCGAAAGCGGCCTGCGCGGCCTGGTCCAGCGGCGTGAAGATCCCGCCATAGGCCGGCATCAGATAGCGGTCTCGGTCCTGAACGCCGTTCAGGTAGTTGATGCCGCGGCTGCCCTCGGAGAGGCTCGGGATCGGCACAATCTTCCAGCCCAGCTGCTCCAGCGCGCGCACCAGCTCCATCCGGTCCGCGTCGCGGCGCAGGAACGATCGGAGGTAGGCCGTCGTGTGCGCGTCGAAGGGCAGCTCGCCCGGGCCCACGACGTGCGCGGTGAGGATGTCGAGCGCGAGCAAGAATCGCTGCAGACTGCCCACCCCCGAGTCCGCGGGTCCCGCGCTGAAGGCCGCCGCGAACTCCTCCGGAAAGTGCCCGAAGGACTGGGACTGCGCTCCCAGACACGCCGCGATCGTTTCCATGAACGGATCGATCCGACCCGCCGCGAGGTCCGCGCGTGCCTGCTGCGCGCGCTGCGTCTCGAGCTTGCCGTGACGCGCGAGGGCATCGATCCCGCAGTCCAGGATGATGCGGACGGCGGCCGCGGACTCGTTGACGAACGCGACCACGCCAGCGGAGCCGGCCAAGTCGGCCAAGTTGGATCGCACGGTGAGCTCGTAGTCGATGTGGAACGAGACCGCGGGGAGCACGACGCAGCGGTCGACACCGAACTCGATGCGCAGCGCGTCGAGCACTTGCTCGCGCGTCAGCCCGAGCGCGATGTTGCGATGAACCTCGGCCTCGCCGACGAGAAGGATCCGTTCCTTGCGCGAGGAGTCGCTCACCGCAAGCAGGTTGCCCGCTTGGAAGAGGAGCGGTGACTGCACGACGTCCAAGCCCGCGCGCGCGACGCTCTCGATCAGAAACGTCTCGCCCGGAACGAAAACCGGCGCCTCCTCGCCGCGGCTCGCGAAGCGTGGCGCGAGGACGACCGGCTTCCCCGCCGCGTCGACGCCCGCCTTGCCGTTGTCCTGCGCCCACTGCGCGACGGGCAGCGGCTCGGGAAGGACGATGAACCGCGCGGCATCGGCCAGCGGCCACGCGCGCGCCGCGTCGAGGAACGCGTCGAGGTGCTTCTCCTCGATCGATGCGATGAACGACGTACCGTCGAGCTCGCTTACCAGTTGTCGCGCGAGATCGAGCGAGCCGCCGTCGCCTGCGCCGGACCAGTACGCGGGGTTGGCGATCTGCAGCCGCAGCGTGCCGATCGACTGCTCGCCGCCTTCGGTGCTCACACGGAAACCCTGTCGAGTCGCGGCGAACGTGAAGCTCGCGGAGCGGAGCTCCGTGGCGAAATCGCTCGCCGACCGTCCGCTCGCGAGCTCGTGTGCGATGCGGAGAACCGTCTTGGTCGCACTGTCTTCGAGTTCGCCCGGGGAAGACCCGAACTCGAAGTACGCCAGGAGATCGACTGGCAGCCCGATCGCGCGCAGGAGATCCAGGTCGACGCTCGAAGCAAACTGGGCGGGACCCAGCACTTCGATGGCCTGCGCCGCCGTCGAGAGCAGGCCGTCGCGCGCGAGACGCTTCGCGACGAGCGTCGCCGCGCGCACCTGCGCGTCGCTCGCTGCGCCCGCCGGCATGCGATCGGGCCAACGTGCCGTAGCCTGGCCGAACAGCGGCGCGCGGAACCCGCGCAGCTCTGGCCGTCCCTCCGCGAGCGCGGCACGCCACATCTGCACGGAGTCGACACGCGGAGCTCGCAGCACTTCGATGCGCGAAGGTGTTTGCGCCGAAGCCGGCATCATCGCCGGCAACGACACGAGGCATCGCAACAGCCCGCGGATCACGCGCTCGTCCTCCGGCGCCCCTTCCACACGAGGCCGGCGAACACGGCGACGAAACCCGCGAGGCACGTCCACAGCAGCACCTGCCACGTAGCGATCGGCGCTTTCACGTCGTCTTTCGGCGCATCCAACGCGCTGGACGGTGAAGGCTGTTCATGCGCGTGCTCGGCGCTGACGACGATGCGGAAGCGCTCTTCGTACGACGAGCGGACGATGCGGTCCGCGATGCGCCGCAAGAAGTCGTCGGGCAACGCGAGATCGGACACCGCGGCGGGACCAATCGTCTGTGCGCGAATGTTTCCGAGCACTTCGTCTTCGACCGACACCGTCGGCGCGGTGTTTCCGCCGGCTTGAGCGACTGCCGTCGCGGTGGCGATTCCACTCGCTTGACCGTGCGCCGACGGTGCGGCGACGAGCACGATCCAGAGAGTGCAGGCGGAAACTCGGATGGGACCTCCTCGCGGCGCGACGCCGGCGGCGATCGCGTACTGTAGCGACATGGAGCTCTGCTGCATCCACCACGACCTCGTCGACTCGACGTCGGAGCGCGCGTTCGCTGCGCTCGCCGCGGGAACAGCTCGGCACGGCGATGTGCACGTCGCCCGCGGACAGACGGCGGGTCGCGGCCGGCTCGGACGGCGATGGCACAGCGCGGCCGACGAGGGGCTCTACGCGAGCTTGGTGCTCCTCCCTCCGCCTCCCGCCCCTGCGGCATCCATCGACGGCCCGCTCGTCACGATCGCGGCCGGGCTCGCGGTTCTCGACGCGGTCCGCGCGCTCGGTGCGAGCGACGTGCGCTTGAAGTGGCCGAACGACGTCGTCGCGGGCGACGCGAAGCTCGCCGGCGTGCTCGTCGAGACGCGTGGGCTCGATCCGCTGAAGCCGCATTACGTCGTCGGCATCGGAATGAACGTGCGCCAGCTCGACTTCCCGCCCGAGCTGGTGAACGAGCGCGAGGTGACGAGCCTGCGCGCGCTCGGCATCGACGTATCCGTCGTCCATGCACGCGACTGCGTGATGGATTCGCTCGCGCGACGCATCGACGACATCGCGCACGCGCGCGAACGGCTGGCCGGCATGTATTTGGAAGCGACGGGGCTCCTCGATCGCGGCGTCGTCCTGCGAACCGCCGGCGAGGAGCATCGCGGTGTCCTCGCGGGCTTGTCACTCGAGCGCGGCTCGCTCTCCTTGCGCACCGACACGGGACTGCTCGACGTCCCCCTCGGGTTCGTCCGCGAGCTCCACGCCGCCCTACAAACCGGCTCCGCGACTGGCCTGGGGTAGCGCGCTCCGTATACTGCTCGCGCTTGATTCGCGGATTCGCCGCAGTCGCGCTTGATTCGCGCGGTGGCGCACGCGCACGGAACACACGATGCCTCGAATTGACGGACGCAACGCCGGGGATCTACGCCCCATCACGTTCCAGCGCGGCTTCACGAACCGCGCGCCGGGCTCGGTGCTGGCGTCGTTCGGAAACACGCGCGTCTTGTGCACCGCGATGGTGCAAGACGGCGTGCCGCCCTTTTTGCAGGGCAAAGGCCGCGGTTGGCTCACCGCCGAGTATTCGATGCTTCCCTCGTCGACGGAAACGCGCAAGTCGCGCGACCGCATCGGATCGGTCGACGGGCGATCGGTCGAGATCCAGCGACTCATCTCGCGCTCGCTGCGCGGCGTGATGGACCTCACGAAGATGACGGAGCGGACGATCTGGGTCGACTGCGACGTGATCCAAGCCGACGGTGGCACGCGCACGACCGCGATCAGCGGCGCGTACGTCGCACTGCACGATCTCCTGATGCACATGGACGGACGGCGCATCCTCCGCGGCTGGCCGCTCAAGAGCGCGGTCGCCGGCGTCTCGGTCGGCGTGGTCGGCAAGGAGCCGCTCTGCGACCTGACGTACGCCGAGGACAGCAAGGCCGAAGTCGACATGAACTTGATCATGACCGGCGACGGTCAATTCATCGAAGTGCAGGGATCCGCCGAAGGCGCGCCGTTCGACAAGGGCGAGCTCGATGCGATGCTCGAGCTCGGGAGCGCCGCGATCCGTCACATCTTCGAGCTGCAGAAGGCCGCTCTGGCGCCGCGCTGAGCGCTCACTCGCTCATCAAGAAAATGAGCGGACGGACGTCGTCGTCCTCGGCGGTCCACTCCCAGTACCGCAGCAGGATCTTGTACACCATGATCCCGGTCTCGCCTTCGCCCCAGACGAGATAGCGCGCCGCCTGCGCCATCAGGTTCTGGCGCGTCAACCCCAGGAACAGACTGATCGGATCGAGAAGTTCGCTGACGTACGCGATCGTGTTGGCGATCGCGATCGCGCCGGACACTTCGATCGCGTAGTCGTCGCCGGCGCGCCGGACGCGCAGCGCGAGCGGAGCGAGGAACTCGCTGCGGTTGTCCATCAGCTCGACGTGCAGGAACGCGAGCGGTCCGCGGATCGCGTAGTAGCGGCGCAACTCCGCGGCCTTCTTCTCGCGCGTGGCGCGCGTCCCCCCGCGCAGGGGCACGAGGTTCACCCGCTTGCCCACCATCGATTTCCAGAGCAGGGCCGACTCTTCGTCCGCGAACTGAATCTCCGACACGCGCAGCTCGGTGGCGCGCTGCCAGCGACTGACCGCGCTCACCACCAAGATCGCGGCCACGAACAGGCTCGCGATGATCACGCCGTCGGGCCGGCCGATGACGTTGTCGACGAGCGTGAAGGCGAAGACTGCGGTGACCGCCCAGAAGTAGAGGCTCTGACCGCGGACGAGGGCCTTCCCGGCAGCGGTCGTTCGGCCGTCGATATCGCGCCACAGCGCGAGCGCTACGGCGAATGCGGCCGAGAGCATCAGCACGAGCACTCCGGTCGCGTAGGCGCCGGCCTGCGCCTCGACGTCGGCATCGAAGGCCCACGTGACGAGCACGCAGATCGCGAAGAGCACGAGCACCAGCGGACGGCGGTAGCTCGTCCACTGCGGAGCCATGCCGAAGCGCGGCAAGTAGCGCGGGATCACGTTGAGCAGCCCGGCCATCGCCGACGCTCCGGCGAACCACAAGATCGCGATCGTGACGAAGTCGTAGACCGTGCCGAATCCATGACCGAGGAGCTCGTGGGCGAGGTAAGCGATCGCGCGCCCCGCGGCTTCGCCATGCTCTCCGTACGCCGCGCGAGGAATCAGGAGCGTGCTGACGAAGCTCGAGAGCAGGAGCATCACGCTCATGATCAGCGCCGCGGCCACGAGCAGCTTGCGCGTCGCACGGATGCGACCCCACGGTGTCACTGAGTCCGCGTCCCGCGCATCGCCCGCGACGTGGGACATCACCGAGACCCCCGTCTCGAATCCGCTCAGTCCGAGTGCGAGTTTCGGAAAAACGATCGCGGACGCGAGCAGCATCATCGTCCAATCCCCGTGGACGGAGAGCTCGCCGGTCCAGGCGTCGATGAGCTCCGGCCTGCTGCTGATCTCGAAGAGCCCGCGGAGCAGCACGAAGAGGTTGAGCAGGATGTACGGCACCGCCACCGCGGTCGCGACCTTTATCGCGTCGCGGAAGCCCTTGAGGAAGACCGCGGCGAGCAGCGCGAGCAGGAGCAACGTGATCGAGAGCTGCGAGTCGCCCAGCGCGTCGTGCAGGAACGGGTTCTCGACCGCGTGTTTGGCTGCGTCGGCCGCGGACAGAGTCATCGTGATCACGAAGTCCGTGGCTGCGAATCCCAGGAGCGCCAGCACGAGGAACTTGCCCCACCAGCCCGAGAGCAGCGACTCGAGCATCGCGATCGATCCCTGGCCGGCGTAGGAACGGCGCGCAACCTGCGCGTACACCGGAACCGCACCGAAGAGCGTCACAGCGACGAGGATCGCTGTGGCGATGGGCGAGAGAGCGCCGGCAGCGAGAAGCGCAATGCCGGGCTGGTATCCAAGCGTCGAGAAGTAGTCGACACCGGTGAGCCACAGGACCTTGTACCAGGGCTGCGCGGCGTCGGCGGTGTGGGAGCCGCCGGGCTCCCCGCCCGCGGTCATCCAACGGCCGACGGCCGTCCGAGGCGGTGCGGTGCGCGGCACCGGAAGCGGGGGAAGCTTGTGGTCGCTCGGCAATCGTCAACCCTGAGGTCCGCGCGCGAGCGTACTCGCGTGCCGCGCGGGCTACCATCCGTCGCGCGATGAAACTCCTCCTCGCCAGCGCGAACAAGAAGAAGCTGCGCGAGCTCGAACGCCTGCTCGCCGAAATCGATGCTTTCGACGTGCAGATCGTGCTGCCGAGCGACATCGGTGGACTCGCCCCCGTGATCGAGGACCTTCCGACGTTCCGCGGCAACGCCGCCAAGAAAGCGATCGCAGCCGCTCGCGCGAGCGGCCTGTGGGCGCTGGCGGATGATTCGGGCCTCGAAGTCGACGCGCTCGCCGGCGCGCCGGGCG
>JANOFY010000262.1:0-4771 GCA_031413895.1 Planctomycetota bacterium | reverse complement strand
GTCGAACGTCGCCGGTAGCTCGACCACCGCCACTCGATCGCTGCGCATCGACTTCGTGTAGCTGTACGCGGTCGGCGCGGTGCCGCTCACCGGCCCAGAGGCGTTCGCGACGTCGACTTCGATCGGCGCGCTGCGCGCGACGCTCTGGTCCGTGAACGTCGCTTCTGCGACGAGACGCGAGCGACCAGCTCCGAGCATGCAGCCGTGCACGGAGAGAACAGCGGGGGAGGTTGCGCTCGATGCGACCACGCGTCCGTTGTGCAGGAGGCGCAGCGACGCGAGCGCACCGCCGCTCGTGCTGATCGAGAAGTCGAAGCGCTGCGAGAGGTTGCCGCTCGCGGGCGCGACACCGAGCGTGCACGCTTGTCCGTGATTCTGGACGTCGATCCAGTCCACGGTGCGACCGGCGCTTTTCACGCCCGTGTCGTCGTAGGCGAGCGCGCGCAGCTCGTGCCAACCGTCGGCGAGGGCGGTCGTGTCGAGAGCGAACGTTCCGCCAGACATGGCCTGCGCGTGCGTGCGTCCGTCGACGAGCAGCTCGAAGCTCGCGATCTGCGCGCTCGGATGCGTCGTCGTCGCGCTCGGCGTGAGCACGATCGCGTTCGACGCGGGAGTGACGGGAACTCCGGACAAGCTCACCGCTGGAATGTGGGCGAACGGACGCGTCAGCGGATCGCCCGTGAACAGCGTCTGGAACGGCGCGAACTGCATGCTGCGGAGCCACGCTTCGCCGAGCGACAGGCCCTGCGCATAGAACACGTGCAGCCGCGCGCGCGGGAACTTGCCCGAATAGTTGCACGGCTCCTCCACGGCGCCCGACGTCCCGCTCGCGCCCTTCGAGATCCAGCGCGACATCTTCGTCTGCGAGCCTTCGTCGAACGTCGCGGCGTAGCTCGTCAAGTGATCGGCGAAGCTGCCCGGCAACAGCGTCAGGTTGGCGTTGTTGATGTCCGGCGCGGCGAGGCCGGTCATGATTCCCAAGCCGTCGTGCTGCCCGAAGGGAAGGTCGGCGAAGAGGTGCTGCGCGGGATGTCCGAGCGCTGTGAGGCTCGCGACCGCGCTCGGATAGAGACCGTGCCGCGGGCTCGAGCGCGCGGCGTCCGTCGTCTGCATGTAGTAGACGGTGCCGAGCGGCTGTGTGTCGTCGACCGCGACGCTGCGGTCGATCATCGCGAGCACCTCGGCGAGCGTGTTGCCGAGCGGTCCCGTGTAGCCGAGCATCGCGGCGATGTAGTGGCGCTTCGCGGAGGGCGACTCGTTCCACTGCCCGATGAACCAGTTCTGGTTGCTGTCGAAGGCCAGTGCGAGGTCGTCGTTCCGGTAGTAGCCGTTGGAGAAGTTCGACGCGATTCCTCCGGCCTGGATCAATGCTGCCGAGAACGCCATCGTGTACGGCGCGGTCGTCGAGAAGCGATTGACCGGGAAGCACATGTCGCTGACGAGTCCGCTCGCCGCGAGATAGAACGATCCGCCCGGCGGAATCACGACGTAGTCGATGTGATCGGAGAGGCCGCGGCTCTCGAGCGTGTCCGTGAAGGCCGGCAGCGTGCTCAGGGCGAACGCAGAGTAACTCCCCGGGTTCGGCGCCATGTAGATCACGTTCGCGTCGGGGAGGTCGCGCGCTTCCTTGTAGTAGTTGGCGACGTAGAGCGACTCCGCGTTCGACGGATCGACGATGAGGAGCGCGTTCTCGGGCGTGCCGCCGGCGAACGTCGGGGCAGCGAGTAGCGCGAGCAACGAGGCGCTGCGGGAGGGCCGTTTCATCTCCCCAATGAAGCTACGCGCGATCCGCGTGTGTCGCTACGTCCCTTTGCGCAGGATGACGATCTTCACGGTGTTGAAGAGGATCGAGAGGTCGAACAGCAGCGACATGTTCTTGATGTAGAACAGGTCGTACTGAAGCTTCTGGATCGCGTCCTCCAGCGAGGCCCCGTACCGGTAATTGATCTGCGCCCAGCCGGTCAACCCGGGCTTCACGATGTGACGCTGCCGGTAGTACGGGATCTTCTTCGCGAGCTCGTCGACGAAGTGGGGGCGCTCCGGGCGCGGTCCGATCATCGACATGTGGCCGGCGAGGACATTGAACAGCTGCGGCAACTCGTCGAGTCGCGTGCGCCGGATGAACTTGCCCGAGCGCGTGATGCGCGGATCGTCCTGCGTCGCCCACACGGGCCCGGAGAGCTGCTCCGCGTCCGCGCGCATGCTGCGGAACTTGAAGAGTGTGAACGAATGTCCGTCGCGGCCGACGCGCTCTTGCGCGAACAGGATCGGTCCGGGCGAGTCGAGTCGCACTGCGATCGCCGTGGCGAGCATCAGCGGCCACGTCAGGAGCAGCACGACGAGCGAGCACGCGAGATCGAGCATGCGTTTCGCGAGCTCGTTCCAAGCCTGACGGCTGAAGCCCTCGTTGAAGATCAAGTACGACGGCCGGAGCGCCTGCACGGCGATCTTGCCCGTGATCCGCTCGTAGAGCGCCTCCTGCTCCACGACGGACACTCCCGCGAGTCGACATTGAAGGAGCTGCTCGGTCGGCAGTCCTTCGCGACGATCCTCCAGCGCGACCACCAGGACGTCCACGCGATGCTTCGTGACGAGATCGTAGAGCGTCGTCGTGGCGGGGGCTTCCGCGCTGCTCGGCGTCGGAGCGAGTCCAGGCTCGAGCACCGGCGCGACCGTCCACGGCGGCAGCGGGTCGAGCACGAGCGCGCTCGTGAGATCGCTCGTCGCCGTGCGCGGTGCGACCTTCAGCGCGGGCGCGGGCGTCGGCGTGCGCGCAGCCGCAGCCCCCGCGTCGGTCGCCACGTCGTCGGGGATCTCCGGCCAACCCGCCGGGATCTCGGGCGGATTCTCGAACGTGCGCTTCTTGCCGTTGCCGCGACGTGAGGCGAACGACGGTCCGGGCACGATCCCCACGACTTCGAATCCGGCGTCGGGACGTTCCAGGATCTCACGCGCAAGTCCGTGCGCGGATCCGCCCGCGCCGTAGATGAGCACGCGCTCGCTGAACGCGGCGCGGCGCAGCGCGAAATGGAACAGCGTGCGCCAGTTGTAGAGCAGCACGAAGCCGGCCAGCATCGCGAAGACGAGCGACTGCGCGACCTGCGTGATCGACAGCGGCGGGAAGTCGAGCACTTGGCGCAGTCCCCACGTGTCGCAGATCACGACGGCGCCGAGCGCCAGCGCGAGCGCCGACCCGGTCGATTCGACGAAGCGTGCCGCGCGGTCGTAGCGCGAGCTCGACACGCGCACGTCGTACAGCTCGTTGAACGCGATCGCGAGCTGCGCCATCACCGAGATCACGACGCACGAGAGGATGCAGCGCACCCACGCGTCTTCCACGTTCATCGCAGGCAGGAGGCGCGTCAGCGCCTGCTTGGTCTCGAACGACGGGCTCCACAGGTGCGCCGTCATGAAGACGAGCAGCACGAGCGTCATCCAGACCGTCTCGCTCAGGATGAGCAGGGCCTTGCGGATCGGAAGATAATGGTGGAGGACGCGCAGCATCAGGTGCCGGTCGATCTAAGGCGCGGGGCGGGAGTCGTGGTGGGGACCGGGGCGGACGGACCTAGCATCGGACGGCCATGCCCCCCGGCATGAAAACAGTTCGCGGGGGGCGCGTTCCGGGGATTGTAGGCGGCGCGTTCACGACGGTCGAAAGGCGCCTCCGGATCGCAGCGGTTCACGCGGGTGCTGGTGATGGATCACGTGCCAGCGCATCGCCTCCGCGTCGAGCAGGACCTCGATGAGGTCCGCGCGCGCAGGCCGCCGGTCCGTGCGCGCGAGAGCGCGCGCGCAGCGACGGAGCCTCGCGAGCCGCGAGCGGTCGACCCGCAGACCCGGTCGCCAGCGCAAATCGAGCGTGCGCGGCTCCCCTTTTCGACGCAGCACGGCGGAGACTCGACCACTCTTCACTTCAACGCACACGGTCGTCGCGCCGTCGCGCGCGAGGACGTCGATCTCGCCGAGCGGGCTCTTCACGCGCCGGCCGAGGATCGTGTAGCCGCGCGCTCGCAAGTGCCGGGCGGCGACCTCTTCGCCGAGCGCGCCGAGCTCGGGGTCGGTGGGTGAGTAGAACCGCACGAAGACCGCGGGGGAGAGGGAAGCCACGAGCCTGCGCAACGTGCGGCGCGCGCGTCCGCTCACGGCGCGCCCCGTGCGCGACTTCGCGAGCGGCTGCGTGCGACTAGCTGACCTTTTCCTTCTCCTTCAACTCTTTCTCTTTGTCCTTCTCCTTCGCGCCTTCGTCTTCGAGCACGGTCTGAACGGAGGACAGCGAGCAACGCACGCGGACGCCGTCGCCGAGTTGAATCGTCACGATCTGCTCGTTCACCGCGGCGATCGTGCCGTAGAAGCCACTCGTGAGCATCACCTTCGCGCCCTTCTCCAGGGTCTTGAGCATCTGCTCGCGCTTCTTGCGCGCCTTCCGCTCGGGGCCGATCATGAAGAAGTAAAAGACGGCCATGCACAGGATCAGCGGGATCATCATCCCACCGAAGAGGTCGCCCATGCCGCCCGGCGGCGGCGTCGTGGCGGGAGCGGGCGTCTCTTGGATCAACGCGAGGAGAGGAAGGAGCAGCATCGGGTTCTTCGAGCCTGGGCCTAGGGTGCGCGGTGCGTCCGGGTCGTCGACTCCGGCCAGCGCCCTGAAATTGGGGCCGAGAAGCTACTAGAATCGGGCGCCGATCGAAAGCTCCGCGGCAGGGCTCCGTCATGACTCCTCCTTCCACTGATGAACGCTGGGTTGTCGCCATGAGCGGCGGCGTCGACAGTT
>JANOFY010000261.1:0-2652 GCA_031413895.1 Planctomycetota bacterium | reverse complement strand
CCGCCCACCAGGCCCGCGCACAGATCCGACACGATGTCGCCGTACAAGTTGGGCATCACCAGCACGTCGAAGGTCTCGGGTTTCATCACCAGCGTCATGCACGCCGCATCGACGATCTTCTCTTCGTACGCGATGTCCGTGTACGCCCGGGTCGAACCACGACAACAAGATCGCCTGGTACGAGAACGACGGGACCCCGTTGCGGAGCAAGTGGGCCGAGCGTGCGATCTCGACCGACGCCAACGGCGCGTACTCGGTGTTCGCGGCGGACGTGGACGGCGACGGCGATACGGATGCGCTCTCCGCATCGTACTACGACGACCGGATCACCTGGTACGAGAACGACGGAACGCCCGCCGTCGGTGCCTGGATCGGGCACGAGATCTCGATTGCCGCCAACGGCGCTGCCTCGGTGTTCGCGCTGGACGTGGACGGCGACGGTGACACGGACGTGCTGTCGGCGTCCTTCTTCGACAACGAGATCGCCTGGTACGAGAACGACGGAACGCCAGCGCAGGGCTCGTGGACCGAGCATGCGATCTCGACCTCCGCGATCGGCGCGGCTTCGGTCTTCGCAGCCGATCTGGACGGCGACGGCGATGTCGATGTGCTCTCCGCCTCGATCACCGACGACAAAATCGCCTGGTACGAGAATGATGGAACGCCAGCGCAGGGCGCCTGGACCGCCCACGAGATCTCGACCTCCGCGCACGGAGCGTTCTCGGTCTTCGCGGCCGATCTGGACGGCGACGGCGACACGGACGTGCTCTCCGCCTCGCAGCTCGACAGCAAGATCGCCTGGTACGAGAACGACGGGACGCCAGCCACCGGCGCCTGGACCGAGCACGCGATCTCGACCGCCGCGGCCGGCGCGAAGTCGGTGTTCGCGGCGGACCTGGACGGCGACGGCGACACCGACGTGCTCTCCGCCTCGCAGCTCGACAACAAGATCGCCTGGTACGAGAACGACGCCACGCCAGAGCTGGGCGGGTGGAACGAGAATGCCATCTCGACCGCCGCCGAGGGCGCGTTCTCGGTCTACGCGGCGGATCTGGACGGCGACGGCGACACGGACGTGCTCTCCGCGTCGCAGCACGACAACGAGATCGCTTGGTATCCGCAGCAGAATGCCGCCGTTCCGCTCGCTCCCGACACCGACGCCGACGGGCGCGCGAAGGCAGACTCGCGTCCGTGAGAATCGAAGGATTCTTCCGTCGCCAGCCTCAGCCAGCTCACTACTTCAGCCCGGCCCAGCCGGTAGGAGGATTCACGCCCGTGAAGCTGGCCGGCGGCAGGCCGCCGACGTTCGCGCCGCCGGGTGGCGGAGGCGGTGCGAATGCCGCTGGCGGGGACGGTGGTGCCCCGAACTTCGCGCCCATCATCGGTGGCGGAGGCGGGGGGTGGTGCTGAGCGCCTGGTTGCGCAAGGCCCGGGGCAGCGGGCACGGCCGGCATGAGCGCACCGCGGCCATAGAGCCGCACCCAGCGCCGGTACCAGTCAGGAATGTCCATCGGTCGGGCGACCTTCTGAACCAGCTCCTTGATCGGCGCTGGCACCTGGCTCGCGACACCGCTCAGCACGTACTGCTGTGGAATCGCCGGCTCGAGATTGAACGCTGGGCCCCTCACCGTCTTGTAGAAGAGGGGGCAGAGGAGATTGTACGCCCAGTCGTCGTTCGTGAAGTACGCGCGAGCGAAAAACTCCTCCGAGGTGAACGCGATCAGCTTCTTGACCTCGGTCGCGAAGGGCGAGTAGAGGTCATTCGCGTAGGCGGTGTAGTCGACACCGCACAGCTGCGCGATCTTGGCCGCGAAGATCTCGCAGTACCCCTCGTAGCACCACAACGGCGCGGTCCCGATTCCACCCCCCATGGGAGCGGCCTCGTGGGTTGGCTCGTGAAACAGCGACGCCCACCCGTCCTGCCAGTGCACGTTGAAGAGCACACGGCGATCCTTGGCCTCAGCGGCGATGCCCGCGTAAAAGTGCCGGACGCCGCCCTCGTCGTCCCCCTCGTGCTCCCACGCCCAGGGCACGCCATTCACGACGTTATGTCGAACTCGCGCGCAGGTGTCCCGCGCCCCGAAGCTCCCTTGGGTCGGCGGCTCGGCGCCGCCGTACACCTCGTGGTTGAAGATCTTCGAGTAGAACTTCCCGCCCTCCTCGAAGGGCTGGCCGAGCAGGATGAAGTCGTTGGCTGCGGTTCGCTGCACGGCACCGACCACGCCGAGCTGGCCGAAGACCGTTCGCTGCGTGCCGAGGATGTTCGCGGGGCTGAGATTCGCCTCCCCGAACTTCGCCAGATTCTTCGCGACGTGCTGTTCGTCCATGGCAAGTGTTCGCATGGTCGGTCTCTACGTCGACACGGACGAAGCTGTCAAGCCTCGGGGTCCACTTCGCGCGCCCTTTTCTCCACCGACGGGGCGCGCTAAAGAACAGCTCGTACCGGAACTGCGGTGTTGGAGTCATCACATTCGTTCCACTCCTTCTTCCGAGCGAGCGCAGGTCGACGAAGCGCGGCGCACGCTCATCGACTATTACAACAACCCCGAGTACGTGCTGGACAGCCGCGCCCACGCCCAGAAGGGCGGCCGCGTCGACACCAAGCTGCGTCTCCTCGGCAAGGTCATCACCGCGGGCCCCGTCCTGGAGCTG
>JANOFY010000260.1:0-4674 GCA_031413895.1 Planctomycetota bacterium | reverse complement strand
TCCGGGCGACGGGACGAGCGCGGAGACCGTACTTCTCGACACGCACTTCGACGCGAAGCGCGGCAACGAACCGTTCCAAGGCGCGAACGACTCGGGTTCGGGAACCGTGGTGCTGCTCGAGCTCGCGCGCGTGCTCGCGCGCGGCCCGACTCGACCCCTCACCTACCGATTCTTGTTCGTCGACGGCGAGGAAGCGATCCGCTGGGAGTGGGAAGGTCTCGACAACACGTACGGCTCGCGACATCACGCCGAGCACTTGAAGAAGAGCGGCGCCGCCGAGAAGGTCCGCGCGTGCGTCTTGCTCGACATCGTCGGCGACAAGGACCTCAAGCTGTTCCGCGACACGTATTCGGACAAGCGACTCATCGACATCTTTTTCGGCGCCGCGCGGAAGATAGGACTCGCGGCTCACGTCGACGGCCGCCAGGACGCGATCAAGGACGACCATCTGTCCTTCATGAACATCGGGATCCCCAGCATCGATCTGATCGACCTCGACTACGGGCCGCACAACAGCTACTGGCACACGTCGAAGGACACGCTGGAGAATTGCTCGAAGGAGAGCCTCCTGGCGATCGGTCGCATCGTGCTCGCGGGGCTGCCCGAACTGGAAGAGCGCTTCAAGCGCCGCTGATCCGCGAGCGCGCGCTCAGAGGAGCGGCACGAGCACGCGGCTCTCACCGGCGCGCGGCGCATCGAAGGAGAGCTCGAGCGAGCTGTTCTCCTCTGCTTCCACGACGAGGCGCACGGTCAGACCGTCGCCGCCCGCCAAGTGTCCCAGGCGACACGCGTCGGCCGTCCACGGCAGGCTCTCGAAACCGCCGCCGCTGCGTTGCTGCGCGACGCCGACCACCTTTGCGCCGCTCGTTCGCAGTCGCACGTCGAGTCCGGTGCGCCGCGCGAGGCCCGCATCGAGCGCGGTCGGCAGACGTCCTGTGTTGTGAATCGACGCATCGACGAGCCAGAGGTTCGCGCGGAGCCGCTCGACGTTCGGCGGATCGCAGACGAGGCGCGGCAGATCCGCCGCGAGCGACGCGACAGCGCGCTCCGCACCCGCGAGGTCGAGCGCGGGATCACCTTCTGCGTTCGGCGCGCCCCAGGGAGTGCAGAAGTACACGCGCTGTCCCAGGCGGCCCTCGCAGTACGCCTCGAGGCTCCCCGGCGCGTGGAGTACGGCCGCGTACGGCACGAGCAGGGCGGTGCTCGCGTCGATCTGGTTCGAATCGACAGCCAGGTTTGGTCGCGCCGTGCGCGGACGATTCGTGAACATCAACACGGCGGACAGGTTCGCGTGCGAGCGGAGCAGCGCGACAGCGGCGCGGCTCTCCGGCTCGGACAGCGGATACGGCGTGAATCGATCGGCTTGCGGGGTCCAATCAGTGGGGAAGTCGACCGCGAGGCGCGGCGCGTCGTCGCGCAGCGCGGCACTGAGGCGCGTCTCGCCGAACGCGCGGTCGGGATCGAGCGCGGGCACGAAGTACAGCGTGCAGTTCTCGAGCAACGCGGCGACGCGCGGCTCGGACGGCGCGCGCGACAAGAGCTGCCGCGCGGTGTCGACGAGAGCACGCGCGGCGCGCGCGCCTCCATCCGGGGCGCCGAGTTCCGCGCACACGAGCAGGGCCGGTTTCTGCGCCCCTTCATCACCGCGCGGATCGCTCACGACGAGAAGCGAGAGCTCGCGTCCTTGTCGACTCTCACCGATTCGTTCGACACGCGCTTGACCGGAGAAATCACGCACGAGGCGGTCGAGCTCCTCCTTGAAGCGCGTGTAGCCGTACACGGTGTCGGCCGTCGCCGGCGCTTGCACCGGCGCTTGCACCGGCGCTTGCACCGGCGCTTGCACCGATGCTTGCGCTGGGCGCGTTTCGGCCACGACCGGCGGCGTCTCTGCGTCCTGGGATCGAGCGAGCGCGGCGAGCACGAGCATCGCGCCGATTGCGTGGACGGCTGCGCTCACGGCTTGACCTCGCGCGCCACGGGCACGGTCCACGGTGCCGTGCCACGCACGGTGAGCACGCTGCCCGGCGCAGCGAGCACGAGCCACGTCACGCGTTCGCTCGACGCTCCCGGCGCGATCGGCGCGAGCGACACCACCTGCGAACCGGCGATCAGGCGCGCGCCTTCCGGAAGCACGAGCTCGAGCATCGCGCCGCTCGTGCTCTTCGAGCCGGCAATCGAGTTCGGCAGCGCACGCGTCAGCGTGGTCGAGAGTCCGGTGGGAAGCGCGCCCGTGTTGTCGAGACCCGCTTCGATCGTGCACAGCTCACCGGCGCGCTTCACTTGCGGAAGACGGATCTCGAGACGCGGCAACGACGTGGCCAAGCGCGCGACGTAGCTCGACAGTCCGTTCAGCGCGAGCGGCAAGCACGTGACCGGCGGATTGATGCGCGAGAGCGGCTGCCAGCCGCCGACGAGGCCTTGGCGTCCGTCGCCGAGCTCGACCGGGTGCCAATCGACGAAGCCGATCCCGCCGCGCATGTTGTCGAGCCAGCGCGACCACAGGAGATCCTGCGCGCCGACGGACGGTGCGCGTCCTAACGGTCCGTCGCGTCCGGGCGGCCCGGCGAAAAGCGCGTCGGTCAGCGCGACTCCTTTCGTTTCCGCAGTCGCTTCGATCGCCGGTCCCCAAGCAGCGACTTCCAGCGCGAGCGCGCCTTGTACGGCATAGAGCCAATCGAGCGCGGCGCCCGCGCGTTCGCACCCACGCGCTTCTGCGAGCGTCATCATCGCCGCCTGCGAACGCCCCGTCGCCTGCACGAAGAGCCGCGTCGCGCGCTCGAACACCGACGCATCGCCGGGCGTGACGAGCTTCACCGCCGAGCGCCCGCCCGGAATCGCGACCGCGCCGTGGTTCCCTTGGAAAAGGAGCACGCACGCGGCACGCCGCGAAAGCACGAGGTCCGCCAGCGCGCGCGCGGTCGGATCGTCGAGCGGCAGATCGCCCTCGTCGCCAAGGCCGTCGCCCCAACCGATCGGGAAGTTGACGTCGAGGTTCGTGCCGCCCCGTCCGTCTTCGTTGAAAGCAAAGTCGTGATCGTCGTCCTTGCCCTCGCGCATCCACGTGTAGCGCGGTGTGTCTCCTTCATTCGCCCGGGCGAGGAAGCGCTCGTCGACCGATCGCGTCCACGAGCCGGCCGGATCCGCGATCAAGAGATCGAGCACGAGTCCGTCGCCGTCGAGATCGTCGGGGCCGTCTTCGTCGATCACGCGATCACCGTCGTCGTCCGTCGGCAGCGCGTTGCGTCCGTCCACTCCGGTTCCGTCGAGCGTCGCGGCGAGCGCGTCGGGCGAGGCCCACGGGACGGAGACGAAGGCGACGTCGGGAGGCAGTTCTTGCACGCGCGCCAAAAGTGAGCTCGTGATCTCGAGCACCGCTTCACTGCCCGCGAGCGACACGCCGTCGAGTCCGCCGAAGAGACAGATCGTCATGCGCTCCGCGAGCGGCACCGGACCGGGCGCGCCCCACTGCACCGCGGGGATCGCGCGCCCGCCGCGCGACGGCGGAAGCACGACGAACTCAGCAATCGAATCGGGAGCATCGACCCAGCTTTGAACGAGCGCGCGAACCGCGTCGAGATCGCGGTAGGCAGGCGCGGGGGCCGTTGATGCGACTGCCGAGGGCGCGGGAGTCACGGGCTCCGGCGTCGCGGGAGCCGAAGGGGCAGGAACGACGGTTTCTGCGGGCGGCGTTTGCAGCGTCGCCGGATCTTGCGCCGCGCACAGACCCACGGCGAGCACGACGCTCCACGCGCGAACACTCGCGCGCGCGGCGCCGGCCATGTCCTTCGTCGACTTCATGTTCGTCCAGCGCACGTGCTCTGCCTATCGCGTCCGTTCGCGACTGACCTTGAGTGCCGTCTACGTACGGCGCGCACGCGCGAGAGTCCGCGATCCCTACTCGACAGCCGCGGAGCCGTCGGCTACGCGCGAGTCGTCCGGTGCCTCCGCCTCCGCCGTGCGTCGTCTTCGCGCCGTGCCGCCGCGCACGTGGCCACCGGCGTCGACGCTGGCGGGCACGAGCTCGACCACCGGCTCGCCCGAATCGGAATCGATGGCGGTGGGGCCCGCGCCGTTCGTCGCGCCTGATCCACTGACGGGTGCGCTCGCGGGCTCGCTCGTGACCTCGCGCGCCCATTGATCCACGTCGGAGAGCTCGACTGCGACTTGTCGCGACACGCCCTTCGTCTCCATCGTGACGCCGTACAAGCTCTGACACGCGGCCATCGTGCCCTTGTTGTGCGTGACGACGACGAACTGCGTGCTGGCGCGGAAGTGATCGAGCATCGCTAGGAAGCGCTCGACGTTCGCGTCGTCGAGCGCCGCGTCGACTTCGTCGAGGATGCAGAACGGGCTCGGCCGCGCTTCGAACACGGCGAAGAGGAGCGCGAGCGCCGTCAGCGTGCGTTGTCCGCCCGAGAGGAGACCGATCGAGAGCAGCTCACGGCCCGGAGGACGCGCGACGATTTCGACGCCGGCGTCGAGGACATCGGCGCCTTCCTCGAGCGTGACGTCCGCTTTGCCGCCGCCGAACAGCTGCCGGAAGATCCGTTGGAAGTTCGCGCGCACCGCTTCGAACGTCTCGAGGAAGAGCCGCTTGCTCTCCTTGTCGATCGTGCGCACGGCTTCGTTCAGCGACTCGCGCGCTTGCGCGAGGTCTTTGTGCTGCGTCGTCAG
>JANOFY010000259.1:0-6881 GCA_031413895.1 Planctomycetota bacterium | reverse complement strand
ACTTAACGCCGACGCCGCACTTAACGCCGGACTTCGCGGACGCCGACTCGGTCCCACCGACGCCCCGCGCTCACTCGAACTGGTGCACGGCCTCGTCGCTCGCCAGCGCGTACAAGTGATCGTTCATGCTGCGCGGATTGCGCAGCACGGCGCGCAGCGATCGCAATCGCGATCCGTCGATCGTTTCCGGCACACGGAACCGCGCGAGCTCGATCGTGCGCGTGCCGGTGTCGTAGAGCAGGATCTCGACCCGTGCCCGGACGCGCGCATCCTGGACCATGTCGCCGTTCGGGCGCATCCACCAGGTGCGAGCGCGCTCGTCAACCGCTTGGATCGATAGGTCGACGAGCTGCTGGTGGCTCGCGTGGCGCACCTCGACGCGCGCCTCCTCGCCGTCGATGGAGATCGCGAGCTTCGGGCGCTGTTCCAGGTCGCGCCGGCGGAGCAGCAGGAAAGGATCGCTGCGCCGCGGCGCGGTGCCGCGTTTTTCAGCAGCGAGCGGGACCGTGATCAGCTCGAACTCGCGTAGGGCGCGCTCGATCGCCGGGAGCCGCCCGGGCTCGGTGTTGCGCGCATCGAGCTCGTTGAACCAGGTCCGCGCGATGTCGGGCATCGTCGGGATGTAGTTGCCCGACTCGATCCACGGGACGACGTAGTCGGGATTCGACTCGAGCGCCGCGACGACGTCGGCATGTTCGCGCCGCGTCCATGCCGCGGGTTTCGTCGCGCCCGGGATCGGGTTCGTGCGACCGAGGAAATCGATGACGCGCAGGCGCGACAAGTACCCGACGATGCCGGGCCACGGCGTGAGGACGCTGCTCCCCGGCTCGAGCTCTGCGCCCATGAACACGCCGAGCGCACGCATGCGCCGCGTGTGCTCGATCTCTTCGATGATGCCGAGGCGCCCGAGCGGCGCTTCGAAGCCATAGCGCGCCGAGCCCGAGGGTCGCATCCACGCCTCGTGCCATCCGACGGGCGTGACCGGACCGATCCTCCCGGGAACTTTGCTCGCGAGCGCCGATCCACCGAGGCAGACGACGAGCGCGACGAGCGCCATCCGCCGCGCGGCCTTCCACGTGCCGTCGAGCGCTTCGATCATGCCTTCTTGGATCGCCAAGAAGATCAGCGGAAGCGCGGGCGCCATGTTCTCCCCGAACGGCAACGGCGAGCGTCCCTGCCACACGCACATCGCGAACCACAGGACCGCGAGGAAGAGCGCGCGCATTCCAAGAGTGGAGAGGCGGCGGCGAACGAAGTAGATGAGCGGGTAGACGAGTAGCAGCAGGCTGACCGTGACGATGACGAAGTCGCGCAAGGCGAAGAGGCCGCCGACCCATTGGAACGAGTGCGGGCGGATCATTGTCGCCAGCGTGGGCGAGAGCCAGGCTCCCGTGAGCCCGTGCCGAACGAACATCTCGCCGCCGACGGCCAAGGCGGGAAAGACGAACGGCCAGAGCGCGCGCGAGCCCGCGTGGCTCTTCGCCGGGCGGTTGGCATCGATCGGCAGCTCCTTGTCGATGTTCGACGCGCTGCTGCCGGCGCGCGCTCGCTCGAGCAGTCGCAGCGCGAGCAAGCCGATCACGATCACGATGCCTTCCGGCCTGACCAAGACGCACGCCGTCAGCGCGAGCGCGAATCGTCGCGAGTAACCGCGCTCGAGGCTCCAGAACGAAGCGACGATCGTGAGCATGAGCAGCGCGGTCTCGAGACCGCTCGCCGCAGCCGCCGCGACGCTCCCGCTCGTGACGAGGAGCAGCGGCGCGATCAGTCCCGCCGCGCGATCCGCGCGGAAGTGCGCCGCCATGATGACGGTGAAGAGGACCGACAGGACGCCGACCATCTGTAGAAACAGGTGCACCTTGACGGTGGTGACGGCGATCGCGAGGCGCTCACCGATCGCGGCGACGCCGACCCACAGCATCGACGAGTAGCTCTCGAACGCCGGCGTCCCGAGGTTCCAACGCAGCTCGCCCTCGACGACGAGGTTCTTCGCGAGGCGCAGCGCGACGTAGGCCTGGTCGTACGGGTACGCGAAGTAGCCCTCGCCATCGTTGTGGATGGCGAGGATGTGCGCGAGCAACAGGACCAGGGCGACGAAGAGCGCGATGCTCCGATTCATGCGCGGCAGAGGGTAGCAAGCGGCGGAGCGGAACCCGATGGGCGATCAGCGTTGGATCGCCACGCGGACGACGGTGCGTTCGCCGGCGCGGACGACGACGCCAGAAGTTCGAGCCTGCCGCGGTTGCGTTCCATCCAAGGGCTTCGTCTCCAGCAACTGCACCCAGTAGCTCCCTGGGAAGACCGGCGAGACCTCGAACGACGTCACGGACGAATCGCTCGGAACGCGACGCCTGATCTCGAGGTTTTTCGACACCGCACCATCCGCGCCGGGCTCGGGCGCCAGCACGACGACGAACCGCGCGCGTTGCGAGAGCGGCTCGGAGAACTCGACGAGCACGCTTCCGTGCTCCGGCACCTCGAACACCGCCAGCTCTTGGAGCGCGTCGTGCTCCTTCGTGAAGCGCACGCCTGCGACGAATGCCGTGAGCTCGATCCGCTCCGGCGGGAGACCGTCGATGAAGAAGCACTCTTTGTCCGAACAGCGCGAGACCTCGCCGACGCGCTTTCCGTCGAGCTGCGCCTCGACTCCGTCGGCGGCGACCAACCTGCCGACCGAATCGAGCACTTCCACTTGGACCGTTCGACCCCGTGTCAGGACGACCTCGCGCCGCTCGACGTCGCGCGTGAGCCACACCTCTCCGAGCTGCGCGGCGGAGTAGCTCGGCGCCTCGACGCGCAACTCGACCTTCAGCGCGTAGATCGGCGCGATCTGGACGACGCCGTCCGAGAGCGTCTCGCCGAGCTCCGAGCCATTCAAGATAGCGCGCGCCTTCGCCGCGCGGATCGGCGCGCCTTCCGTGTCGAGCACGACGAGCTCGAGCGTGCGCGGCGCGCCGTCCAGTGTGATTCGACAGGGCGTGCTCGAACCGATCAGCGCCGGATCGACGTCGCGCTCCGCGAGCACCGCGCCAGTCATGTCCTCGATGCGCGCGACGAAACGCGCGAGCGGGTTCACGCCCGGGATCCGTAGCCGTCCGTTGCTGCCGGCGGCGTACCACATCAAGTACTCCACCTCGCCCTTGCCTTCCGCCGAACGCATGCCAGTTCTGCCGGGTCGCGGCGCTCCGAGATCCAGGTGAATCGGGCGCGAGCCGTCTCCGTCCTCGCCTGGAATGAACGGCGGCGTTCCGCGACACGTGAGCCGTATGTGGACATCCGGTGCCGGCGTTCCGTCGCGTAGCTCGATCGCGAACTCGAGGTGCGGGGCGGACTCCATCGCGATGTCGAGCGGCGCGCTTGGCGTTGCTTCACCGGAGTTCACGCCGCGCATCACCGATCGAAAGCCGAGCGCGACTACGCGGATCAGATCGGTCGTCAGCGGGACGGCAGTCAGACTGCCCAGGCCCGCGCCGTCGCTCTGCCCGCTCACGATCGGCGTCTCGTCGAGCGTCGAGGCGATCGCGCCGGCGATCGGACGGCCGTCGCGATCGTGCGTGACGAAGTGGATGTCGCGCGACGGCTCGAGCACGACGTCGCCGACGTCGAGGCCTTCTTCCGGAACGTCGACAAGCGTAATCGCGGCGCGACCGGCGCCCGCGAGCGCGACCGTCCCGTCGAACTTGCTCACGCGCTCGCACGGCATGCGAAATCGGAAACGACCTTCCGCGTCCGCGTAGAAATCGCCCGATGCCCAACCGTCGGTCTCGCATTCGGCTTCGTAGTGACCGAAGGCATTCCCCGCACCCTTGCTCGAATCCGGGAGCACGACTCGACCGCGAATCATGGGGGCACCGCGCAAACGCACGACGACTTCGTGGCTCACGTCGATGATCATCAGTGGACCTTCGTCCGCCCAGAGGAAGTCACCGGAGAAGTCGAGCGACCCGATCCACTGCGCTGGAACGTCGCGGAACTCGAACCGGCCGTTTGTGTCCGATCGAGAGCTGATCGACGGTTTCCCGTCGTATCCGCGGAGGTCGATCTGTCGCTGCGCGAACGTCGGCGGTGGATCGAGCCCGACGCGTTCGTCACGGCTCGTCAGGAATAGCCGGACGCCCTCGCCCGGCTCGGCGCCATCGACGAGCACGGTGCCGCGCAAAGTGACGCCGGCGGGAATCCTCAGCACGTGGTGGCCGACCGCGTCGTCGAGATGCTGCCGCGCTCGTATCGAGGTCCCGGTGAGCACGTAGACGTCGACGTCGCGGCCGAGCGCCGGCAGCGTCACGCGTCCTCCGTTCTCGGCGAACTGGTTCTCGATGACCGTCTCACCGCGAGCGAGCACGAGCCGCACGTGCGGAACGGGGGAGCCATCCGACGCGACGACTTCGAGGACTAGCGATGCGGCAGTCTCGGTTGCCTGCTCGACGGTGCGGCGCACCTCGGGTTCCGCTTCGATCGCGGCCACGTCCGCAGTCACCGGCTCGCTGACGACCGTCAGCGCCGGAACGGGCGCCGGCTCGTTCGTCTTCGTCGACTCGATCCTAGCGCGCGGTGCCCGATCGCTGCGCACGCACAAGCCGATCCCAACTGCGAGCAAGATTGCGGCGATCGCCAAACCCATCGGCCAGCGCTTCATGCGGAACTCCGGCTCGAATCAGACCTCGCTCTCGATGTCATGGATCTCGACGGAGGCGACCGCGCGCGCGACTTGCGCCTCGACGTCGAGCCGCGCTTCCACGGCATCGCAGATCTCCGTCTTTCCGCGCAGGATCGGATGGCTCGGCATGAACAGCGAGCAGCAGTCCGGCTCGGACTTGCTCGAGATGTCGAACGTGCCGATCTTGCGCGCGAGCTCGATCGTCTCGTCCTTGTCGAACCCGATCAGCGGGCGGAGCACGTTCATGCCTGCGGCCGCGGAGATGCACGCGATGTTCTCGAGCGTCTGACTCGCCACTTGGCCCAGGCTGTCGCCGGTGACGAGCGCGGACAGTCCGAACCTCTCGGCGACGCGCGTCGCGATGCGCTGCATCATCCTCCGGTAGAGGATGGTGCGGTATCCCTCGGGCGCGGCGTCGCGAATCGCGGTCTGTATGTCGGCGAAGGGCACGACGTAGAGACGGCTGTGCTGTTGGTAGCGCGCGAGAGCGCGCACGAGCTCGATCACCTTCAGCTTCGCCGAGTCGCCGATGAACGGATACGAGTGGTACGTGATGTACGACATCGAGAGGCCGCGCTTCATCGACATCCACGCCGCCACGGGCGAGTCGATGCCGCCCGAGAGCAGGCACAGCGCGCGGCCGAGTGTTCCGACGGGCAAGCCTCCGGGGCCCGGTAGTCTGTCGATGAAGACGAACGTCTTTTCGTCCCGCACGTCGATGCCGAGGTTGAGCTCGGGCCTCACGAGCTGCACGCGCAGCCTCGGCTCGGTCGGAATGATCCGGTCCGCGACGAGGCGGTCGAAGTCGATCGAAGAGAGCGGGAAGCGCTTGTCGGCGCGTCGCGTCGAGACTCGGAACGTGACCTCGCGCGTGCCGGGTCGCCGTGCGAGCGCGTCGGCGACGACTGCGCGCGCTTGCGTCACGATCGTTTCGGGATCCGAAGCGACGGACCACGCGGGCGATACGGACTTGATGCCGAACACGTCTTGCAGCCGACGAGCGGCTTCCGCGACGCGCGTCTCGGGCGTCACGAGGTAGCGGCCCTGCAAGCGGTCGATCCGCGCGTTCGAGATCTGGCGCAGCGCCGCGCGCATGTTGCGGCCGAGCGCGGACTCGAAGTCACGGCGGTTGCCGCCTTTTAGAGCCAGCTCGCCGTAGCGCACGAGGACGCACGTGGGCGGCGGGAGCTCGAGCTCGCGCGTGATCGAGGCAGTGGGCTGTGTGGGCGTGTTCACTTCGGATGCGAGGGAAGGGTCTCGTCGCGCTGCGCGGGCTGGCTACTTCGCAACCGGCGACAAAGTACGGCACACGCTCTCGAGCACGGCCAGCGCGTCGTCGACATCCTTCGTGGTCGTCGTGCGCGAGAACGACACGCGCAGCATTCGGCGGCCTTCGTCCGGCGTGAGGCCGAGCGCGGCGAGCGACGGGCTGAGCGCGCTCGTCTTCGAGTGACACGCGCTGCCGGCGCTCACGATCACGCCGCGTTCTTCGAGGTGGTGCATCGCGACCTCGGACGGCAAGCGTTCGAGGATCAGCGCGAGGATCGCCGGCGACATCGGCTGGGATCGTGCGCCCGGTTCGAACGGGCGAACATCAGGGATGCGTTCGAGCCCGCGCACGAACGCGGTTCGCGCGGCGCTCGTCGCGCTCGCCGTCGCTGCGGTTCGCTCGTGCGCCAACCGTGCCGCGACACCGAGGGCGATGATCCCGGCGACGTTCTCCGTTCCCGATCGACGCCCGCCTTCTTGTCCACCGCCGTGGAACAGCGGGGCGAGCGGCTTCTCTCCGTTGAGAACGAGCGCGCCCGATCCTTTCGGACCGTGCACCTTGTGGCCACTGATCGCGACGCTGTCGACCCCGAGGTCGGCGATCGCGATCTCGAGCTTGCCCAGCGCCTGAGCCGCGTCCACATGGACATGAGCGTTCGGCGCGCGCTGCCGCGCGAGCTTCGCCAGCTCGCGCACCGGGTAGACCGAACCGCACTCGTTCTGCACGAGCATCTGCGCGACGAGCACCGTGTGGCCGTTCATCCCCGCGGCCGCGGCTTCGAGATCGAGCGCGCCGTGCTCGTCGAGCGGCATCGTCTCGACCGTGAAGCCTTCCGCGCGGAGTGCGAGCGCCGACTCGCGCACGCACGGATGCTCGGTCGCGCCGATCAAGACGTGGCGGCCGTGCTTGCTGCGCGCTCGCGACGCGCCGAGCACGGCCAAGTTGTTCGCTTCG
>JANOFY010000258.1:0-11296 GCA_031413895.1 Planctomycetota bacterium | reverse complement strand
CGCTTGTACGCACTGGACCTCGACGCGCTGCACGCGAGTGTGCAACAGCGCGGCCGCCGGATCGCACGCGGCGTGCAAGTGATGGAGCTCGGAGTGATCGCGATCTCGATCGCCAGCGTCGGCTTCCTCGCGGCGAAGTCGCTGGTCGAGCACACGAGTCGCCCGCTCTTGCCCGCTGCCGGGCTCGTCGCAGCGGGCGTTTACTTGCTGGTCGAACGGCTGCGGCGTCGCGCGCGCGAGCGCAGGTTCGCGTCGAACCTGCTGGGCGATCTCGACCTCGCCATCGCGCAGCTCGACTACCACATCCGTCGCATCCGCACGTTTCCACTGTGGTTCTGTGCGCCCGTGTGCTTGGCACTGCTCGCGAGCCTCGTCTCCAAGTTCGGCAGCAAGCCCTGGTGGATGTGGCTCGTGGGCTTCGCTGCGTTCCCGCTCAGCATCTACGTGACGCGCCTGGAACTGCGCTGCCTCGTGCCGCGCAAACGCGAGCTCGAGGCGCTGCGCGCCAAACTCTCGAACGAGACCTGACGACCCGCGGGCGAAACGTCGCGCGCGAGTGTCGGTCTGGTCCGCCGCGGTCCGCGGTGTGTCTTCACGGGCTTCCATTCCGGATTCCGTGTCCTGTTTCCACCATTCATCGAGGACGAACCCATGCATCTCTTCTCTGCGCTACTGCTCGCGACATTCCTGTCCACGAGCACTCCTCCCCACGCTCCGCTCCAAACGTCTTCGGCGCAACACGAGCTCTACTCGCTGCGCGAAGCCTGGGTCGGCAGCATCCAGGTCGGACCCTTCGAAGCCGTGTTGCAGTTTCGCATCGAAGCGAACGCGGCCGGCGCGACGCGCGCGTACTTCGACAGCCTCTCCGAGCAGCGCACCGACATGCAGGCCGAGTGGCGCATCGACGGCGACGAGCTCGCATTCGACGTCGCCAGCGTCGGAGGGACGTACCGCGGTCACCTGAACGCCGAGCGCACGCGAGCGGAGGGCCGCTTCCAGCAGGGCGGGCGCGAGCGCGCGCTGACGCTCCAACGGCAGGCGAGCGTGTACCAGCCGCCGTTCTCATGGGACACGCGCCCGCAACGACCGCTGCCGCCGTTCCCTTACTCGGCGCACGAGGTGACGTTCGACAACGAAAGCGACGGGCTCACGCTCGCCGGAACGCTGACGATCCCGGAAGCCGCAGGCCGCCACCCAGTCGTCGTGCTGATCACGGGCTCCGGCCCGCAGGATCGCGACGAAACCCTGATGGAGCACAAACCCTTCCTCGTGCTCGCCGACTACTTGTCGCGCCGCGGCATCGCCGTGCTGCGCTACGACGACCGCGGAACGGCGGCTTCGAGCGGCGAGTTCGCGACCGCCACGACCGCGGACTTCGCTCGCGACGCCGCGGCGGCCGTCGACTTCCTGCGCGGCCACGCGCGCATCGATCCCGCGCGCATCGGTCTCGTCGGACACAGCGAGGGCGGCTTGGTGGCCCCGCTCGTCGCTGCGGAGCGCAGCGATGTCGCCCTAGTCGTGCTGCTCGCGGCGCCCGGCGTGCCCGGCGCGATGATCGTGCGCGAGCAGTCGGTCAGCATCGCGCGCGCCGAGGGCGCGAGCGAGGTGGCGCTGAGTCTTCAGCAGGCCGTGACGAACGCGGTGGTCTCGGTCGTCGAGGAGGCGGCACCGGACGCGGACCTCGCGAGCGAGATCGAGCGCGCCGTCTCCGAACTCGTCGCGACGCGTTCGGACGAGGAGCGAATGATCGCGAGCGTCGTGCGATCGGAGTTCCTCGGGCAGCTCCCCACCTTCACCACAGCGTGGTTCCGCTACTTCGTCCGCCACGACCCGCGCCCGGCATTGAAGCGTGTCCACTGCCCCGTCCTCGCTCTCGCCGGCTCCAAAGATGTGCAAGTCGCGTCCACGAGCAACCTGGCGGAGATCGAGCGTGCGCTCGCGCAGGGCGGCAACGCCGACCACCAGATCGTCGAGCTCCCCGGACTCAACCACATGTTCCAGGCCTGCGAGAGTGGAGCGGTGAGCAAGTTCATCTCGATTCCCGAGACGCTGAATCCCGTCGCGTTGGAGACGATCGAGCGCTGGATCTCGAAGCGTCTCGTCAAGTAGCGGTCGGGCTTCGGGCTGACGTGCTTGCGCCGAGCAGTCCAACAACGCACAGCCGCGCGCTCACGCACTGCGGAGCTGCCGATCCCATCCCCCCGCCTGAGGTGGCTCCCCGGCTGGGATGCTGGGGAGAACGGCTCTCAGTCTCGGAATGCCGTGCCGGACTCGGTGAGGCACGTCGTGACCGGACTGCTGTACGCCGCGGCTCGGTGAGGCAACGCCCCTACTCGGGATTGCCCGTGAGGACCCACGCAGCCCAATCGCGCGTCGTGTACTTCGGCGCGCCGCGCTCGTCTTTCGTCTCGCGCAGCTTCGTCTTCGCTTCCCACAGCGCTTGGTGCTTGGGTTTCTTCTCCACCCACATGCGCCGATAGAAGTCGAGCATCAGCTCCTTCGTCGCTTCGTCCGGCACCTTCCATAAGGAAGTGATCACGCTGCGCGCGCCGGCCATCTGCAACGCCTTCTGCAAGCTTGCGACGCCTTGACCCGCGCGACGCTCGCCCACGTTCGTGTCGCAGGCACTGAGCACGACGAGCTCGCAGTTCGAGAGATCCAGCGTCGAGAGCTCGTCCGCTGTCACGAGTCCCGGTGCGCGACCGACTGCGTTCTCCGGCAAGTTCGCACCCGCCAGCGCAAGACCGCACAAGAGCATCGGGCTCATGCCCTTCACTTGTTCCTCGCCGCTCATCCGCGATCCAAGTCCGCTCTGCTTGTCGAGCGGCTCTGGATCGCTCCATGACTGGATCGACTCCGGGGCGAACCAACCGTGCGTCGCGATGTGCAGCCAGCGGGCCTTGGGTGCCACAGCGAGCAGACGCTCGCGCGAGGCCGCAGCATCCTGGCACAGCTCGAGCTCCGCATCGGCGCCGAACTCGTCGGTGAAAGCGCGCGCAATACCGCGCACCTCGACTCCGGTGCCAGGCAGCGCAGCGAATCCCTGCGCCCACGCGCTGCCACGCAGGATGCCGGCGCGTTCGCCCGTTCGCGGAGGGGCGACGCCACGGGATTCTTGGACGACGGCGGCGACCTCGGTGCCAGCGCCCGGGGAGTTCGGCGGGCGAACCGGTTCCGCTTCGTAGCGGACGTCGCCGAATGCCACGAGCTCGCCGCGCGCTTTGCTCGGCGCGGAGGGCGCCACGAGCTCGGTCAACGTCGTGCGCGTCTCGATCCGCCAGCGGTCGCCGATGAGCAACGTCTCGTCGATCGGCAGCACGTCGAACGGCACGAGGTGCAGCACGTCGTCGAGCACGACGACGACACTCCGTACTCCGGAGAGCGAGGGCAGCAACGGGTCGAAGACCGTCTCGCGCAAGCGGACGCCCTCTGCGTGCACGCTTGGCGCAACGCCGTCGCGCGCGCTGGCCGTAACGCCGCGGCTCTCCCCCGCCACATCCAAGCCCTCGCGCCAGTCGCGCGCGGCGGCTTCGATCGGCTCGAGCGGACCGAGATCCACGAGTCGCAGCAGCGCAGTCGGCGCTGAGTCCCCCTTCGTCGTGGAGTCGGCATCGGACGTCGAGCTTCGGACGACGAATGCGCACAGGCTCGGAACTGTGAGCATGCGCACCGCGGGCTGGCCGCTCGAGTCGAGCTCGCCTGAAAGCTCCAGCCGCGTGTTCTCGAAGCGCCGAAAGCTGACCGCCGCTTCGTCGGGCGCGAGCGTTCTCGCCAGCGACTCGACGTCGATCACGATCCCGCGTTCCCGTGCACTCGAAAGCTCGCGCGAAAGAGCCACCAGCTCGCGCTCCACCGCTTCGCGCTTCACGCGCGCGCGATCGAACTCCGCGCTCGTCGTGCCCGATCGAGTCAGGCCGGCGAGAGCGTGGCTGGCCTCGCGCAGCTCGTCGCGTAGCGCCGCGTACGTCGGATCATGGGCCGAGCGGCGTGTCATCTCGGACGAGGCGATCGCCGCGCCGCGCGTCGTCTCCGCGAACACGAACGCATCCGACTCGAGCGCGCGCAGCGGCTCGAACGCACCGTAGCCTTGCGTGAACGACAGCGACGTGTCGAGGTCGAGCACCACGCTCGCGCAGCGCTCCTCCGCCTCGCGGGAAGGACTCCAGAGGATCGCCGCACGCGCCGCCGTCACCTGTGCGCGACACAAGTCACGGATCAACTCCGTGCAGCGCGCACTCCCGGCCGCGGCCCCTGCAGAATCGCGATCGCGCGCCTG
The DNA here is from genome assembly GCA_031413895.1 of Planctomycetota bacterium. GTDB lineage: Bacteria > Planctomycetota > UBA1135 > UBA1135 > JANLUN01. Next base: position 7,020 of record JANOFY010000258.1, on the reverse strand, counting down.
TTCCATCGCGATCGTGATGGCCAGATTCCGCCGCACCATCTGCAGCTCGGGATGATCGTCCGGCAGCGCACGCGAGTGGACCTCGAGCACCTTCTCGTGCAGCGCGCGCGCAGGAGCGAGCTCGCCCTGCATGACGAGCGTGTTGGCCAGGTTCTCCCGAGCGAGCTGCACGGACTTGTGGTCGTCGGACAGCGCGCGCGAGCGCATGGCGAGCGCCTTCTCTTCGAGCTCTCACGCGCGCGCGAGCTCGCCCATCGCCTTCAGGGTTAGAGCCAAGCCCGCGCGCGCGTTCTGCAGCTCCGGATGATCGTCCGCGAGCGTGCGCGAAAGGACCTCCAGCCGCTTCTCGTTGAGAGCGCGCGCGCCCGCCAAGTCGCCCAGCTCCCAGAGCGTCCCGGCGAGCGCACCCCGTGCCCACTGCAGATCGGGATGGTCGTCCGCCAACGCGCGCGAGAAAACGTCGAGCACCGTCTCCTGCAACGCGCGCGCGCCCGCCAAGTCGCCCAGCTCGCGCAAGGCCAGGGCCAGATTGGCTCGCGCGAGCTGCAGATCGGGGTGGTCATCGGGAAGCGTGAGCGAGAGACCCGCGAGCGTCTTCTCCCGTAACGCTCGCGCGCCGTACAGGTCGCCCAACTGTTCGAGCGTGTTCGCCAAGTTTCCGCGCGCCAGCTGGAGATCAGGGTGGCCGTCCGGCAACGAGCGCGATCGGACTTCGAGCACCTTCTCGTGGAGCGTCCGCGCGCGCGCGAGGTGCCCCAGGACACACAGCGTCACGGCCAGATTCGCCCGAGCACGCTGCACGTCCGCGTGGTCGTCCTCCAGCGTGCGCAGCTGGACTTCGAGGACCTTCTCGAACAGCGCTCGCGCACCCTTCAGGTTGCCCAGCGTCTTGATCGTCACGGCCAAGCTCTGCCGAGCGTTTTGCAGATCGGGGTGATCGTCCGGCAGCGTGCGCGAGCGAATCTCGAGCACGTTCTCCTCGAGGGGCCGCGCGCTCGCCGGGTCGCCGAGCACCCGCAGCGTCAACGCCAAGTTCCCGCGCGCCCACAAGAGATCGGGGTGCTCGTCGGGCAGCGATGCGACGCGCACGTCGTACACGCGCTGCCAAGCGCTGTTCGCGGTGCGCGCGTCCTGCGCGAACCACGCCGCGCCGCCGGCGACGTTCAAGAGCGCGAGCCAAGCTGCGTCTTGCTCTGGAGCGGGCAGCGCCAGCAATCCCGTGACCAATTCGGCCGCGATCGCGCGCGCCGTGGTGTAGTCGCCCGAGGCACGCGCCGCCTCGGAGTCCTTGAACAGCTGGCGGTAGATCGACAAGTCGGCGGCAGACGCAGCCGCGCTTGCGACTTGTGTCGGCGAGGTCTGCCGCGCATTCAGCGCGGGCGCGATGACGCCCGTCGTGAGGAGGAGCAGTAGACACGTTTCGGCGCGATGCACGCGGTCGACTCCCACGCAACTAACTCTCGTCGCGCGACGGCGCGCGCAGCGCGCGGCGACGGAGCGGGTAGATGCTACTCGACCCTTGCAGCGCGCTGGCAATTGCGTCCGGCTCGAAATCGCACGGGGATGGGCGATCCGGCGACGCCACGCGAGCGCTGCTGCGCCCGAGCACGTTCGAGCTACGTCAACTCAGATCTTCGGGTTCCGGGTTCGGCGCGCGGCGCTACCCTGATCCATCGGCGCGCGCCGCGCGCTCCAGTCCACGAACCCCGCCCACCGAGAGGAGACGATCATGACCGACCACAGCACACCGACCATGCCGCAACCGACCGCCGAGCACAAACTCCTCAAGGACCACGCCGGCACATGGAAGGTCGCCTGCAAGTTCTACATGGATCCGAGCCAGCCGCCGATGGAGACCAACGCAACCGAGCGCATCGACATGGTCGGCGAGTTCTGGACCGTCAGCCGCTTCGAAACGAGCATGATGGGCGCGCCGTTCACCGGCTCGGCGACGCTGGGCTACGAGCCGAGCAGCGGCAAGTTCGTCTCGACCTGGGTCGACTCAATGATGCCGGTCTTGTGCACGCTCAGCGGCAAGCAGAAGGGCGACACGATCCACTTGGAGGGAGCCTTCCTCTCCTGCGCGACGAACTCGGTGCTCAAGCACCGCGCGACCGAGAAGCACATCAGCAAGAACGAGCGCATCTTCGAGATGTTCTGCACCATGCCGGACGGCACGGAAGTCAAGATGATGACGAACCACTACAAGCGCGCGTGAGCGTGCGCGGGTAGCGACGATCGGCGCTGGGCGCGAGCGGTCTTCGATCCGCGCCAGGTTCTCTCGGCTCGCCGCGCTCGTCCCGCGCCTCGCGCTGCTTCGTCTTCGCTTCCCACAGCACCAGCGCCTTGGGCTTCTTCTCGACCCAGACGCGCCGGTAGAAGTCGAGCATCAGCTCCTTCGTCGCGCACGCTCCGTCCTTGAACGGATCGCCACAATCGTCACGCGCGACACGTCGATGGATTCCTTCGCGATCATCGCTTCGTGAGCGGTCATCGCGACACGAAGTTCACCGAGCACTTCATGGACGCCTGCGGGCCGCGGGATGGGTCCTGTCCGATTCTCACGAACGACTCGGCGGGTTGCCGAAGCGCGGACTGGGATCACTGCTGCCTGTACAGCTCGCCCGAGAACGCAAAGCCCCGAACTTGCGGCGTGAGATCACCCAGCGCGTCGCGCTCGAGGACGATGTTGAACTTCTGGCCGGACAAGTTGCCGTAGTAGGGACAATCCGGGCCGGTGGCGAGGACACCGTGCAGGATGTCCGGGTAGAGATTCCAGCTCACCGGAGCGCTGTTGCGCCAGCGGAGCTGCGGGCCCGTGAAGAGAATGTCTCCGATGTGCCAGGCGTTCTGCACCGGGTCGCGGTGGTAGGTGCCGAGGACGTCGTCGATGGTGAGCTGAGCCCAGGGTGCGCCTGCGGTCGCGTAGCGCAGCGCTGAGTGGAGCCCAGGGGTGGCCTGCTGCAGGCGCTTGTAGAGCGCCTCGTGGTAGTAGTCCGATTCGTAGCGGCCGACAAAGTCCGGCGGCCAGGTGTTGAGGTCGAACCACTGATGAGGTGTGGCCTCGAGGGCGAACTCGGGATACGTGCTGAACAAGTGGTGGAAGAACTCGTGCTGGAGCCACTGCGGCAGATAGACGCTGCGCTCAACGTCCGAGTACTCGCCGCTGCCGAGGTGCGGCGGTTTGCGGACGATCCAGCGGTCGTCGATGATGAAGAACGGCGAGAAGGAGTCGGGGCCTGAGCCCATGCCGCCCGTGATGAACTCCGTCTGCGTGAACGCGGGATACTGCTCGGGGACGTGCGAGGGATAGAGGATCCACCACCAATCGGTGCCCTCGATCTCGGCCGGCGGAACGTGGGCCCAGACCTGTGAGGCGTCCACGAGGCTGGCGTAGTAGTAGCCACCGCCGCCTACGCCCGCATGGACTTCCAGGTCCACCGCCGGGAGCGGCAGGATGTGCGTCTCGACCTCGAGCAGCCCCTGGGTCATCGCCAGCGCGTACTCCTTGAACAGCCGCAGCGATTCGTGCACGGCCCGGTAGTTGTTCTGCTCGACGCGCGCGTCCAGCGCATGCACCACCGGCACGCCGGTCCCCTGGATCAGGTTCGTCAGGTTCTGAGGCTCGATGCCGTGGGTCGCTCCGATGACGAGGACCGTCAAGCGTGCGCTGCGCGGCGCGGGCGGCTGGTCCGGGTGGCTCACGCGCCACTGCGTCATGTCGGTCAAGATGCGCAGCGCGGAATAGCAGGGCGGTGTGCCGAGGTTGATGCCAAAGGGCTCGGAAGGCAGGGCCCCCCAGCTCGTGGCGCCGGTCGGATACTGCGACCAGAGCGCGGCGAGAGTGGCCTGGGCTCCGGCGTAATGTTGCGCCTCGTACTGCTGACGCGCGTCGAGGAGCGCCTGCAAGGCCTTGATGTAGTGTGGTGAGAAGTTCTGGATGCCGTAGGGCGCGAGGAACGCGAGCGCGGGATCCTTTGGCTGGCGAGCGCTGGCCGTGTGCGGCGGCGTGTTGACCGTCGCACTCTGGGCGGCGGCACGGCCTCCATTGAATAGCGCGAGCGCGAGCGAGACAGGTAACCAGAGAGCGCGCGAGTCGTGGGTAGGGCGCATGGCGATCGATCTTCGAGACGTGTGGGGTGCGTGAGTTCCAGACGTCCTCAGCATCGCTCGCTTCACGACGGCTCGCTAGCCCCTCCGCGGCACCGATGTCGCCGGTGTCGCCGGTGTCGAGCAAGACGAACTGGCGCTCGTGCTTGTTGCCCGTCGAGTATGTGCGTCTCGTACGTGCCGAGCACCCGGGCTCCGAGCTCCTTCGCGAGCGTCGGCATGAACGTGATCGAGACGATTCTCCGCTCGCAGGGTGGCGGCTGATTTCTCGAACAGTACGGGGCTGATCGGCAGCGCCCGTGCTGGCCGGGTTATGATCGAGCGCGGCCGCGGAACCTGGTTCCGACGCGCAGTCACACGCACCCCGAGCCAAGAGTCCATGCGCATGCCGCCTTCGCTCTTCGTCGCCGTCCTCGTGCTCGCGTCGCGCGCGGTTCCCGCCGCCGCCGCGTCCGACCTCGCGTCGGGCACGTCGCAGTTAGTCGAGCTCGAGCGACCCGCGCAGGCCGGCGAGCACGTCGCGCTCGAGCTCGTTCTTGATGGCGAGCCGTGCGTGCTCGAGCTCGAGCGCCATTCGCTGCGCCGCGCGGACTGCACCGCGCGCGCCTGGGTGGAGCCGGGCATGTACACGCAGGTCGCGCTCGCGCCGCCGCGCACGTACCGCGGCGAGATCCTCGGCGGACAGCGGGGCAAGTTCGTGGGCGCGCTGACCCAGGCGGGCTGGTCAGGAGTTGCGGTCCTCGACGACGGGCGCAACTTCACGCTGCAGCCGCTGTCGGCGCGCGGCGCGGGCCGCGGCGCGAATCACCGCTGGCAGGTCGGCATCGCAAACCTGGAGGACTTCGAGTGCGGGCTCGAGTCGCTCGCGCCGCCGTCCGCGGCGCCGGGCGTGACGGGACCTGCGCATAGTCCGCTGCGTCCCTCGCGCAATCCCCCACCCGACTGCACCAAGCTGTGCCAGATCGCCTTCGATGCGGACCAGTGGTACTACCAGCAGCAGGGATCGTCGGTGAGCGCCGTCATCGACCGCATCGACGAGCACATGAATCTGGTCGACTTCTTCTACGCTCGCGACGTGCGCATCCAGTACTCGATCACGCACTACATCGTGCGCACGACGGACTTCTACGCGACGCCCACCAGCGGCGGTGGACATCTGGACGCCTTCCGCGCCGAGTGGAACACGAACCAAGCATCGGTCGTGCGCGACATCGCGCACCTGATGACCAACGCGCCGAACATTCAATACGGCGGCTTGGCGTGGGTCGACGTGGTGTGCACCAACTCGGGCTACGGTTGGAGCTTGGACAGCGCCGGCATCGTGGGACACGAGGTCGGCCACAACTGGGGGGCTCCGCACTGCCTGGACGTTTCGCCGTGCAACAATATGTGCGGTGCGTGCTTGTTCATCGGGCCAGTGACGCGTGCGCTGATCGCGCAACGCCGCGACACGCGGCCGTGTTTGGACGTCGCTGGACCCTACGCGAGCGACCTGCCTCCTTACGCCACGCCCGATAGCGTCTCGTTGACCAAGGATCGCTACGACACGGTCGGCGCGCTCACGCTCGATGTCCTGGCCAATGACGAGGACGGCAACTGCGACGAGTTGCATCTTCCGGCGCAGTCCTTGGTCGGCACGCGCGGTGGCACGGCGACGGTCGTGCCGGGAGCCGGACCGCGAGGGCGCGACGTGTTGGTCTACACGCTGCCGGCGCAGGCGTTCGTCGGCGAAGACGTGTTGACGTACACGGTCGCCGACAACCACGGACGCGGTGCCACCGGGCGTGCCAGCGTCGTCGTCGAGCCGGCGCGGCTGCTCGGCTGGTGGCCGCTCGACGAGCTCAGCGGCGCCAGCGCCGTTGATCTTTCCGGGCGCGGTCTGACAGGCACGGCGAGTGGTTCACCCGCTTGGGTCGCAGGCCACGCCGGCGGTGGGCTCTTCTTCGACGGGATCAACGATCACGTGGCGATTCCTGCGCTGGGTGCTGCGAGCGATCGCTTGACGATCACGTGCTGGCTCAAGCGCTCCCTCGCGCAATCCGCGTGGGCGGGTATCGCGTTCTCGCGCGCCGGGTCGACCGTCGCAGGCTTGCACTTCGGCCCAGCGAACGACCTGCGCTACACCTGGGACAATCAGGCGGCCACGTTCAACTTCGCGTCCGGGCTCGTGCCGCCGGACGACGCCTGGGCACTGTGCGCGTTGGTCGTCGAGCCCTCGCGCGCGACGTTGTACCTGCACGATGGAGTGCAGCTCTCGAGCGCCGTCAACGTGTTGCCCCACGCGGCCGAAGCCTTCGACGGTCAGATGCGCCTGGGACATGATTCGAGCAGCTCGACGCGCCGGCTGCGCGGCACGCTCGACGACGTGCGCGTCTTCAAGCGCGCGCTCTCCGCGGCGGAGATCGAAGATCTGGCGTTGCGCGGAGGGCGCGCAGAGGTGCCGGCGCCGGTCGACGGCGGTGAGCTCAATGACCGCAACGGCCCGCTGAGCTGGCTCCCGGCCTGGCCGGCGACGAACCACGAGGTTTACGTGGGCACGAACTACGCGGCCGTGCGCGATGCGGGGACGGCCAGCAGCGAGTACCAAGGCAGCTTCGTCACTCCCCAGTTCACGCTCTCGAACGCACCGGTCGAGACCGAAATCTACTGGCGCATCGACGAAACGTCTGCGGCCGGAAGCGTGCGCGGGGACGTGTGGCAACTGAACGTGCCGCGCATGCACCGCTGGCGCCTGGACGAGACCAGCGGCGCGCTGTGCTCGGATTCCTTGAACGGCAACGACGGAACGTATCTGAACGGCGTGTTGCTGAATCAATTCGGCGCACAACCCTTCACCGGCACGAGCGCCTCCTTCGACGGCACGAACGACCGCATCGACATTCCGGCGCTGAACCTCGCGACCGATCGATT
>JANOFY010000257.1:0-19386 GCA_031413895.1 Planctomycetota bacterium | reverse complement strand
GAACGTGAGCAGCGTGCTGAAGAAGATCCAGCGGCCGAAGGCGAAGAGCTCGCGCGCGGCGTCCTTGTCCCAGCAGAATCGGTTGCGCTCGCCCGGAATGAGCACGTGGCTGAGGATCATCTTGCCCGCGCTCGTGACGATACCGCCGCACACCAGCGCCAATATAGACGGCGAAATCAGCGCCCACGTCACCATCGCGATCATGCCCGTGAACTGCGACGACAGCTCCACGATCACGTTGCGCGACGTCTTCAGGTGGCGGTTCGCGGTGAAGAGCTTGGTCGAGTTGAAACCGCCGAGGAACGCGGTCAGCCCGGAGACGGGCACGATCCACGCCAGGGAGGCCTCACCGTAGAACGCAGCGAACGGCGCGGCGCCGATGCAGGCCGCGATCCACAGTGCGCACCCGCGGCCGGCTTGCAACGTCCACGCGGTGTTCAAGAAGCGCGGATCGTCGCCGCGCTTGTTCTGGATGATGCTCGGCCCGATGCCGACGTCGGAGAACAGCGCGAGGCCCGTCATGAAGACGGAGACGAGCGCCATCAGACCGAAGGCCTCCGCGAACAAGAGCCGCGTCAGGATGAGATTGCCGCCGAGGCGCAGCACCTGACCACCCGCGTAGCCCGAAAGCGTCCACAGCGCGCTGCTCCCCGCGCGCGAGCGCAACGCCTTCGAGCCCTCATCCGGCGCCGGCGGAGTTCGCTCGGGTGCCGGCCGCGCTTTGGGGGCAAGCGTGGTCGACGACGGTGCAGGGCTCTGCGTCATTGAAGTTCATCGATCGACTGCACAGTCGCGGTGACGTGAGCTCGAAGCCCCGTCGGTGGAAAGAACTTCCCTGTAGATCGCGTCACGTTCGGGGACGCGCGCGACCGATCACTAGGCCACGCGAGCCCGCGCATCCCCACGTGCGCGCGGATCGCCCATTCCCTAGCTCCGAGCCGGGCCCGCGCCGGCTCGGTGAAGCGCCACCCCGAACGGACCCTTCAGCGCAATGAGCCATATGGATCGCTTCGACTGTTTCCTGATCGGCGCGGACTCGCTCCTCATCGAGTGCGGTGAGCTCCTCGTTCAGAAGGGCCATCGCATCCTGGGCGTGATCTCGTCCGCGGATTCGATCGCGAGCTGGGCGCGCGAAAAGGAGATCGCGCTCATCGATCCCAAGTCGGACTACAAGCAAGCGCTCGCGGCGCGTCCGTTCGATTACCTGTTCAGCATCACGCACCTGTCGATCGTCCCGTCCGACGTGCTCGATCTGCCGCGTCGCCTGGCGGTCAACTTCCACGACGGTCCGCTGCCGCGCTACGCCGGCCTCTACACGCCGGCCTGGGCGCTGATGAACCGCGAGACTGCGTACGGCATCACGTGGCACGTGATGACCGCCGGCGCGGACCTCGGCGACGTCTTGAAACAACGCCTCTTCGACATCGCGCCCGGCGAGACGTCGCTCACGCTCAACACGAAGTGCTTCGAAGCGGCGATGGGCTCCTTCGCCGAGCTCGTCGACGAGCTCGCATCGAATCGCTCGACCCGGACGGTACAGGACCTCGCCAAGCGCACGTACTTCGGCCGTCACGAGCGCCCGATCGCCGCTTGCACGCTCGGTTGGAACAAGTCCGCGGTCGAGCTCGATGCCCTGGTGCGGGCGCTCGACTTCGGTCGCTATCCCAACCCGCTCGGCCTCGCGACGGTGCAGCGCTCGAATCGCGTCGTAGCGGTGACGCGCTCGCGTGTCCACTCGGAGAGCAAGACGAGTCACGCACCGGGGACGATCACGTTCCTCGATGCGAACGAGATCCGCGTCGCGACGGGCGCCGGCGAGCTCGCCTTGACGGCCTTCACCAAACTCTGCGGCCGCCCGATCACCGCGACCGAGGTCGCGACCGAGCTCGGCCTCGCCGTCGGTACGCGGTTCGACGCGCTCACGCCGGATCGGAGCGAACGACTGACGCGCCTCAACGCGGAACTCGCCAAGTCGGATGGCTTTTGGGCGCGACGCCTGGCGCGCCTCGAGCCGATCGAAGTCCCCTACGCGACCACGGAGGTCGCGGGCACCGCGCACGGCGCCACGAACCACCTGCGCATCGAAGTGCCCGAGTCCTTCCGCGATCGAACCAGTCCCCTTGGACGTTGCGACACGCTGCTCGCCGCGTGCGCCGTCTATCTCGCGCGCATCGGCGCGAAGAACCGCTTCCATCTCGCGTTCAGCGCGCCCAGCGTGCGCGAGCTCGTCGGCGACCTCGAGCCCTGGGCCGCTTTGCACGTGCCGCTTTCGATCGACCTCGGCACCGGGATGAGCTTCGACGCCGCCCTGCTTACGTTCGGTGAAGAGCGCGAGCGCATCACCCGCCAGCGCACGTGGATGCGCGACAGCGTGGCGCGCCATCCTGAGCTGCACACGATCGCGGACTCGCTCGGCGCGGGCCTCTTGCCGATCGGTCTAGAGGTGCAGCGCAGCGCCGACGCGTTCGTGCCGCCCGCCGGCCGGCTACTCACGTTCGTCGTCAGCGAAGACGGTTCGGCGTGCACGATGGTCTGCGATAGCTCGCGCATCTCCCAGATCAGCTCGGCGATCATGGAACGGCAGGTCCACACACTGCTCGGCGAGCTGGCCTTGCATCCCACGCGGCCGATCGCGGATCTCGAGCTCCTCTCGACGAAGGAACGAGCCCAGATCCTCGACGAGTTCAACCATACCGACGTCGACTACCGGCGCGATGCGTGCGTCCACCATCTATTCGAGGAACAGGCGCGACGCACGCCGAACGCGACCGCGATCGTGTTCGAGGATCAGAGCCTCACGTACGCGCAGCTCGACGAGCGCGCGAACCAGCTCGCGGCGCACCTCGGCACGCTCGGTGTGCGCCCCGACACGCTCGTCGGTCTCTACGTCGAGCGGTCGCTCGATCTCCTCGTCGCGATGCTCGGCATCCTCAAGGCCGGCGGCGCGTACGTGCCGCTCGACCCGGCGTTCCCGAAGGATCGCATCGAGTTCATGCTCACGGACTCGAAGGCGCCCGTCGTCATCACGCAGTCGAGCCTTCTATCCGACCTGCCGCTCTGCAACGCGCGCGTGATCGAGATCGACAAGGACTGGCCGTCGATCGCGAAGCACGAGAAGTCGAGCGCGCACGTCGGCGTGCGCTCCGAGCACCTCGCGTACGTCATCTACACCTCGGGGTCGACCGGCAAGCCGAAGGGCGTGATGGTCGAGCACCAGAGCGCCGTCAACTTCTTCGTCGGCATCGACGAGCGCATTCCGCACGAAGCTGATCGGACGTGGCTCGCTGTCACGAGCCTGTCGTTCGACATCTCGGTGCTCGAGCTGCTGTGGACGCTGACACGCGGCTTCAAGGTCGTCGTCTACAAGGACTCGCAGAAGCAAGCCGGCCCCAAGGGAGCGTCTACCGTCGCGCGCCCGATGGACTTCAGCCTGTTCTATTTCTCGAGCGACGAATCCGAGGCCGGTGAGAACAAGTACGGCCTGCTCCTCGACGGCGCGCGCTTCGCCGACACGCACGGCTTCAACGCGGTGTGGACGCCCGAGCGTCACTTCCATGCGTTCGGCGGTCTTTATCCGAACCCCGCGATCACGGGCGCCGCAGTCGCCGCGATCACCAAGAACGTGCAGATCCGGGCCGGCAGCCTCGTGCTGCCGCTCCACCATCCCGTGCGCGCCGCAGAGGCGTGGCAGATGGTCGACAACCTGTCGAACGGACGCGTCGCGGTTTCGATCGCGTCGGGTTGGCAGCCGAACGACTTCATCCTCGCGCCGCACAACTTCGCCAACGCGAAGGAAGCGATGTTCCGTGACATCGAGATCGTGCAGCGCCTCTGGCGCGGAGAGTCCGTCGAGTTCCCCGGCGCGACCGGCAAGAACGTCGCGGTGAGAACGCTCCCGCGACCGATTCAGAAGGAGCTGCCGGTCTGGGTGACGACCGCCGGCAATCCCGAAACGTACGCGATGGCGGGACGCGCGGGCTCGAACCTCCTCACACACCTCCTCGGTCAATCGATCGCCGACCTCGCCCCGAAGATCGAGCTCTACCGCAAGGAGCGCGCCGCCGCCGGTTTCGATCCGAACACGGGCATCGTGTCGCTGATGCTGCACACGTACGTCGGCGACGACGAGGCGCAGGTGCGCGAGATCGTGCGCGGTCCGCTCAAGAACTACCTCGGGACGTCGCTCAGTTTGCTGAAGCAGTACGCGTGGGCCTTCCCCGCGTTCGCGAAGCCCAAGAACTTGACGGACCAGTCCGGCGACGAGTTCGCGAGCCTGACGCCGGAAGAGCACGAGGCGCTGCTCGAGCACGCCTTCGAGCGCTACTACGAAACGAGCGGCCTCTTCGGCCGGCCGGAGACGTGCGTCGCGATGGTCGATCGCTTGAAGGCGATCGGCGTCGACGAAATTGCATGCCTGATCGACTTCGGCGTGCCGGCGTCGCTCGTGCTCCCGAGCCTCGAGCTGCTCAACACGGTGCGTGAGCTGTCGAATCGGCCGCCCAGAATCGAAGGCGACTGGTCGATCCCGGCGCAGATCGAGCGTCACGACGTCACGCACCTGCAGTGCACGCCGTCGATGATGCGCATGCTCTTGATGAGCGAGGGCAATCACGCGGCGTTGAAGCGCCTGAAGCACGTGATGATCGGCGGCGAGGCGTTCCCGCTGGCGATGGCACACGACATGGGACGCGTGCTCTCCGCCACAGTCACGAACATGTACGGACCGACCGAGACGACGATCTGGTCGTCGACGCACACCGTCGACCGCGCGCCGACGTCGATCCCGATCGGCACGCCGATCGCGAACACGCAGCTCTATGTGCTCGACGCCAACCGCTCGCCGGTTCCGATCGGCGTTCCAGGCGAGCTGTACATCGGCGGCGACGGCGTCGTGCGCGGCTACCTGAATCGGCCCGAGCTCTCTGCCGAGCGCTTCCTCGCGAATCCGTTCCGTGGTGGCAAGGCCGCGCGCATGTACCGCACGGGCGATCTCGCGAAGTTCCGCGCGGACGGTTGCGTCGAGTTCCTCGGCCGCACGGACTTCCAGGTGAAGATCCGCGGGTACCGCATCGAGCTCGGCGAGATCGAAGCGGTTCTCGGCACGGCCAGCGGAGTGCGTGAAGCGGTGGTCATCGCGCGCGAGGACACGCCCGGCGATCAACGACTCGTCGCGTACCTCGTGCCCGCGGGCAACGCGCCTGACGCTACGGAGTTGAAAGAGCATCTGCGCGCCAAGCTGCCCGAGTACATGGTGCCCGCGCACTTCGTCACGCTCGAACGCTTGCCGCTCACGCCGAACGGCAAGGTCGATCGCAAGGCGCTGCCCGCCCCGGAATCGGTCACGACCACGCGGCAAGCGACCTACGTCGCACCGGAAGGCTCGGTCGAGCAGATGTTGCTGGAGCTGTGGCAAGAGACGCTCGGCCAGCAGGAGATCGGCGTCGAGGACAACTTCTTCGACATCGGTGGACACTCGCTGCTCGTCGTGAGGCTCCACCGCAGGCTCGCGGGAATGATCCAGCACGCGATCTCGCTGACGGACCTGTACCGCTTTCCGACGATTCGCGCGCTCACCGAGCACCTCTCGTCGGACGGCGAATCGAAGGAGCTCACGAAGAGCGCCGACCGTGGGGCTCGCCGACGCGAGTCGATGTCGCGCCGCAACAAGAAGTCGAGCTGAGGCGACTCTCGCGACCATGAGCGACGCAATCCAACCGACCGACATCGCGATCATCGGCCTCGCGGCACACCTTCCGGGGGCGCGCGACGTCCGCGAGTACTGGAAGAACCTGCGCGACGGCGTGGAATCCGTGCAGCAGTTCACGCAGGACGAGCTGCGGGCAGCCGGCGTCTCCGAAGCGCAGCTGCGCAATCCGAGCTACGTGAAGTCGGGCGTCGTGCTCGCGGACATGGAGCACTTCGACCCCGAGTTCTTCGGCTTCAGCCCGAAGGAAGCGGCGATCCTCGATCCGCAGCACCGGCACTTCCTCGAGTGCGCGTGGGAGGCGCTCGAGGACGCGGGACATCCGCCTGAGAAGTTCGACGGCGCGGTCGGCGTGTTCGGAGGTTGCGGCATGGGCGCGTACTTCGCGTTCAACCTGCTCTCGAACCCGCGACTCGTCGAGTCGGTCGGCTTGTTCCTGCTGCGCCACACCGGCAACGACAAGGACTTCCTGTGCACGCGCGTGTCGTACAACCTCGACCTGCGCGGACCGAGCGTCAACGTTCAGACCGCGTGCTCGACGTCGCTCGTCGCGGTCCATGTGGCCTGCCAGAACTTGCTCTCCGGCGAGTGCGACATGGCGCTCGCCGGCGGCGTGACGATCGAGCTCCCTCACCGCCGCGGATACCTGTTCCAAGAAGGCGAGATCCTCTCGCCCGACGGACACTGCCGCGCGTTCGACGAGCGCGCGCAAGGGACGATCTTCGGGAGCGGCGCGGGCATCGTCGTGCTGCGGCGACTCTCCGACGCGATCGCGGACAATGATCACGTCTACGCCGTGATCAGGGGCTCGGCGATCAACAACGACGGCTCGGGCAAAGTCGGATACCTCGCGCCCAGCGTCGACGGACAGGCCGCCGCCGTGACGGAAGCGCTGTCCGTTGCCGACGTGCGCTCCGACACGATCCAGTATGTCGAGTGCCACGGCACCGGCACGCCGATGGGCGATCCGATCGAGATCTCCGCGCTGACGCAGGCGTTCCGCGAGACCAGCGATGAACCGCAAGCGACAGGCACATGTTCGATCGGATCGGTCAAGCCCAACATCGGGCACCTCGACACTGCGGCGGGTGTAGCGGGGCTCATCAAAGTCGCGCTCGCGCTTCAGCACCGCCAGATTCCGCCGAGCCTCAACTACGAGGCGCCGAACCCGAACATCGACTTCGCGGAGAGCCCGTTCTTCGTCAATGCGACGCTCACGGATTGGAAGCGCGGCGCGACACCGCGGCGAGCAGCAGTCAACTCGCTCGGCGTCGGCGGCACGAACGCGCACGTGATCGTCGAGGAGGCGCCGGACCAGCCGGCGCCGGCGCGTGCGTCGCGCCCGTATCAGCTGCTCACGTTGTCGGCGAGGAACCGCGCGGCACTCGACGAAGCTGGCCGGCGGCTCGCTCGCCACCTGCGTGAGAACCCAGAGGAGAGCTTGGCCGACGTCGCCTGGACTCTGCACGGTGGCCGCCGTGCATTCGGTGAGCGCCGTGTGCTCGCCGCCGCCACTGGCGAAGAAGCCGCCGCCTTGTTGGAAGCGCTCGACACGCGCCGCGTGTTCACGCACACGGCGCCGTCCGGCAAGAGCGGGGCCGTGTTCATGTTCCCCGGCGGCGGTGCGCAGCATCCGCGCATGGGGCGCGATCTGTACTTGGCCGAGCCGGTGTATCGAGAGCACGTCGATCGCGGTCTTGCCGAGCTCTTGTCGCGCACCGGGAAGGACCTGCGGCCGCTGCTCTTCGCGGACGATGCGCGCCTCGGCGAAGTCGCGGTCCTTCTCGAACGTCCGTCGCTGCAGCTGCCCGCGATCTTCATCGTCGAGTACGCGCTCGCGCAGCTGTGGATGTCGTGGGGCGTCGAGCCGACCGCGATGATCGGTCACAGCATGGGCGAGAACACGGCCGCGTGCCTCGCCGGCGTGATGTCGTACTCCGACACGCTCGGCCTCGTCAGCTTGCGCGGCGATCTGTTCGAGCGCGTGCAGCCGGGCGGCATGCTCAGCGTCCCGCTGTCTGCGGAAGAGCTGCAGCCGCTCCTCGGCACCGAGCTCGATCTCGCTTCCGTCAACAGCACGGGCCTGTGCGTTGCGTCGGGTCCCGTGAGCGCGCTCGAGAGTCTTGCACGCCAACTCGAGACACGCGGCGTCGAGACGAAGCGCGTGCCGATCGCGATTGCCGCGCACTCGCGGCTGCTCGATCCGATCCTCGCCGACTTCGGCGCGTACTTGCGATCGATCCAGCTCTCGGCACCCAAGCTGCCGTTCGTGTCCAACTACACGGGCACTTGGATCACCGACCGCGACGCGCAGGATCCCGAGTACTGGGTTCGTCACCTGCGCAGCACGATCCGATTCGCGGACGGGATCAAGACGCTGTGCGCCGATCGCTCGCGCGTGTTCCTCGAAGTCGGGCCCGGCAAGACGCTGAGCTCGCTCGCGCGCCAGCATGCGGATCTTCACGCCGGCACGAGCTGTCTGTCGTCGCTGCGCCACCCCGACGAGCGGATCAGCGACATCGCGTTCTTCACCGCCGTGCTTGGCCGTCTGTGGGGCGCAGGCGTCAGCGTCGACCTCACGCAACTTTGGAAGGGCGAGAAGCGCCGGCGCGTGTCGCTCCCGACCTACGCGTTCCAGCGCCGGCGCTACTGGATCGAACCGGGAACGCCGGCGGCTGCCGCGCCGGAATCGACGGGTCCCGAAAAGCTCGCGAACTTCGACGACTGGTTCCGCCGACCGCAATGGACGGCACGCCCGCTCTTGAACGAGGCGACAGCGCACGCCAAAGAGACCTGGCTCGTGTTCGTCGACGATGCCGGCATCGGAGAGCGCGTCGTCCACTCCCTCGCCGAACGCGGTCACGACGTGATCACCGTGCGCGAGAGCGATTCGTACGACCAACATGGCCCGAGCGAGTACTTCCTCTCGCCGGAGCACGGACGCGAGGGGTACGACCGCTTGGTGCGCGACCTCGTCGCGAGCGGCAAGGTCCCTTCAGGAATTGCGCACTTGTGGATGGTCACGGCGGACGAGAGCTTCCGCCCCGGCTCGAGCTTCTTCCACCGCAACCAAGAGCGCGGCTTCTACAGCTTGTTCTTCCTCGCCCAAGCGATCGGTGACGAGGGCCTGCCCGGACCGCTGCGCGTGCATGTGGTGTCGAACGGGATGCAAAGCGTGGACGGCGAAGCGCTCTGCTACCCGGACAAAGCGACGCTCCTCGGACCGTGCAAAGTGTGGCCGCACGAGACGACGGGCACGACGGTCAGCTCCATCGACGTCGAGCTCCCCGGCCAAGGCGGCACGCGCAAGCCGCGCTTCCCCCGATTCAAGGGCAGGAAGATCCTCGACGACCTCGCGCAGTCGCTCACGGCGGAGCTCCTCGCTCCGGCAGAGAACGCCAGCGTCGCGTTGCGCGACGGTGAGAGGTTCGTGCAGGAGCTCCAGGCGTGGACGCCCACAGATGCGTCCGTCACCAGCCGCCTCTGCGAGCACGGTGTGTACTTGATCACCGGTGGCCTCGGTGGGATCGGCCTCGTGACGGCTCAGTTCCTCGCGACACGCTACCGCGCGCGTCTCGTGCTCGTCGGACGCAACGGTCTACCGCCGCGCAACGAATGGGACGCGTGGCTCGCGCGGTCCGCCTTCTCCAATGCGACGACGCGTCGCATCCAGAAAGTGCGCGAACTCGAACAGGCCGGCGCGGAAGTTCTGATCGCTCCGGCGGACATCACCGACAGCGTCGCGATGCGCGGCGTCTTGCGCGAAGCGCGCTCGCGCTTCGGTCCGATCGACGGAGTCTTCCATACGGCCGGCGTGCTCGACGACGGCTTGATCCAAGGCAAGACGCAGAGCTCGATCGAAGAGGTATTCACACCCAAGGTACACGGGACGCTCGTGCTCGACGCGCTCCTTGCGGACGAGAAGCCCGCCTTCCTCGTGCTTTATTCGTCGACGAGCGCGTGGATCGCTCCGGCGGGACAGGTCGACTACGTCGCCGCGAACGCGTTCCTCGACGCCTACGCGCAGAGCAAGGCGCAGCACGAGACGTACACGGTGGCCGTCGACTGGGGCGTTTGGAACGAAGTCGGCATGGGCTTCGAAGCCGCGCATCGAATGACACAAGGCGCGCCGACTGCGGCGCAGCCGGAAACGCGCGTCAGTCACCCGTTCTTCGATGCGCGCGCCCTGGATCGATCGAGCCACGTCACGCTGACGGCGCGCTTCACGCCGTCAGCGCGCTGGGTGCTCGACGAGCACCGCACGCGTCAAGGGCACGCGCTGTTGCCCGGCAGTGGCTATTTCGAGCTCATCGCAGCCGCGCTGCGCGAGTGCGGCGAGAAGTCGACGTTCGAAGTGCGCGACCTCTACTTCTTCCGGCCGATGTACGTCGCCGACTCGGAGACGAAGGAGCTGCGTGTGCGGCTCCGTGCGTCCGACGAAGGTTACACGTTCGATCTGCAAACCAAGGTGGAGCTCGACGGCGGCCGCGCGGGCTATCAGACGCACGCACAAGCACGCGTTCTCTTGCACGCGATGCAGATGCCGGCACCGCTCGACTTGGCCGCCATCGACGCGCGCTGTGACATCGCACGGCTTTCGGATCCCGAGCGTGGCGTGCGCACGAAACAAGAAGACCATCTGCGCTTCGGCCCGCGCTGGCGCGTCGTGCAGAGTGCTCACTACGGTCGCGGCGAAGCGCTCGCGACGCTGGCGCTGCCCGACGCGTTTCACTCCGACGTCGAGTCGATCGCGCTCCACCCCGCGCTCATCGACCTCGCGACCGGCTTCGCGATGAACTTGATCGAGGGCTACCAGGGCTCGAACGACTTGTGGGTCCCGGTCTCGTACAAGAGCGCGCGCATCCACGGCCCTCTCCCAGCGCACGTTCGGAGCTGGGTCCGCAACCACACCGCGAACACCGCCGGCGGGTCGTTCGCGACGTTCGACGTGACGATCACCGACCCGCACGGTCGCGTGCTCGTCGAAGTCGAGGAGTTCGCCATCAAGCGCTTGGCGCACGGCGAGGGCTTCGCGGTTGCGCCGAAGCCGTCCGAGCGCGAGCTCGAGTTCGACGAAGCGCACGGCGTAGGGAGTCGTCCGCTCTCGCCCGCCGAGCTCGCCTTCCAGCAGAACCTCGAGCGCGGGATCCTGCCGAGCGAGGGCCAGCGCGCGCTCGAGCGCGTGCTCTCCGGTCACGCGGAGCCGCAGATCGTGGTGTCTTCGCTCGATCTCGCGGCCCTGGAGGCCCAATCGCGCGCGCTCGCCGCGAGCGCGACTCCCGCGGGCGACGGCGCGACGTTCGCGCGCCCTGACCTCGCGAGCGAATATGTCGCCCCGCGCGACGACATCGAGAAGACTCTGGTCGGCTTCTTCGAGGAGCTGCTGGGCGTGCAGTCCGTCGGCGTGAAGGACAGCTTCTTCGACCTCGGCGGACACTCGCTCGTCGCGGTGCGCCTCTTCTCGAAGATCAAGAAGGCCTGGCAAGTCGAGTATCCGATCTCGGTGCTGTTCGAGGCGCCGACGATCGAGGGTTGCGCCGAGATGATCCGCACGAGCATCGGCGACGTCGCGGCCGACGCGGCGGATCCTGCAATCGGCAGCACACCGAGCACGGCGCCGCGTTCGCGCTACGCACACCTCGTGAAGATGCACCCCGGCGAAGGCACGCAGAAGACGCCGTTTTTCCTCGTGGCCGGCATGTTCGGCAACGTCCTCAACCTACGGCACGTCGCGCAGCTCGTCGGCGCGGACCGTCCCTTCTACGGACTGCAGGCGCGCGGTCTATACGGCGATCACAAGCCGCACGAGACGTTCGAGGAGATGGCCGAGGCGTACCTCGCCGAGCTCTTCACGATTCAGCCGCAGGGGCCGTATTTGCTCGGCGGATTCTCGGGCGGCGGGATCACGGCCTTCGAGATGGCGCGACAACTGCGCGCGCGAGGTCAAGAGGTGTCGATGCTCGTGATGCTCGACACGCCGCTGCCGAAGTCCGAGCCGCTGACGGCGCGCGACAAGGCGATGATCCACTGGCAACGCCTGAAGCGCAGCGGCCACAACTACATCTTCGATTGGGCCAAGGGCCGCTTCCGCTGGGAGCTCGCGAAGATCCAGCGCAAGCTCTCGGATGCGCCCCCCGATGCATCGGCGCAGCGCGCCAGCGAGTTCCGCTCCGAGTCGATCGAGTCCGCGTTCCGTCACGCGCTCACACTGTACGACGTGCGCCACTATCCGGGGACGATCACGCTCTTCCGGCCCAAGCTCGACGAGACGCACGTGCTCGGGGCAGGCCGCGTCGCGAACAAGGTGCGCGAGCTCGTGTACCACGACAACGGCTGGAGTTCCGTGTGTCAGCGCGTCGACGTCGTCGAGATGCCCGGCGACCACGACAGCATGGTGCTCGAGCCGAACGTGCGCGTGCTCGCGGCGCGACTTCGTGAGCGCATCCAGGACGTCGAAGAGCGACGCGAGTCGACGAGGCTCGCATCGTGACGAGCCTCGACGAAGCACAGCTGGGTGCGCGTGAGCTGGAGACACGGCTTGGCGGCCGCGTCCTCGTCGCGAGCGGTCCACTCACCGGCGAACTCTCCGACTTGTTTCCGGAAGAGCAGCGCGTCATGGAGCGCGCGGTCATTTCCCGCGTGCGCGAGTTCGCGACAGGACGCGTGCTCGCGCGCGGGCTCCTGCGTCGCTTGGGGTTCTCCGACGAACCCATCGTTCCCGGAGGGCAGCGCTGCCCGCTGTGGCCGACCGGCACGACCGGATCGATCTCGCACACGTCCGATCAGTGCGTCGTGGCGGTCGCACTCGCGGAAGATGCCGCGTCCATCGGAATCGACATCGAGCCGTTCGCGCCACTCGAGACGGAGCTCTTCGACCTCGTGTTCGTGGAATCGGAGTTGCGCTGGCTCGACGCGCAACCGAGCTCGCAACGTGCCCTCCTCGCGCGCGCGCTCTTCAGCGCGAAGGAGAGCTACTACAAGTGTCAGTTTCCGTTGACGCAGCGCGTGCTCGAGTTCAAAGACGTCGAAGCGCGGATCTCGGTTCGCAGTGGATCGTTCACGGCGCGCTGCGTCGGCGCGGTGAACGATGCGCCGGAGCTCGATTCCGTCGTCGGCAGTCTCTCGATTGCCGACGATCGGATCGTGACCGGCATGATGTTGCCCGCCTGACCCGCCAGACGCGGGCTCACCGCGGCGCGGAGCCGATCTCTTCGAGCAGGCTGCGCGCGCGCGAATCGTTCGCGTCGAGCTCGAGCGCGCGCGCGAGCGCCGCGACTGCCGCTGTTCGGTCCCCGTGCCGATAGAGCGCGAGGCCCAGCTTGCTCCACGCCGGAGCGAAGTCGGGCTCGAGCCTTGTCACGTGAGCGAAGGCGTCACGAGCCGGCTCCCACTGCTGGAGCGCAGCACGTGTCAATCCAAGTGCGTGCCAGGCACGCGCATCGGAACGCCGGAACGAAGCGAGCGAGCCGTGCAACGCATCGGCCGCCTTTTCGAGAACCTCGCGCTCCGCGTGCGGATCGCCCGCGACCAGGATCTCGACCAGGTCGTTGCGCGCGTAGTCGTTCTGCGGAAGGATCGCCAGCGCGCTCGCGAAGCGTTCGACGGCCCGAGCACGATCTCCGCGCCGATTGGATTCCGCGCCGAGGTTGTCGTACGCGACGGTCGACGGACCGCGCTCGAGCTGGTGCGCCCACAAGCTCTCTTCGTCGTGCCACACGCGCGTCTGCTGCCACGACCGCACACTCCAGTACCCGAGCACGAGGATCGTGACGACCGCCCACGTCGGGCTCGGTCGCGTGCGCACGCACCACTGACCCGCACCCCAGCCGAGAAGCAGCGCGAAGCCCAAACACGAGAGATAGCTGTACCGATCGGCCACGAGGTGGATTCCCGATTGCGCGATGCCGGAGACGGGTCCGAGCAGCGCGAGGTACGTGATCCACACCGCGAGCAGCGCTGGAAACCGGCGGCGCAGCGCGAGGAGCGCGACGCTCACGGCCAGCACCGCCGCGATCGAGAGAGCGAAGCGCGGCTCTTGTGGATGGATCGCGGACGTCACCTCGTAGAGCGGATACCAGTCGGTCGCGACCAGCATCGCGCGCGGATAGAACGCGATGCCGTAGAACGCGACGGTGATGCGACCGAGCCAGCCGTGGATTCCCGTGTCGACGAGCGCGCCGGCGCTCGATTGCGCGTTCAGCGCAAGCAATCCGCCCGCGATCGCAATGAGAAGGAACGGCACCTTCTCGACGATCAAGCGGGTCCAGCCGCGTTCTGCGAGTCGGCGCAGCGGATAGACGTCGATCGTCAAGAGCACGATGGGGAGCGCCATGCCGAGCGCCTTGCTCAACATGGAACCAGCGAACAAGGCCAGCGCCGCGCAGTACCAGCCGACGTGCAAGCCTCTCGTCGCAGTCGAACGCACCGCGCGTAAGTAGGCGAGCAATGAGAGTAGAAAGAACGCGCTGCACAGCACGTCGCGGCGCTCCGTGATCCACGCCACGGATTCGACACGCAGTGGGTGCAATGCGAAGACCGCGGCCGCAGTGATCGCGCCGATGAAGTGCGCGTCGTGTGATCGGGATGCCCTGCGAAGCAACTGCCAAGCCACCAGCGCGAAGAGCACTGTGTCGAGCGCGTGCCAAGCGATGCTGGTGACGTGGTAGACGCGCGGCTCGAGTCCACCGATCGCGTGGTCGACCATGAACGACACCCACGTCAGCGGCTGGTAGTGCCCGGCGTGCGAGTGCGTGAACGCCCAGCGCAGGTTCTCGAGCGAGAGGTTGCGCGCGTGCTCGTGCTCCAGCAGGTTCGCTCGGTCGTCCCACACGAACTCGCCGTGGATCGACGGCCAGTAGACGGCGAACACAAGGCCGACGAGAACCGCCAAAGCGAGGCACCACTGCAGGCGCGGGACTGAGCGCTCCGTCCGCCGTCCTTCGGTGCCCGAACTCATGCGCGACGAGGATGCCGAAATCTCTCGCGTCGAGCACTCACCTTGTGGACGCGCGCACTTGCTCCAACGTGACCGACGCGCGCGCACTCGCCGGATCGAGCTCGAGCGCGCGCTCGAGCGCCTTCTCTGCCGGTTCCGCTTCGCCGCGCATCCACAGGCTCGTGCCCAGGCCCGTCCAGGCCATCGAATTCTCGGGCGCCACCGCCGTCGCGCGCGTGAACGCGTCGACACCGCCGGCTGCGTCGCCGCCTTCGATCGCTGCGATGCCGAGGCCGATCCAGGCCTCCACGTTCTCCGGGTCGACCGCGACGGCCTTCCGGTAGGCCGTCAGCGCGCCCGCCCGATCTTGGAGCAGGTAGCGCGCGAGGCCGAGCTTGCTCCACGCCGGGGACCACTCGGGCGCGAGCTCCGTCGCGCGCTCGAACGCCTCGCCCGCTCGGACGATGTCTTGCAGACTCGTGCGCGCGAGCCCGAGCACGTACCAACTCTTGGCGTCGTCCAAGTGGAGCGCGTCGAGCGAGCGACGCAGCGCGTTCGCCGACTTCTCGAGCGTGGCGCGCGGAACGGTCGGATCTTCGGCGGCCAATCCTTCGACGAGGTTCGCTCGCGCGTACTCGAACGTCGGGAGCAGAGCCAGCGAGCTCGCGAACGCGTCGAGAGCGACCGGGCGATCGCCGCGCCGATCCGCGCTCGCCCCGACGTTGTTGTACGCCTGCGCCGACGGCCCGAGTTCGAGCACGCGCGCCCACAGTTTTTCGTCGTCGCGCCACACGTGCGTTTGCTGCCACGAGCGCACGCTCCAATACCCGAGCACGAGCGCCGTCAGGCCCACGCACGCCACACGACCGGCGTTACCCGGCCGAGTGCGACTCCACCATTCGCTGACTCCGAAGCCCGCGAGCAGCGCAAAGCCAAGGCACGAAAGATAGGTGTAGCGATCGGCGACGAGCTGGGGCCCCGACTGCGCAACGCCTGTCACGGGAGCGAGCAGCGCGACGTACGCGATCCACACCGCGAGCAGTGCTGGATACCGCCGGCGCATGACGAAGGCAGCGATCGTGATCGTCACCGTCGCGATCGCCGAAAGGACGAAGCGGCGCTCCCAAGGATCCAAGTAGGCCGGCCGCTCGTGCAGCGGATACCAATCGAACGCGAACAGCATCGCGCGCGGATAGAACGCGATCCCGTAGAACGCTTGCGCGATGCGCGACGGCCAGCCATGTGCCGCGACGCCCGCGAGCGCGCCGACTTCCGACTGTGCATTCAGCGCCACGATCCCGCTCGCAATCGCGGCGATGAGAAACGGCAGCTTTTCGGCGACGAGTCGCGTCCAGCTCACGCTCGCGTGTCGCCGAAGGGGAACGACGTCGATCACGAGCAGCACGATCGGCAAGGCCATTCCCAGTGCTTTTCCGAGTAGCGAGAGCACGAAGCACAGGATCGCGGCGCAGTACCAGCCCGTGTGAAGCCGCCCTCCGTCATGGGCGCCGACCGCGCGCAAGTACGCCAAGATCGCGAGCAGGAAGAACGCGGCGCACACGACATCGCGACGCTCCGTGACCCACGCGACCGACTCGACACGCAACGGATGAAGGCCGAAAGCTGCGGCGGCGACGAGTGCGCCGACGCACAGCGCTCGCGCGTCTCGCGTGACTCCCCGGCTGCGCGACGCAGCGCGCAGAAGCTGCAAGGCGAGCACGGCAAACAGCGCGACGTCCAGCGCGTGCCAGAGGAGGTTCGTGACGTGGTACGTCCGCGGCTCGAGCCCGCCGATCGCGTGATCGACCATGAACGAGATCCACGTCAGCGGTTGATAATGCCCGCCGTGCGCATGCGTGAACGCCCAGCACACGTTCTCCCACGACAGACTCTGGACGCGCACGTTCTCGATCACGTTCACGCGGTCGTCCCAGACGAGTCCGCCGTTTAGACCGGGCGAGAACACCACGAACACGAGCGCGACGAGGGCCGCGATTGCGACCGTCCATTGTGCGCGTGAGGGCGCGCGCAAGAGCTCGCCGCCCGTGCTCGGTCGCGCGCGCTTCACGTTCCGAATCCGTCGAGACTGCGCATGCTCCGCGATCCTACCGATCTCGCAGGCCCGGATGCGCGGGCGACGTTGCGCCCGAAGACGCACGTGAGTACAAGCACTCCATGCCCTCGTCTCGGTCGCTCCCCGCCGGACGTGCCGCGGCGCGCTCGGCGTTCGCGCTCGCCGCCTGGCTTTCGCTCGCCGCGACCTTGCCCGCGGCGCCGCCCGTTCAAGGCGGATACACGACCGACAAGTTCCGCGAGCTCGGACTCGCGTTCCCGCGCGCGCGCGACTACGAGGCGATCCCGCTCCAGCCCGACGAAAAGTGGATCGTGCTGCAGTACGCCGAGAAGATTCCCAAGGAAGAGGACAAGCAACGAGCGCTGCGGCCGGAGATGTCGTTCGTGTGGATCGATTACGTAGAGGACCCCGCGCTCCGTACCGGCGGCGGCGATCCGGGTCTCGGCGCGGGGGGCACAAGAGACACGGGCGATCCCGCGAGCGGAGGCGAGGCGCAGCCGGCCGAGAAGACGCCCACCGAGCCGCCGATCAACACCATCGAGCGCTACGTCGAGCGCGAGATGACGAAGTGGTCGCTCGGTTCCTCCGTCGAGGCAAAGGCGCGCGAGGGTTACCAGGGCCGTGAGTTTCCGCTGGTTTTCAAGGACCCGAAACTCAAGAAGCGCGTTCTCGGACGCGTGTTCGCCTATGCGAATTCACGCCGCACGATCGCGATCATCGGCTACTGCGCCTCGGAGGATTTCGACAAGCAGAGCAAGATCTGGAGACACACGTTCGAGCTCCTCAACTTCTCCGAGCCCGAGGAGCAGTCCACGGAGAAGCTGGAGCGCATGTACGCGCGCACTCCGTACATCGACCCGGCGTTCCGCATCGCGGCGCGCAAGAAGCTCGTGCGCGGCTGGAAGGCCGAGGACACCGACAACTTCATCGTCGTCTACAACACGCCCGACGAGCCGCTGATGCGCAAGGTCTGCCGCGATATCGAGCTGCTGCGCGGCGAGTACATGCGGCTCTTCCCGCCCGTCGGGAAGCTCGAGGCCGTGTCGACGGTGCGCATCTGCAAGAGCGAGGACGAGTACCACACGTACGGCGGGCCGCCGCGCAGCGCCGGCTATTGGAATTGGGCGGCCGAGGAGCTCGTCCTCTACGACGCCGAGAAGCTCGTCAAGAAGCGGCAGGACGATTCCGACACGTTCATCATCCTGTACCACGAGGCGTTCCACCAATACATCCACTACTCGACGGGCGAGCTGCCTCCGCACTCGTGGTTCAACGAAGGACACGGCGACTACTTCTCCGGCGCGCAAGTGCGCGACGGCAAAGTGCGTTCGATCGGCGTCAACCCGTGGCGCATCCACACGATTCAACGCGCGATCGCGAACCGCGACTTCGTGTCGTGGAAAGACATCGTCAAGTTCGAGCAGCCGCAGTACTACGATCCATCGATCGTCGGGGTCTGCTACGCGCAGGGCTGGTCGATGATCTACTTCCTGCGCACGGCGAAAGAGGTCGCGTCGCGTCCAGAGTGGGCCAAGATCCTGCCGACGTACTTCGACACGCTGAAGGACACCTACCAGGGCGAGCTGGAGAAGCTCTCGCCCGAAGCGCGAAAGGACGCGAAGGCGCGCGCTCCCGCGGGACTTGCGGCGCGAAACGCCGCAGTGACGGCGGCGTTCCTGGACGTGGACTTCGACGAGATCGAGGCCCGCTGGGAAGAGTACGTGCGCGCGCTCAAGCCGCCGAAGCGGTAGTCGAGACGCGTGCCGAGTCGCCCGCCGCACACGCTTTCAAGATTGCGGCCGCGCCGAGCGACATGCATGATTCTCGTCCGCTCACTCGCAGCGATCGCATCGAAAGAGATCCTCATGAAGTCCACAGAAACTGCGGCATCGGTCTTCGCTCTCGCTCTGTTCCTCACCGTGCCAGCGCTGTCTTGCGCGACTTCCGCGCCAGAGGACGAGCCCTCGAGCTCGAACGCGAAGGCCACGTCGACGGCTACGCTCGATCGGACGACGCTGCCGATCGTCGAGCCGACGTACCCTCCGATCACGGAGCTCGATGCTCGCAACGCGAAGGCTCCGCCGCGCTTCGAAGTGAAGCCGCCCAAGGGTGCGCCCAACGTCGTCATCGTGCTGATCGACGACATCGGCTTCGGACATAGCAGCGCGTTCGGCGGGCCCATACGGATGCCCACGCTCGAGAAGCTCGCGCAGGGCGGCCTCAAGTACAACCGCTTCCACACGACGGCGCTGTGTAGTCCGACGCGCGTCGCGCTCCTCACCGGACACAATCACCACGCGAACAACGCCGGCGCGATCATGGAGCTCGCGACGGCGTTCCCAGGCAACACCGGAGTTCGCCCGAAGACGATCACGACCCTGGCCGAGATCCTGCGTCAGAACGGCTACAGCACCGCGGCGTTTGGCAAGTACCACGAGACGCCGCCGTGGGAAGTCTCGGTCTCCGGTCCGCACGACCGTTGGCCGACGGGATCGGGCTTCGAAAAGTTTTACGGCTTCATCGGCGGCGAAACGAACCAGTGGGCGCCGGCGATCTTCGACGGCGTGACGCGCATCGAGACGCCGACGACGCCCGGGTACCACTTCACGACCGACATGACGAACAACGCGGTGAACTGGATGAGCGCGCAACACTCGCTCACGCCGGACAAGC
>JANOFY010000256.1:0-3837 GCA_031413895.1 Planctomycetota bacterium | reverse complement strand
CTCGGAGAGCGCCACGACCGGCCGACCGGGTTCGCGCTTCGCCGCCGAGCTCCGGTCCGCTGCGTCGCGGATGCGGTGATCGATGATCGACAGGAGCCACGAGCGAAAGCTCCCGATCCCTCGCCATTCGAACTGCTGCCGGTCGCGCCATGCGTGCAGGAGCGCTTCCTGGAGGACGTCCTCGGCGGCATGGACGTTCTTCAAGTCCATGCTCATGCGCCGTTCGATCACGAGCAGAAGCGATGCCGGCTGCACGGACTCGATCAGCCGTTCCCAAGCGTGGGGAGCGGACGAGAGCAGCGGATTGGCTTCGTGCAGGCGCTCGGCGTCGTCCATCGCGGAGACCCGATCGTAGCGGAAGAGCGCGAATCGCGCGCCGCAACGCCGCGATCCCCGCGACACGATGCGCCAGCAGGCCGTCGGGAAGGTCTCCTGCTGGCGCGTCGCGCGTTTCGTGCGAGCGTCATTGCATTCCCTACGGTGTGCCCCACTCGTTGCGCAGATACGCCATGTTGGCCCTGTCCTGGCCCGGCGTGAGCTGCTTGTTGTAGACGATCCACTCGGAGATCGCGCCGTGGAACGAGCCTGAATTGAAACTACAGCAATCGAAACCCAAACTCGGAAGGCCGGACAAACCCTGCGTCGTGCCGCTCGCGACGGTGACCGGAACGCCGCCATCGACGGACATCGACAACAGGCCACCCGCGTGCTCGAGCTTCCACACGTGGAGCGTAGCATCGCCACTCGCGACCGGCGCCGCCACGTAATCGCCCCACGCCGGGTTACCGTCCTTGCTGTAGAGGATCGCACCTTCCGGAGTGTTGATCGCGAAGCCGGTTGAAGCGAACCGGATCACCGTCGGGTTTTGACTGGTCTCGCCGGCGGTAGGTGTCAGCTGGTGTGCATACACGACGACGTAGATCGTGTACGCATCCGCGGTGACGTACGCGCTGGACGGAAACTGACCCTCCAACACTCGGATCAACGACGTCCCGGTAAACCAAAGGTAGGGCAGTCCGGCGCCGAGGAATCCGTCGTCGTACCAGATGGGTAGGTTGGCTGGGTTCGGGGCGGTGAAGTGCGCGAAAGTGCCGCCCGCGCTGCCCTTGTTGGCGCACGAAAACGCGGCGGAGCCACTGCCGCCCCCTAACAGGGTGATGTTCGCGAGGTCCTTGGCGGTCACCCACGCCGTGGGCGATCCGACCGGCTCGAACGGGAAGGGCAGCGCCGAACTGTGGCTGCCGGAGCCCTGAATCACTTGCACCGGAGCCAGCATCGCGCCGTGAATCGCGGTCGGTGCACTGGCGAGCGAAGCGAACCATGCGGCCGGCGCGCTCGCGCCGACGAGCGGCGGATCGCCGTCGACACGCGCCCAGGCGGAGACCAGCTCGGGGTGAATCGACTGTGTGCGAGCCTCAGCGGCGAGCAGTGTGAGGGCGAGAGTCGTCAGTACGGTGGACGCGCGACGCATGAGGGTTCTCCGTTATCTGGAGGTCGACGAGCTCGGGGAGTCCAAGGCTCTCGATGGGTTGAGAGGAAGACCCGTCGTGCACCGTCGCGAATTCTCGGGGTCCGCCCTTTTCCGAGCGGATCCCGCGACGGATGGGCTCACGGACCAGACGACGAACAGCTCGCAGCCGTCAGCCATTCGATCTCGTCGGCGAGATGATCCAGTTCCGGGTTTGGTCCGTTCCCTGGCTCGACGCGCCCGCCGAACCCGTTCTTCAGCGCGAGAGCAACCCTCGTGCGTTCTGCCAACGCTGCGAGGAGCTGTTCTCGAGTCCACCCTGCATAGGTCACTTCGAAGGACACTGCGCGCGGCGCCCCGCGTGAGGCAGGCGCATTCGCATGCGCAGGGCCGCGGCTCGTGGGGAGCATGAGCATCGTGAGCGTCACCGCGAGCGCGACGCATACTCCAACGATCGTGCTGCGCTGCATGTCGTCCTAATCGCCGGCACTCGGGCGACTGCTCTCTCTGCGACGGAGTGCTGTGCGAGAATTCCTTACGGGTACGGTGAGCGTGCGATTCATGTAGGTGTGTGAACTGCCCTCGATAGTCGGAGAGGAAGACCCGTCGCTCACCGTCACGGAATCTTCGGGAATCTCGCTGAGGTCAACGTGCGGTTTTCCCTCTATCCGAATCGCGCGTGCGTTTCGGTGCTGGCGGCGGTCCTCGCCGCATGCGCCTCGTCGCTCGCGCTGACCTACGGGCTCGCCGATCGACTTGCGGATAGACAACGCTGGTGTGAGCAGTCTCGAGGCGAGCTCGCTCACGGACGTGACGTGGCACGAACACGGAGGCGTCTTCCAAAGTGAACGCGCTCGGGTCTCAAACTCCGAGGACCCCGGCAAGCGCTTCAGCTACGACGGGTCGATCGTGCCCTGGTAGCCAGAGGTTCGCAGGATTGCGTGAAACCCACGTGCCCGTGGTTGGTCATTCCTCGCGGCCGCGATGGTAGCGGCCCACAACGAGGAACAGCCATGCGCTTCGATTTCAGCTCTGTGGACGACGTCGAGTCCTACATCTCGGTTCCCGATGGCGTGCACCGTTGCCGCATCGCGGAGGTGCGCGAAGGCCGCTCGCGCGATGGGAGCGTGCGCTGGACGTTTCGATTGGAGGTCATCGACGGCGACTGGGTCGGGCGAACGGCGGCGTGGGACTCGATCACGTGGAGCGAACGCGGTGTGTACCGCGTGAAGAAGGTGCTCGAGGCGTTCGGTCTCGACGTGCGCGGCGAAATCGACCTCGAGCCGAGCGATCTCGTGAACTTGCAAGCGCAAGTGCGGGTCGAGCCCGAGGAGCGCGAGGATCCGTTGACGGGCCGTCGACAAGTGCGGATGCGCGTGCCGTATCTCGGATTCGCGCCGATCGCGCGCCAAGCAGCAGACGGCGAGGTCGACACCGGCGGGCTCGCGCCCGTTGACGCGCGCTCCGCGGGCGGCGAACCTCTGCGGAATGGCACGGAGGACGACGACGAGGGCCACGCGTTTTGACTGCGACGCTTTGCGCTCGCGCGGCGTTCGCAGTGGTCGTGCTCTCGTGCGCGGCGCTTGCGCGCCCGGCACGCACGCAAGCGGCGGAGGTCGCGCGCAGCGTGCCGCCCGCGTGGAGTAGAGAGGACGACATGCCCTCGAAGAGATCTCCCGCCGATCGTGCTGCCGAGTTGCGCCGCGAAATCGCGCGGCACGACACGCTCTATTACGACGGTCGGCCCGAGATCTCCGACGCGGAGTACGACAAGCTCTTTCGCGAGCTCCTGGAGATCGAATCGGCGCATCCGGAGCTCGTGCATCCTTCGAGCCCAACCCAGCGTGTCGGCGCGCCACTTCCAGAAGGCCGTGGCTTCGAAACGGTCGCGCACAGCGTTCCGATGCTGTCGATCGACAGCCTGTTCACCGTCGACGAAGTGCGTGAGTTCGAGAAACGCATCGTGCGTTTCCTCGGTCTTCCGACCGGCGATGATCTCGTGTGGGTCGTCGAGCCCAAGTTCGACGGCGTCAGCGCGGCGCTCACGTACGAGGACGGCGTGCTCGTCCGCGGGCTGACTCGCGGCGACGGGGTCAAAGGCGAGGACATCACCCAGAACCTGCGGACGGTGCGGAACATCCCGCTCGTTCTCGACAGCTCGAAGCGCAAGCCGCCACGCGTGCTGGAAGTGCGCGGCGAAGTGCTGATCCACCGCGCGAAGTTCGAGCGCTTCAACGCCGAGCGCCGTTCGCTCGTAGATCCGCGCCAGCCGAGGCCAGCCGTGCATCCGTCGGTTGCCTCCCTGACCGACGGCGGGTACCAGGACCAGGGCGGTCCCCACCGACCAGAAGAGGGCCATCAGGAAGGCC
>JANOFY010000255.1:0-6991 GCA_031413895.1 Planctomycetota bacterium | reverse complement strand
CGTCGAGCCGCTCGCCGGCCCGAGCGTACTGCGCGTCATCGATCTCCAGCGTCCCGGCCGGCGGCACCTGCGGCGGCGGGACCGCCTGCGCGAGCTGCGGGGCAGCGAACGAGACGGATGTGAGCGCTACGAAGGCGCCGGCCCAAAGCAACGATCGGGGTCGATTCACGGAGGATTCCTCTCGAAGGGATCTCTGAAAGCTAACCGTTGGATGTCCCGCTCGGGAGTGGAGTTCCACGGATGCTGGGCGATCCGGCCAAAATTCGCGGCGCGCGCGCCTATCCGTCACTCGATTTCGCGCGTCGCCAGCGTGAGACGGACTTGGGATTCACCGCCCTCGCGGCGGAAGCGAACCTGCAGGACGTCGCCCGCCTTGTAGAGCTGCAGCGCGTACGTCAAGTCGTAGATCGTGTCGATCTTCACGTCTCCTATTTGAAGCAGCACGTCGCCGGCCAGGAGGCCCGCGCGCTCCGCGGGACTGCCCGCGGACGTGCCGTCGAGGAGAACTCCCGGACCCTCGAACGTGTACGACGGCACCGAGCCGAACCACGTGCGGAAGCCTCCGCGCGCTGCGCCTTCGCGCTCCCTGTCGAGCTGCGGCTCGACGAACGCGAGCACCGGCTCGCGCGCCATGCGCTGGACGAGGTCGACACCCAAACGCGCGACCTTGCTCGCCGCGTCCGCGTCGAAACGCTCGACGTCGTCGGTCGGCTTGTGGTAGTCCGCGTGCAGGCCGCTGAAGAAATGCAGGGCGGGAATCTGGCGCTTGATGAACGTCTGGTGATCGCTGCTGCCGCCGAGCGAAGCGCCCGCCGCGCTGACGACGAGCGTCAGTCCTGCCGACTCGCCCGCGGACGGCATCCACTCCGCGAACACCGGCGACGTCCCCGCGCCGAGCACCTGGAGCCGCCCGTTGCCGGCGCGACCAACCATGTCGAGGTTCAAGTTCGCGGTGACGCGGTCGAGCGCGATCGTCGGGTGCACGGCCCAGTACTCGCTGCCGAGCAGTCCCAGCTCCTCGCCCGACCACAGCGCGAACACGATGTCGCACGGCGGCGTGCCCGATTCCTGGAGGAGGCGCGCCATCTCGAGCACGGCTGCCGTGCCGCTGGCATTGTCGTCGGCACCGTTGTGGATCTGACCGATCTTGTCCGGCGCGAGCGATCCCGTACCTCCGTGGCCGAGGTGGTCGTAGTGTGCGCCGACGACGATCGTGCGCGACGCAGCGCGTCCCGGAAGGCGCGCGAGCACGTTGAACGCCGGGCCGTTCTCGCGCTCGACATCGGCAAAGAGCTGAGCGGTGCGCGGCTTCCCGGCGAAGTATGACGCTTCGAGCGCGGTGCCCTTGTTGCCGTGCGCCGGCGCACCGAGCAGTGCTTCGTAGCCGGGCAAGAGTTCCGCGGCGACCGTCGCGCTCACCATGAGCGCCGGAATGCCCGCGCGCGCTGTTTGACCGGCGTCGAACGCGAGCAGCGCAGCGCCCGTGTCGAGCGGCGAAGGCACGAGGATCACCGCCACCGCGCCGTGACGCTTGGCCGTCATGATCTTGGTGAAGATCGAACCAGAGGGCCCCCAGCTCTTGTCCTTGCTGACGAGTTCTGTGTCCGACGATGCGCCCGCCGCTGCCTCGCTCGGAAGCGGCGGAGTTCCGCGCACGATGAACGCGATCCCGCCTTGGAGGTCCTTGTCTTGGTAGTCGTTCCAGCCGCGTTCCGCGTTCTCGATGCCGAAGCCGCAGAACACGAGCGGGCCGGAAGCTTCGCCGCGCTCCGAGCAAAAGAGCGGAACGACGGCCGGCGCACGCCACACGTTCTGATCGGTGGTGCCGACGTGCGATCCGCCGCCATCGCGCGCGTCGAGCGGCACGGTGAACTCTTGCAAGTAGCGGTTGGCTCCCGAGGACGCGCCGGCTGATTCGAGCCCGAGCTCACGGAACCTCTCGGCGATCCACTCGCCGGCGATGCGGCCTTGCTCGGTTCCCGCGCGCCGCCCTTCGCGCGCATCGTCCGCGAGCCATTTCACGTCCGACAAGAGTCGCGCGGCATCGCTGCGCGGGACGGCCGGGTTCGACGTCGCGCTGCACGCGGCGAGCACGAGGATCGCGAACGACGGCCGGAATCCACGGAAAAGGCGTTCGTGAGCCAATCGATGGTGCTGCATACGCAGGGATCGTAGCGGCTCGCGCGGCCCATGCCACGGTCTGATCGACGCGACCTGCTGCACGCGCAGCGCACGGCTCCTATGCTGGGTGCATGCACCTTCAGGTCCTGGCCAGCGGCAGCGAGGGCAACAGCACGCTGATCCGTGCGGGCGAGACGAACCTGCTCGTCGACGCGGGGCTCTCCAAGGCGGGCATGGAGCAGCGGCTGGGCGGCGCGCGACTCCCCACCGGCGGTCTCGATCACGTCGTCGTGACCCACGGCCATCTCGACCACGCGCGCAGCGCGGGAGCGATCGCACGCCGTGATCGCGCGACGCTGCACTGCGCCGAGAGCATGATGAGCCACGCCTCGGCGCGGCGCTCGTCGCGTCTCTCCGCGATCACGATCGACCGGCCGTTCGAAGTCGAATCGCGCCGCGGCGGCGACGCGGTGCAGCTCACGCCGGTGGGTCTGCCGCACGATTGCGATCCCACGGTCGCGTACAAGGTCGAGCACGGCGGACGGGTCGCTGTGATCCTGACGGACATGGGGCAGCCGAACGACGCCGTCGCCGAACGGCTCGCGGGCGCACATGTCCTGGTGCTCGAGTTCAACTACGACCCCGAGCTGATGCGCGTCGGTCCGTACTCGGCGATGTTGCAGCGGCGGATCACGGGCAACCGTGGACATCTCTCGAACGAGCAGGCCGCGACGATGCTCGAGCGACTCGCGGGCCCGGAGCTCCACACGCTCGTCCTCGCGCACCTGTCGCTGAAGACGAACCTTCCCGAGCTCGCGCTGGAGATCGCGCGGAGCACGCTGGATCGGTTGGGACTCGGTCACGTGCAAGTGCTCGTGGCGAGTCAGCACGAGAGCGGACCGAGCCTTCAGGTATGAGCATGCGCGCGATGCGAATCTTGCGTGCTCTCGCTCTGTCGTTCCTCGTAGCCTGCGCGAGCGATGCTCACTCGGGCGAGTCGCACGGCCGCGTCGTCGCGACATCCGCTCTCGATCTCACGTCCGACTTCGACGTCGCGCCCGGTCTCGAAGTGCATCTTTGGGCGCAGAGCCCGGACCTCTTCAATCCAACCGCGATCGACGTCGACGAGCGCGGGCGCCTGTGGGTCACCGAAGCGGTGAACTACCGGCAGTGGGACGGTCGCAATCCCGGCAAGCATCACGACGCGGGCGATCGCGTGATGATCCTCGAGGACACCGACGGCGACGGTGTGTGCGACTCGTCGAAGGTGTTCGTGCAGGATCCCGATCTCGTCGCCCCAATTGGAATCGCGGTGATCGGCAAGCAGGTCGTCGTCTCGTGCTCGCCGTCGATCTTCGTGTACACCGACGAAGACGGCGACGATCGGTCGGACAAGCGCGAGGTGTTCCTCACGGGATTCGGCGGGCACGATCACGACCACGGCGCGCACTCGGTCGTCGTCGGACCTGACGGACGCTGGTATTTCGCGGTCGGCAACGCGGGGCCGCACCTCGTCAAGGACAAGACCGGCTTCGAGCTGCGCTCGGGCTCGATCTACACCGGCGGCGGAGAATTCGAAGCCGACAACTCTCCGCGACTGCGCTCGAGCGATGGCCGCGTGTACACCGGCGGCTTGATGCTGCGCGCCGATTCTCGCGAGACGTCCGCCTCGAACCTGAAGGTGATGGCGCACAACTTCCGCAACCCCTACGAGATCGCGCTCGACTCGTTCGGGAACATGTACACGAGCGACAACGACGACGACGGCAATCAAGCGTGCCGGACGACGTGGGTGATGGAGGGCGGGAACTACGGCTTCTTCTCCGCCGACGGATCGCGCACGTGGCAAGCGGATCATCGTCCGGGCCAGTCGACCGTGAGCGCGCACTGGCACCAAGACGATCCCGGCGTGATGCCGGCCGGCTCGATCACGGGCGCGGGCGGTCCGACCGGCGTCGTCGTGTACGAAGGCGATCTCTTCGGCGATGAGCTGCGCGGCGCCGTGCTGAGCTGCGATGCGGGTCGCAATCTCGTGTTCCGCCATCGACCGTCGATGAAAGGCGCAGGGATCGAGCTCGAGCGCGGTGTGTTCCTCGCGGCACGCGCAAGCGATGCCGCGAGCGAATCGGAGCGCGACGCGCGTTGGTTCCGTCCCAGCGACGTGTGCGTCGGAGTCGACGGCTCCGTGTTCGTGTCCGACTGGTGGGACCCCGGCGTCGGCGGACACCAAGCCGGCGACGCGCAGGCCTTCGGCCGCATCTTGCGCATCGCGCCGAAGGGACACCGCACAAGTGTGCCGCGTGTCGACACGACGACGGTGAAGGGCGCGATCGCGGCCTTGAAGAGTCCCGCCGTCCACGTGCGCGCGCTCGGCGTGAGCGCGCTGCGCGGCTTCGGGGAGCGCGCCGTCCCCGAATTGCTCGAGCTGTGGAACGGAGGCGACGCGATCCTGCGCGCGCGAGCTCTCTGGTGCCTGGCGCATGCGGCACACGACGTAGTCGCACTCGGCGTCGCGCCGCAGGATCCCGATGAACGCATCGCGGTCACGGGGATCCGCGCGGCTCGCGCCGCGGGACGCTCCCCAAAAGAGATCGCGGAGTTCGCTCCCCATCACGACGCGAGCGCGCCACTCGTGAAGTACGCCTCGCCCGCCGTGCGTTGCCAGATCGCGAACGCGTTCTGCGAGTCCGGTGGCGAGTCACGCGTGAGCGCGGTCGTCGAGCTCGCACGCGCGTACGAAGCCGGCGATCGAACGATGCTCGAAGCGATCGGCGCCGCCGCGGACTACGACGCGGAAGGGATCGCGACGCGCCTCGAATCGGTGCTCGGCGCTCCGCCGCTCGAGTGGTCCGCAGCCTACGCCGACTTGATGTGGCGACTGCATTCAGCCGCCCGCACGGCGGATTTCGTCGCGCGCGTCCATGCGGAGAAGCTGCCCGCAAACGAGCGGAGACGCGCCGTCGATGCGCTCGCGTTCATCGGAACGCGCGACGCGGCGCTTGCGATGCTCGACGTCGCGCAGACCGGACCGGAAGACGTGCGCGAACTCGCCGCGTGGTGGATCGAGCAGCGCGACGCGAACGAGTGGCGCGAGTACCACCTCGCGACGCAGCTCGGTCCGCGCGGCCGCGAAGGCGCGCGCCGCTCTTTCGCGAGCGGCATCCTCGAATCGGGTTCGGTCGACATCGACGTCGACATCACGGGCGCAACGCAACTGTGGCTCGTCGTCGACGACGGCAAGAACGGCAACGGCCACGACTGGGCCGATTGGATCGAGCCGCGCGTTACTGGACCGGCCGGCGAGCTCAGTCTCTCGTCCGCGAAGTGGACGCGCGCTGCAGCCGGCTGGGGCGACGTCCACGTCGGCCAGAACGCGGGCAGCGGTCCGCTCGCGATCGGCGGCAAGGAGTACGCGAACGGGATCGGCACGCACGCCGAGTCCGAGATCGTGTTCGCGATCCCAGCCGGCTACACGCGCTTCACCGCGACGGCCGGCGTCGACGACGGCGGCGCACTGCAACCGGGCGCGCATCCGGAGCTCGAGTTCGAGGTGTACTCCGACGCGCCGCCCGATCGCAGCGCGCAGCGTGCGCTCGAAGCGAAACTCACCAGCGATTCGACAAGCGACACGGAGCTCGCCGACGCCGTCGAGAAGCTGTGCGCGGATCGCGACGGCGCGCTCGCGCTGATCGGGATGGCGCGCGCAGGGAAGCTCACGGGGCGCGCGAAGCCCCTGGCGGCCGAGCGAATCTTCCGTCACGAAGATCTCGCAGTGCGCGCGCTCGCGAGCGAACAATTCGACCGGCCCGCGGCGAGCGGCCCGCGCTTGCCGCCCGTCACCGAGCTTGCGCGCATGCCGGGCCATGCAGACGCGGGCAGTCAGCTCTTCTTCTCGACGAAGGCCGGTTGCTCGACGTGTCACTCGTTCCAGAAGCGCGGCGGCGACATCGGACCGGACCTGACTGCGATCGCGCAGAAGTTCGGCCGCATCGAGATCCTCGACGCGATGCTGAATCCGAGCGCCGCGATCGCGCTCGGCTACGACACGTGGATCGTCGAGACGACGGACGGCGAGATCGTGTCGGGGTTCCTGCTCGGCATCGCCGACACGTTGACGATCAAGGACACGAGCGGCCGGCGGCGATTCATCCCCGAGAACGAGGTCGTGGCACGGCACAAGCTCAAGGTGTCGACGATGCCGGACAACGTGGCGCTCGGGCTCGCGCCGCAAGAGCTGGCGGACATCGTGTCGTTCTTGCAGTCGGATCCGACGGCACCCGGTGCGCCGGACGAGAAGCGCGCGCTCTTCAACGGGAAGGATCTCACCGGCTGGACGTTCCATCTCGACGATCCAAAGGCGCGCAGGGAGGACGTGTGGTCCGTCGAGAACGGCGTGATCCACTGTCGCGGAACGCCGAACGGCTACCTGCGCACCGAAGAGGACTTCGACAACTTCATCCTGACGCTCGACTGGCGCTGGCCTGAAGGATCGACGCCCGGCAACTCGGGTGTGCTCCTGCGCATGGTCGGCCCGGATCAAGTGTGGCCGAAGAGCATGGAAGCGCAGCTCCACAGCGGCGACGCCGGCGACATCTGGAACATCGGCGACTTCCCGATGGAGACCGATCGCGCGCGGACGAGCGGACGGAGAACGCGCAAGCTCGAGCCGTCGAACGAGCGTGCGCCGGGCAAATGGAATCGCTACGAGATCCGGCTCGACGGCGGGAACCTGTCACTGCGCGTGAACGGCGTCGAGCAGAACGTCGCGACCTGGTGCGATCCAGTCGCGGGCAAGATCTGCCTGCAGTCGGAAGGCGCGCCGATCGAGTTCCGGAATATCGAGATCAGTCCGATCGAGCGGCCGCAGTGA
>JANOFY010000254.1:0-1852 GCA_031413895.1 Planctomycetota bacterium | reverse complement strand
CAAGTCACGAACGAGCGCGCGGAGCTCGATCACGGTGGGCTGATCGAGTGGTTCGTGAACGACGAGCGCGGCGTCGAGCAGGGCTGGACGATCGCGCGTCGGCCGCCGGGTGGCGGTCCGCTCTGGATCGGTCTGCACGTCGACGGCGATCTCGACTTGCGCATCGACACGGGCGCGCGTTCGGGCGTGTTCGTCGATGCGTCCGGAGAAGCGCGCCTGCGCTACACGGGATTGATCGCGTTCGACGCGTCGGGCCGAGAGCTCGACGCGCGCCTGATGCCGAGCCCGAGCGGCGTCGGTATCGCGATCGATGACGCGCACGCCGTGTATCCGCTGACCGTGGACCCGCTGCTGACCGGTCCGGCGTGGACGGCTGAGAGCGATCAAGCAGGGGCTGCGTTCGGTCTTTCGGTCGCAACCGCCGGCGATGTGAACGGCGATGGGTACAGCGATGTGATCGTCGGAGCAATGAGGTACGACAACGACCAGACGAACGAAGGCCGCGCATTCGTGTACTTGGGTTCGAGTTCAGGCCTCGCCTCGAATGCCGCCTGGACGGCCAAGTGCGATCAAGTCGACGGCCTGTTCGGCAGGTGCGTTGCGACGGCCGGCGACGTGAACGGCGACGGCTACAGCGACGTGATCGTCGGCGCGAGCTCGTTCGACAACGATCAGACAAACGAAGGCCGCGCGTTCGTGTATCTGGGCTCGAGTTCTGGTCTCTCTTCGAGTGCGACGTGGTCGGCGGAGGGCAATCTGGCGAGCGCGGCGTTTGGATTCTCCGTCGCAACGGCCGGCGACGTGAACGGCGACGGCTACAGCGACGTGATCGTTGGAGCGCCTTCGGCCGCCAACAGTCCGAACAACGAGGGCCAAGCGTTCTTGTACCTGGGTTCGGCTGCGGGGCTCTCCATGACCGCCGCATGGACCACTAAGAGTGGTCAACTCGGTTCAGCGTTCGGTAACACAGTATCGCCCGCGGGCGACGTGAACGGCGACGGTTACGGCGATGTCGTTGTTGGAGCACCCTTGTACGACGGCAGCTCGATCAACGACGGCCGCGCGTTCGTGTATCTCGGATCCGGAGCCGGACTCTCACCGACGTTTGCCTGGACCGCGGGAAGCAATCAATTGAGTTCGCAATTCGGAGTCAGCGTTGCGACTGCCGGCGACGTGAACGCGGACGTCTACAGCGACGTGATCGTCAGCGCGAATCACTACACGAACGACCAGCTCTTCGAAGGCAGAACGTTTGTCTACTTGGGATCGGGAGCCGGACTCTCGACGAGCGCGAATTGGACTGCCGAGAGTGATCTGGACAGCGGAGGGCTCGGTTACGTCGTCGCGACGGCGGGTGACATCAATGGAGATGGCTACAGCGATGTGATAGCGGGCGCGTTGTACGGACCAGGAAGGATGTACGTGTACTTGGGCTCCAGCACGGGTCTCTCCATCAGCTCCGCGTGGACAGCCGAAGGAGATCAGAACGGCGCACTCTTGGGCTATTCCATCGGGAGCGCTGGCGACGTGAACGGTGATGGGTACAGCGACGTCATCGCCGGTGCGCCGAACTACGACAACGGCGAGACGGACGAAGGCCGCGCGTTCGTGTACCTGGGCTCGAGCTCGCTCCTCGCCGCAGCACCGATCTGGACCGCCGTCAGCGCTCAGCCCAACGGGCCGTTGACGAACTTCACCTCCGCGGGCGACGTCGACGGCGACGGATACAGCGACGTCATCGCCGGCGCGCCGATGTACGACACGTCGCGGGGTCGCGCGTTCGTCTACAGGGGCTCGGCCGCGGGACTGTCGCCGAGCTTCTCGTGGACCGCCGGCACCTCGCAGATCGGAT
>JANOFY010000253.1:0-8116 GCA_031413895.1 Planctomycetota bacterium | reverse complement strand
CGGCACACTCGGCACACTCGGCACACTCGGCACACTCGGCACACTCGGCACACTCGGCACACTCGGCACACTCGGCACACTCGGGACGGCGGGCACGCGCGGAGCGCCTCGGAAGATCGAGAGATCGCGGTAGATCACGCACTCGACGACGAACGCGTACAGCGCCGTCACGGCCGCGGCCTCGACCGGCGTCGCGTAGCCGCTGAACAGACTGACGAGCGCGACCACCGGGAGCAGGAGTTCCCACTTCGCGTCCCACACCGACGTCCACGCTTCGCGCGCGTCGAACTTGGCACCGCTGCGCTCGACCACTGGACCGCGGCGCACGCCCCACCACGCGGTCAGGACGACGAGTAACAGTCCGGGCACGATGCCGCCGAGGAACATCTCCTCGATCGTGACCTTCGAGATGATCGCGTAGAGGATCAGCGGCAAGCACGGCGGGAACAAGAGACCCAGTGAGCCGGCGCCCGTGATCAAGCCGAGCGCGTCGCGTTCGCTGTACCGCGCCGAAATCAGGATCGGCATCAAGAGCCCGCCGAGCGCCAAGATCGTCACGCCCGACGCGCCGGTGAACGAAGTGAAGAACGCGCACACGAGCGCCGTCACGATCGCCGGTCCGCCGCGCACGCGACCGAAGAGCGCTTGGAACACGCGGATCAAGCGCTTCGAGGCGCCCCCTTCCGCCATGAAGTATCCCGCCAGCGTGAACAGCGGAATCGTCGGCAACGTCGGGTTCGTGACGAGGCGATAGTGGTCGAGCGGGATCGACGCGATCGGTGAATCGCTCGACCAGAACAGGATGAGCGCCGCGCCTCCGAGCGTGACGAAGACCGGCGCTCCGGCGAGCGTCGCAAGACCGAGGACGACGAGCGCAGGCACGCGCATCGACGCGGGATCGATCGGCGCGTTGGATCCGGCCCACACGATCAGCGCCGCGATCGCGAACGCGATGGCGCGACCCGTGCGCGTGTTCGAAGCGCCCCACACGAGCCGCAACGCGACGAGCCCGAACCCCACGGGAAGGACGCACTGGACGACCCACACCGGCACGCCGTAAACGAGGATCTTTCCGACCTCGCGCTCGATGGAGATGAACTCCACGCTCGCCGCGCACAGGAACGCAGCGACCGCCGTGGCGACCGCGTGACTGAAGAGATGCACGGCGTTGCGCCACTTGCCGCGCAGGAATGCTTCGGCGGTCGAGAGCGACAGCAGCTTGCCGTCGCGCGCCGCGACCGCGCCGCCGAGCATCCCGATCACGAGCGTCAGGTGCTGGACGATCGAGTTCGAACCCACGATGCCGGTTTCGAGCGTCGCGCGCAGACCGCTCTCGATCAGCGGCACGAGCACGACGCCCGCCAGCGCGAGCACGAGCAACGCGTTCTCGACGC
This sequence comes from Planctomycetota bacterium, assembly GCA_031413895.1. Lineage (GTDB taxonomy): Bacteria > Planctomycetota > UBA1135 > UBA1135 > JANLUN01. The sequence continues at coordinate 6,722 of JANOFY010000253.1, read as the reverse complement.
GCGCGAAGACCGCCACCGGCCACGGACGAGCGCGCGCCGGCGGAGCGGCGTCGATCACCGCGCTGGAGCCACTGCTCTCCATCACTTCCCCGACGTCGCGCGAAATTCTTGGAGCAGCCTGACGACCTCGTCGAACATCTCGGCCGGCACTTCGGTACCGCGCAACCGCGGGTAGACCGGTTCGACGAACGCGCGCCACTGCGCACGAACTTCAGGGCTCGCTTCGTGGACGACGAGGCCGCGCTTCTTCATGGCCGCGATCGACTGGTCGTTCTCGATCTGATTGCGGTTCACGAACTCGTCGCCCGCGGCGCGCGACGATTCGCGCAGCGACTGTTGCAGCGCCTCCGGAAACGTGTCCCACGTCTTCTTCGTGATCACGCCGCCTCCGACGAGCGGTGCCCACTCGAGCGCCAAGAGGTGCGGGGCGGCGGTGTAGAACTGGCTCGCGAGCGCGAAAAACGGAACGGCCGGCACGGCATCGATCAAACCGGTCTGCAAGCCGGGCAAGATGTCGGCGACCTCGAGCGGCACCGGGCGCAGGCCCAGCGTCTTCATCAGTTCCACCTGATCGTTGTCGCCGGCCCAGGTGAAAAGCTTCACTTTCTTCAAGTCGTCGGGAACCGTGACCGGCACCTTCGAGAAGAATTGCACCCAGCCGACGTCGCCCAGGAAGAGCAGCACGAAGCCTTTCTCCTCCATCCGTTTCTCGATCGCCGGCTGCAGCTTCCGGCGAACGTACGCGGCTTCCTCGAGCGAGCGGAACATCAGCGGCAGGTTCTGCAGCGCGGAGATCGACGGATCGATCTCGCGCAGCCCCGTCGCGGTCAAGACGCCAGCCTGGAGCTGTCCGACGCGCATGCGGCTCACGATGTCCGCTTCTCCACCCATCACACCGTCAGGCAGGATCGTGAGCTGCACGCCGCCGTCCGGAGCATCCCGCCACCTCTCGCGCAAGCGCAGCAGGGTCTGGTGAAACGATGAATCCTTCGGCGCCAGAGTCGCGAGCTTGACCGGCTTGCGATCGCCCGCGAGCGCGGGCGCAAGCGCGCACAGGAGCGCACAGCCCCACGTAGCGACTCGTATCGACAACTTCGCACCTACGTTGCAACGCATTACACGCACTCCACGAGCGAGCTCATTCCAAGAACAGTTCGTCCACACGCCCCAGCAACCAGCGCGCACGCTCCTGCAAGATCAAGTTCTCGAGGCGCCACTCCGGCCGCGCGTTCACATCGATCGCGAGGCTGCGCTCGAGCAGGGACACGAACTCGCTCCGATTCTGCGACTGGATCGACACCGACTCGGCGAGCGTCACGTACGGCGCGGCGAGCCCGCCGTCCGACTCGGCGAGCGCGCGCTCGAAATGCTGGCGCGAACGCGCGCCCGGATCGGTCGGCGCGTTCCGGCGACTGCCTTCATACGCGATGAGGAACGAGTGGATCGAACCGTTCCCGTAGCCTTCGTCGAGCTCGAGCGCGCGGTCGATCAACGCTTCCACCTGCGGTTGGTCGGCGACGAGGTCGGGGTTGTCCTTCGAGATCGCGATCGCGGCGCCCCACGCCGACGCGGTCCAATAAAGGAGGGGCACGTCGCGCACTTCGGCGGTCGCGGCGGCTCGCACGGGATTCGCGCGCAGCTCTGCAACGAAGTACGGACGTTCGAGCGCGAGGCCGCGCAGTCCGTAATCCCGCGCGCGGAGGTACAGCTTGCGAGCGCGCGCGCGGATCGCCAGCGAACGCTCGAGGTCGACGTCCTCCATACGCTCCGCGTCCTGTTGGATGAACGCGTACGAGTACTGCGTGAAGCCGCGGGTCGCCGCCAAGAGCAGTCCCTCGTGACGCGGGCTCTGCGCCAGAAGGCTCTCGATCATCTTCAAGCTGAAGGGCACCGCATCGCGGATGAGCTCGACGTCGTCGTCGGAAGCGAAGCTCGTTCCTCCACCGGCCAAGGCGTCGCCCAGCCGGTTGATCGCGTACTGTTCGACCGAGCAGCTCGCGCACAGGGCGAGGAGCAGCGACACGGCGCGCGGCGGCGAGCAGCCACGCAAACGCGAAGCTCTGGAGGCAGGTTGGGCTGCGGGAGGCATGGCTCGGGGAGCGCGATCCGCGCATCATAGAAGCTGGTGCAGCTCAATCGATCAGGTTTTCTCGGGGAGCAACGGCGACCAAGACTACGCCCGACCGGGCGGTAGGATGTCGCCATGAGCACGGCCGCGCCCGTCGCGACACCTGACACGGACACCGAAGCGGACACGCGGATTGCGCCGCGCTGGAAGGTGATCCTCCACAACGACGACGTCACCACTTTCGAGTTCGTGATCGAGCTCCTCGTGAAACTCTTCAACAAGCCTCACAGCGAAGCCCTGCGGCTGACGCACGAAATCCACAACTCCGGCTCGGCGCTCATCACGGTGACGTCGTTCGAGCATGCCGAGCTCTACGTCGACCAAGTCCGGTCGTTCGCGCGGCCGCGCGGGTACCCGCTGACCGCCACGATGGAACCGGCGTGAGCGGCGCGCGAGCTTGGGCCTGGGGTTGGGTGATCTGCGCTGTCGCAAGCTGCAGCGCACCGGAAGCTCGTGCACCCGCGACGCACGCGGCGCCAGAGCCCGCTCGCTCGCCGCTGGTTCTCGACGACGACGACGAGGTCGAAGTCGTCGTCGACGGACGCTACCTGTACACGCGCAACTGCGCGGGTTGCCACAACGACAACGGCGACGGCCTGGGGCCGACGATCGTTCAACTCGGAAAGAAGGCGCGCAGCTTCGCGGAAGGCCACTTCGCGTTCGGCAACACGCGCGAATCGATCTTCCGGACGATCGGCTCCGGCGTTCCAGGAAGCTCGCCGATGCCCGGTTTCGCAGGCATTCTCGGCGACGAAGAGCGGTGGCTGGTCGTCGACTACGTGCGCACGTTGATGCCGGCCGAGCCGGAGTCTGATCAGACCGCCGGCTTGATGCGCGTCGAGAAGACGCCGCTCGTCGTACGCGGCTCGCTGCCGCCGATCGTCGAAGGCGCTCCCGCGCATCCGCGCGGACTCTTGCTCGGCACGCCGGGCGGGCTCTCGTTCGAGTACCGAACCGACGACGTGCGCCTCCTCGGCGTCCGCCAAGGCGATTTCGCCGATCGCCGCGACTGGGACGATCGCGGCGGCGCGCGGGTCGCGCCGCTCGGGCAAATCATCTGGACTGCGCAGGGCGGCGATCCGGAGCCGTCGCTCGCGATCATCCGCGACGAAGCGCGCCTCGCGCTCGCTGCGCGCTTCACTGGTTCGTGGATCCGTGGCGGCGACGCCGGCCTCACGTACACGTGGAGCCTCGCTGCCAAGAACACCGCGGAGCGGTTTCGCGTCAAGGTCGAGGAATCGTGTCGCACGACGCCGACTTCCGCGGGCGCGGGCTTCACACGGCGACTCGTGATGCGCTCGGAGCGGGGCGACGCAAGCGTGCTCGTCAACCTCGCGGGCAGCTCCAGCAAGGAAGACTGGGTGCGCGGCGCGGACGGCGCAGAGACGATCGTCGTCGGGCTTCCCGCACACGAACTGCCGCCGGACGGATGGATCGTCGGACGGCGCGGCGAGCACGAGTTCGAGTGCGTGCGGCTCCGCGCACCGGAACATTCGAAGCTCGTTGTCCAATCCGGCGCACTGGGCGTGATCGTCGCGCTGCCGGCGGACGTCGACGTCGTCTTGGATGCCACCATCGTGACGACACCGAACGACAGCCCCGAGTTGCTCGAGCGCCTTTCGACCGAGATTCGATGAACACAACCACCCTGCTCACGCTGTGCGCGCTCGCGCAAGCGCCGTCGGAAGACGCGTACTACGCCGTCGATTACCTCGAGCCGCCGCCCGGAGCGCGACTCGAGGTCGGCGGACTCGATTTCCTGCCCGACGGACGCCTCGTCGTCAGCACGCGGCGTGGCGAGGTGTGGATCGTCGAAAACGCGCTCGCGCAGGATCCCAAGGACGCGCGCTTCCATCTGTTCGCCGAAGGCCTTCAAGAAGGACTCGGCCTCGCCGTCGTCGACGGAACGATCCACGTGCTGCAGCGCGCGGAGCTCTCGGCGCTCAGCGATCGCGACGGCGACGGCACGGCGGACGTGATCGAGACGCTCGCCAACGACTGGGGCGTGTCGGGTCACTACCACGAGTTCGCGTTCGGGCTGCCGCGCGATGCGGCCGGCAACTTCTACATCACGCTCAACGTGTCGTTCGGCGATCCGCAGTGGTGGCACGGACGATCGGTCGCTCCTTATAGAGGTTGGGCCATGAAGATCGCGCGCGACGGCACCGTGACACCGTTCGCGTCCGGTTTGCGCAGTCCGTGCGGCCTCGGCACGAACGCGGCCGGCGACCTCTTCTACACCGACAACCAAGGCGACTGGGTGCCCGCGTGTCCGATCCACCATCTGCGCGAGGGCCGCTTCTACGGACACCCGGCGTCGCTCAACTGGACCGCCGCGTACGAAGAGTCGGGGCAGACCGCGAGCGACACGCTTCCGCCGGCGAACGAGCGTGCGGACGCCGCGGTCTGGATTCCGTACGACTGGTCGCGTTCCGCCGGCGCGCTGACGTTCGATCCCAGCGCCGGCCAGTTCGGCCCGTTCGCGAATCAGATGTTCGTGGCCGAGCTGACGAACGGGATGGTGCTGCGCGCGATGCTCGAGAGAGTCGGCGGTGAGTACCAAGGCGCGGTGATCCCGTTCCGAGAACACGTCGGCTCCGCGACTCGATTGTGCTTCGCATCCGACGGCACGCTCTTCACTGGATTGACCGACCGCGGCTGGGGTGGACAACCGCCCGGCGACGGGATCGCGCGCATCCGTTGGACCGGCGTCACGCCGATGGAGATGAAGAACGTGCGCCTCGTCGAGCGCGGATTCGAGGTCGAGTTCACGAAGCCGGTCGCGCAATCGATCGCGCTCGGCGCGACGAACGTCACGGCGCAGCAGTACGACTACGACTATTGGTGGGAGTACGGCTCGCCGACGAGGCACGTCACCGAGCGCAAGGTGACCGCGGTCGACGTCTCATCGGATCGGACGAAGGCGACGGTGCGCATCGACGGGCTCGCGTCGGGAATGGTGCTGCGCTTGCGATTCGACGGAGTCGTCGCGGAGGACGGGAGCGCGCTTCTTCACGGAGAGTTCGCGTACACCGTGAACCGCCTCGCCGACGGCACGCGCGCGGCGCACGTCGCGAAGCTCGTCGAGCCCCCGCGCGCGCGTGAACGCTGGGAGGAAGGTGCGCTCACGCTGGCGCGCGCCGACGTGCTCGACGTCTGGAAAGGCACGGGTTGGCAAATGGCGCCGGTCGAACTCGATCCGAGCGACGGGCACAAGCTTCAGCTCTCGCCGCCGCCCGCTCCGACGGAAACGCCCACGTCGACCGATCCCGATCACAAGCCCGTGCCGCCGCCGGTGATCTCAAACATCGGTGCGTCGCAGCCGACGGACCTTGTCAGCAAGCTCGCGTTCGGCGACGCCGACCTCTTCGTCGACTTCATGCTGCCGAAGGACGGCCGCGGCGGCGTGTTCGTCATGGATCGCTACGAAGTGTCGCTGCGCGACAACGGCAACGCGACAGAGCTCACGATCGCCGATTGCGGCGGCATCGGTGCGAGCGACGATCCCGCGCATCCGTTCGCGGGGAGCGCGCCGATGTTCCGCGGGTTTCGATCGCCCGGCGAGTGGCACGGGCTCGACATCCGCTTCCAAGCGCCGCGCTTCGATTCGACCGGCAAAAAGATCGCCGATGCACGCTTCGCGCGCGTGATGATCGACGACGTTCTGCTCCAGGAGAACGTCGAAGTGCCCGGACCGACGCGCGGCGGCGCCGCGGGGCCCGAGGTGGCGTTCGCTCCGCTCCGGCTCGTCGGAACGTCGGGCAACGTGGCTTTCCGCAACATCAGCGCGCGGCCGCGCCACGTCCGAGTCGACGACGACGGGCGCCCATGGACGCGCCTCTTCAACGGCGAGAACCTCGAAGGCTGGCAGATCACCGACAGCGGACAATGGAAGGTCGAGGACGGCGCGATCGTCGGCCGCGGACCGCGCAGTCACTTGTTCTCGCTGCGCGGCGACTTCAAGGATCACGAAGTGCGCGCGCGCGTGAAGATCGCCGATGGCGGCAACTCGGGTCTCTACTTCCGCACGGCGTTCGGCCCCGGCTGGCCCGACGGATACGAAGCACAAGTGAACAGCACGCACGAAGATCCGGTGAAGACCGGCAGCTTGTACGGGCTCGCGCTCGTCAAGGCGCGCCTCGTGCCGCCGGACACGTGGTTCACGTACCACGTCACCTGCCGCGACCACGCGGACGGTGTGCACATCACGATCCGCATCAACGACATCCTGGTGACGGAGTACGTCGACGCGGAGCGCAAGCACGCGAGCGGTCACGTCGCGCTCCAGCAGCATCACGACGGTTCGGTCGTGTCCTACCGCGACGTCGAGGTGCGCGAGCTGTAGCTCCGCGTCAGCGCGTCCGTCGTAGCGCAAAGCGCAAGTACCGCGAAGTACCGCGTCCCGAAGTACCGCGTCCCGAAGTACCGCGTCCCGAAGTACCGCGTCAGACACTTTTTTTCACCCAGCGTGCCGCGGGGTGAAAAAAAGTGTGTGACGCGGTACTTCGGGACGCGGGACTTCGGGACGCGGTACTTCGGGACGCGGTACGTCGCGGTACTTGCGCTTTGCGCTACGACGGACGCGCTGACGCGG
>JANOFY010000252.1:0-17535 GCA_031413895.1 Planctomycetota bacterium | reverse complement strand
CGCCAATCGCGACCTCCACGAGAGTGCGTTGCGAGTGCTACGGTCGGAAGGCGGCGCGGCTCAGCAGTCCGTCGCCGACGCGGTGCTCCTCTCGGGCTCGTCGCTCCCCGCCGACTCGTCGCTCATGAGCGCGGCCTGGCGCCGCGAAGTGCTCTCAAAGCTCGTCGTCGACCTCGAGTCGTTCACGAGCCGCGGTCAGGGCACGATCTCCAGCGTCGAACGACGACTGAAGTTCGCGCGCGAGATCGGTCGCGCGAGCCTCGATGATCATGCACACGAGTGGCGCACGGCGATCGCGTCGATCGCGGACCGGCGCGAGTGTCCGGCGTACGACGGGCTCGCGATCGATCCACAACTCGGGCTCGTTCCGATCGGTCGCGATCCATCGAGCGGCCTGTGGGAGTTCGCGCATCTTGCGAGTGGAACGCCACCCGAGCGCGCCACGGACGGCTCGCTCGCGCTGCAACTGAGCTCAGCGCTCGTGCTCGTCCTGCTCCCAGGAGGCTCGAGTGTGATGGGATCGCTGCAACCGACGCCCGGGCAGCCGTCGAGTGCGCGTACCGATGCGCTCGCGGACCCGAACGAAACTCCCGTCCGCACAGCGATGCTGGGCGCGTTCTTCCTTGCGAAGTTCGAGATGACGCGCGCGCAGTGGCAGCGCCTCACAGAGACGGCGCGACCGTCTTCCGCCGACTTGCTCGCAGTCGAACCACTGCACCCGGCCGCGTCGATCTCCTGGACTGAGGCGCGACGCGTGCTCCGACATGTCGCGTTGACGCTTCCCACCGAAGCGCAGTGGGAGTACGCCGCGCGCGCGGGAACGACGACACGCTGGTGGTGCGGCAACGAAGTGAGTGCGCTCGTCGTCGCCGTCAATGCAGGCTCGGGCATCGATGCAAACTTGCCGTACGTGGACGGTTACCGGAGTGCTGCGCCGGTCAACGCGCTCGCGGCGAACGCATTCGGGCTGCACAACGTGCACGGCAATGCGCGTGAATGGACGCTCGACGCCTACATGCACACGCACGCGCTCACGTTTCGAGCGGGCGACGGACTCGCAAACGCGGAGGACACGGGGCTGCGCAGTGCACGGGGCGGCGGATACGCCAGCTCGATCTCGGCGGCGCGGAGCGCCGCGCGCGTTGGCGTACCGCTACAGAATCGCGATCCCGAGATCGGCGTCCGTCCGGCGCGCGCCATCGAGCGCCTGTGAGGGGCGCGCGTTCGTGGCCCCGGCCTTAGCTGAGCGGCGCGAACTCGCAGTCCGGCCGCAACTGAGCGGGCGTCAGCGGCCCCAGCTTCTCAGGTAACGGAAGTCGTGATTGATCGTCCGTTCCGAGAGCTTCGCGATCACGGGCGGCAAGCGCTTGTACTGATTGTCGACGATCCGGCGTGCCACGCGGCGAACGAACGATGGATCGAAACCAGCGCGCACGAGCTCCGCTTCGCTCCAGCGTTGGTCGACCAAGTGGACGAGCAAGCGATCGACCTCGGAGTACGTGAAGCCGAGCTCGGCTTCGTCGGTCTGACCAACGAAGAGGTCGGCCGACGGCGCCTTCTCGATCACGCTGCGCGGCAAGTCGAGGTGACGGGCGAGCTGGTAGATCTGGTGCTTGTAGAGATCGCCGAGCGGATTCAGCGCGCTGGCGGAATCGCCGAACTGCGTCGAGTAGCCGAGCAAGAGCTCGGTCTTGTTGCTCGTTCCGATCACGAGCCCCTTCCACTCGACCGACAGATCGTAGAGGACGATCATCCGCGACCGTGCCATCACGTTGCCGCGACGCACTCGGTCCTGGATGCGGTGCTCTTCGAAGTAGCCCTCCGCCATCGCCGTGATCTCGACGCGGCGCGTCTCGATACCGAGTTGAGCGGCGACCTTCTGTGCGTCGCCCTCGCTGTCTGCACTCGACGTGCGGTAGGGCATCATCACGCCTAGCACCGACTTCGGTCCGAACGCGCGCGCCGCGAGGGCAGCCGACACGGCCGAATCGATCCCGCCCGACAAACCGAGGAGCGCGCGCGAAAAACCGAACTTGCCGGCCTCGGAGCGCAAGAAGCGCACGAGCAGCGTCTCGACGAGCGCGGGTTGGATGTCGAGTGCGCTCATGTCTGCGCGAGCGACTGGAGTCGCGCCAGCTCGCGCGCCACGATCCACGGCTTTTCGTCGCGCCGCAGTGGGGTTGCGGTGCGCGCGTGCCGCAGTGCTTCGGACGTGAGCCGCGCCTCTGCGCGCCCGGCGTCGAAACCGTCGATCGTGCTGACCACACGCCCCATCGGATCGACGACGCGCGAGCCGCCTGCGAACACCACGCCGTCCTCGCAGCCGACGCGATTCACATAGACGACCCACGTTTGGAAAAGGAGCGCCAGCGCGTCCTGTAGCGTGTTCCACACACGCGTGGACCGCAGCAGCGGTGCGTCCTCCGTCACGCCGCGCCCGGGACCGGCGCTCGACACGAGGATCGCGTCGACGTTCGCGAGGAAGTGCAGGTAGCTCGACGCGACGTGCCACATGTCTTCGCAGATCAAGATGCCCAAGCGACCGTGCTTGCTCTCGAACGCGCTGAAGCGCTCGCCACAGGCGAAATCGCGGCCCTCGTCGAACATGCCGTAGCTCACGAGGTGCACCTTGCGGTGCACCTCGAGGATCTCGCCGTCCTCGAAGAAGGCGACCGAGTTGTACGTGCGGCCGTCGCGGCCGAGCTCGACGAAACCGACCGCGATCGAGATGTCGCGCGAACGCGACGCCAGCTCATTGAGCTCCGGGGCGTCGAGCGCAAGCGCGACGTCAGCCGTCTGATCCTTCAAGAAGTAGCCCGTGAGCGATAGCTCCGGGAACTGCACGATGTCGGCTTTCGACGCCACAGCGGCGTCGATCTCGGTCAGATGGGCCTCAAGATTCTGGGCCACGTTTCCGAGCGTGGGCTCGGTCTGGGCCAGGACGATGCGACAGTCCATGCAGGAGTCGAGGATAACACGGAAGAGGGTCGCGTGCGAGCGACGAGCGCCCACCGACTCATGCGGGCCAAGGCCGTCGAATCGCGGCCAAACCAGGCGCTTTCGAGCGATCAGGAGCGCTCAGCGCGACACGTGATCCCACGCGTCCTGCACGAGCTCGTCGCCGCGGATCTGCGCTGCTTCGCCTTCGTAGTTCAGGATCAGCCGATGTCGCAGCGCAGGCTTCGCGACGGCGGCGAGGTCCTCGCGCGCGACGTGCAGTCGACCGTGCACGAGCGCGCGCGCCTTGGCCGACAAGAGCATCGCTTGTCCGCCGCGCGGGCTCGAACCGTAGCGCACGTAACGCTGCACTCGATCGGGAGCGTCGCCCGAAGGATGTGTTGCGAGCACGACGCGCGCGACGAGATCGATCATGTCCGAACTCGCCGGCACGTCGCGGACGAGCTTCTGCAAGCGCATCAATCGTTCGCGGCTCTCGACCTTCCCAGCGTGCTTCGGTTCCGGCCCGGTCGTTCCGGCGAGGATCGCCTTGAGTCCCGCGAGGCTCGGCGCACCGAGGTCGATCTTGAAGAGGAAGCGGTCGATCTGCGCTTCGGGCAGCGGGTACGTGCCCTCCATCTCGATCGGATTCTGCGTCGCGACGACGAAGAACGGCGGCTCGAGCGGGAGCGTCTCGCCGAACAGCGTGACTTGCTTCTCGGCCATCGCTTCGAGCAAGGCCGACTGAGTCCGCGGCGTCGCGCGGTTGATCTCGTCGGCCAGGACGACGTGCGCGAACACCGGTCCGCGCTGCAGGCTGAAGCTGCGCCGGCGCTGTGCGTCCTCGTCGAGGACGCGCGTGCCCACGATGTCGGCGGGCATCAAGTCCGGCGTGAATTGGATGCGACGGAACGAAAGATCGAGCGCGTCCGCAAGGCTTCGCACGAGCGTGGTCTTGCCCAAGCCCGGCGCGCCCTCGAGAAGGACGTGTCCGTCCGCGAGCAGCGCGTACAGGAGGAATTCGACCGCGTCCGCCTGACCGAGGAAGCGTTTCGCGATCGACGTGCGGAGCGCGTCGAAGCTCGACCGCAGCTCCGCGACATCGCGCTCGAGTGCCTGGAAGTCGTTCATCTACATCAAGGACTGAACGAGTTCGGAAAGCTCGGGCAGGCTGCGCACGCGCGGCTCCGCGAAGCCGGGTCGCGCGTCGGCGTGATCGACGAGCACCGCGTCGATTCCAGCGCGGCGCGCACCTTCGATGTCCTTTTCGAGGTCGTCGCCGGCGTGGAGCGCCGAGTGCGCCGGAACGCCGGCAAGCGCGAGAGCCCGTTGGAAGATCGCGCGCTCGGGCTTCTCGGTGCGTTCGATCGCCGAGCACAGCGCGAAGTCGACCCGTCGCGCCAGACCGAGGCGGTCCAGGAGGCTCGGCAGGCGCGTGCTCCAATTCGAGACGAGGCCGATTTTGAGTCCGCGCCGGCGCAAATCGTCGAGGAGCTGCTCGGCACCTGGGAACAGCACGAACGTGTCGGGCCGGGAGAAGCGCGCAAAGAGTTCCTCGGTCAAACCGGGCATCTCGCTCTTGGCGAGTCCGAGCGATTGGTGGAAGATACGCAGCATGTAGGCAGCAAACCAGCCTTCGGTGTAGCGGAAAGAACCGTCCACCACCTGCGGCAGTTGGCGGTGGGCTTCGCGCATCAGTTCGTGCATTTCATCCGCGGTGATCACAACACCGCGCCGACGCGCTCCTTCGGCGTAGATCTCGAAGCGCGAAGGCTTTTCGTAAAGCAGCGTGTTACCGACGTCGATGAAGACAGCCTTGACGGGCATGGGTCCGATGAAAGCCGGGCGGCAGAGCCCCGGAAACAGGGATGTGGAGTTTCCCACATCCGAACTAAGGTTGGGAGCGCGCTCTATCGAGAGCGCCACCCACGAACGAATGAGCACGGCAGCGCCAACGGGGAGTCGATGGATAAGCCTCGCGATCGTCCCGGCCATCACGCTTGGGATCGTCGTGTCGCTTGCGGCGTGCCGCGCCGACCGCCACGCGCCTCAAGCCGGGGACGCACGTTCCGTCGCCGAGGCCGCGACGCGTGAAGGCGATTGGCGCGCGGCTGCGTCGCGCTGGCACGACGTGTATCTCTCGGAGGGTCAGAACTCGCCCGAGCCGTGCATCGAAACGGCGCGCGCGCTGCTGCAGCTCGGAGACGCGACGAGCGCGATCAACATGGTGCAGCTCGGGCTCGAGCGCCATCCCGACCATCCCGATCTGCTCGAGCTACGTTCCGAAGCGCTGGTCGCACTGGGATTCCGGCGCGCCGCCGAGGAGTGCTACGAACACGTGCTGGAGCTCCAACAGGATCGCGTGTCGGCGCTGATCGGAATAGCGCGACTGCGCATCGCCTTGGAGAACGAGGCCGCGGCCGTGCCGAGCATTCGACAGGCCATCGAGCTCACCGGTGGAGACGCGGACATGTACACCCTGCTCGCGAACGCGCTGCGAGCTTCGAACGATCCGCTCGGAGCGATCGACGCGTACGGGAAGCTGTTCGTGGTACGCGAGGGAACGCTGGACGAGTTGATCGCCGCGGCCACGCTGTGCATGGCGGAGCCGGTGCTCGAAGTACGGCCCGATGCGCGGCAGATCGGCGTGCGTTGGCTGAAGAAGGCCATCGACATCGACCCGCAATCGACGCAAGCGCACTTCCAGCTGGCCGTGTTGCACGAAGAACTCGGAGACACGCAGGACGCGATCGTCCACTACCGTCGCGCGATCGAGACGGATCCCTCCTGCCTAATGGCGCTCACGAACTTGGCGATCGTGTACGCGTCGCTCGGGGACCACGAGCACGCGGCCGAGATCGTGAGCCTCGCGCTCAAGCTCGAGCGCGACAGCAACCGGCGGCGTGCGCTGGTGCGCCTCCTGGAGCCGTTCGAGTCGAAGCAGGCGATCGCGAGTCCGCCTGCGGCTCAAGTGCCCTGACGCTCGCTCGAACGAGCGTCCCGTGCGCACGGTTTCGCCGATCCGCGACAATGCGGCATCCGGGCGAGTAGATTCGGGACCAGCTCGGACCGGAACCCCTCGATTGTTTGGCCCGGCGCCCAAACTGCATTGCCGATGAAGGCGGAATTCACCCTCTCGATCGCGCTCGCCGTCGCATCGTGTGCGGCAGGTCGACAAGACACGGTGCTCGACCGCATGGTCGGAGCCGTCAATGCGGGCGACGCCCGCGGCTACGCGAACGTGTACGCCGAAGACGCCGTCATCTCGATCTACGGCAACAATCAGCTCGTCGGCCGATCAGCGATCGAGCAGTACGAGGTCGAGCTGCTGACACAGTTTCCCGGTGCGCGGCTCGCGCTCTACACCGTGTGGCGGCGAGGCAGCAAGGCGGTCGCGCACTATGCAGTCAATGTGCGCACGGCAGAGGGGCGGGTGCTCGGGCACGAAGGTCTGCTCTTCTATCGCTTCGACGACAGCGGGCTGATCGCGACCGAAAACCGGTATCTCGACAGCCTGACGCCCATGGCGCAGCTCGGTGCGTTGGGTGCGGCGCCTGCGCGCATGCCCCCTGTGCTTCCGACGAACACGCAGTATCACGAAGCGGTCGACGAGCCCACGGAACAGGCGAACACGGCCGCCGTGCTCGCGAGCATCTCCGCGTGGGCCGCCGGTGATCGGTCCACGTTCCTCGCCGGCGTCGCCGAGGACGTGCACGTCGACGAGCTGATGTTCGTTCAGCCATTCCATGGCCGCCATGGCGCGTCGACGTGGTTCGACACGTGGAGTGCAGCGGCTCGGGACATACGGCTAGAAGTCACAGACGTACTCGCGGTCGGTGACTGCGTCCTCGTCGAGCTCGTCGTGCGCGGGACGCCGCTCGGCGTGCTGGGCGGCAGCAAGGAGTTCCTCGTGCATCGCGCGGTGATCGCCAAGGTGCGCGACGGCAAGCTCGTGCACATCGCGTGCTTCATGAACGGCAGGGAGCTGGCGCAAGCGGTCGGGCAAACGCCCTGGCAGCTTCCAAAGCAGCGTCCTTGAGCGTTCCTGTCGCGTGCGCGAGACGATCCCGCGTCTAGCGCGAGATCGCGCTGAGATGCGCTTCAGCGCCCTCGGACCGCGTTCAGCGCCGTCGGCCCCGTGCTCAGCGCACGAGCGATCCGACGAGTTTGTCGAGCTTCGCCCTCAGCTCTTCCGCGAAGTCGTCGCCGAAGTCCATCGCGAGCACGTCGATCTCTTCGAACATGTAGCGGCCCGTCGAGCGATTGAACGGGATCCCGTACTCCCACTTGCTGCCGTCCGAGGCGTGGATCACGACCTCAACTTGATCGTCGCCCTCGACGGGGAGGACCGTGTAGCTCGTCACTTCGTAGTTGGTCATGGTCCGCGGTCCTCGGGCTTCGTGCTTTGCTCGCGCTTGTCGTCGAGGGTCATGTTAGCGGGACGCGCAGATGCGGGACACCCTCGAGCGGTGTGCCGCGAGCGCAGTTGACGAGTGCGACGATTGATCCGCCGCAACAGGCCCTACGTGGCCTTACCTGCGCTGCCCCGATCGCTCGTGGGGCTGCAACACGCGCCACACGACGAAGTCGTGATAGGGATGCGTGTCGAAACGCTCGACTTCGGTGTAGCCCGCGGCGGTGAGCTCGCGGACGAGCACGCCTGCTTCGAGCTTGTGCTCGGGCGGCGGGCCGACGGGCAATTGGCCGGGCTTGTACTCGAGGACGACGAGCCGGCCGCCAGACTTGAGCACGCGCTGCAGCCGCTGCATGTAGGCCACGCGATCTTGAAGGTGATGGTACGTGTCACCGATGAACACGACGTCGAGCCGCGCTGGAGGAAAGTGCGGATCGCCGAAGGACGCGAGCACGGGGACGATGTTGGCGACACCGGTCTCGGCGATGCCCGCGCGCACGCGGTCGAGTTGCGCGGGTTCGATGTCCGACGCGTACACGACGCCGCGCGGACAAGCCTTCGCGAACGCGAGCGCGAAAATGCCGGGACCGCAGCCGAGATCACCGATGGTCGCGTCCGCGGGCAGCGCCAGCTTCTCGAGCACCTCGTCGACCTGAAGGTCGGCGACGCGCTCGGCGCTCTGGAGCCTCTCGATGTACTTCTGGACGTCGGGCTCGGCGTGCGGGTCGCGGTTTTTGACCGACTGCGGAGCAACTTGCGCCGCGACATGCGTGTCGTGGTCCGCGACGTGCGCGTCGGGAGTCGTCGTCGACGTCGTGCGGCAGGCGCCCGTCGATGTGGCGAGCAGCGCGACCAGCGACCATGCGAAGGTCTTGATGTGCATGCGCGAGAGGATAACGCGCTACTTCCCGAACACGCCCACGAGGCTGAGCCCTTTCAGCCCCGGCACCTTGTCGAGCAACGCGAGCACGGGAATCGCCATGTTCACCGCGCGCAGCTTGCCCGGCGAGAACGTCTTCGAGAAGTTCGTCTGCTTCTGCTTCTTGAACCGGTAGCCCCACGCGCCGGCCGGATTCATGTGGCGCAGGCTCAGCGTCTTGAAGCCTTGCGCTTCCATCAGCCGGGCGAGCTGATCGTCGTCGTACCGGCGGTAGTGCCCCGACGCCTTGTCCATCTCGTTGTAGAGCTTCGACTGCGCCGGGACTTTCAACACGACTCGTCCACCCGGCTTCACGTGTTTCGCGAGCTTCTCGACGAACGCTGCGTCGTCGTCGAAGTGCTCGACGACGTCCAGCGCGACCACGACGTCGGCCGTCACGCCGTCGATCTCGTGCCAGTCGCCGCGCAGATCGACGCGATGCGTCTTCATCTTGCCCGGCGGGTACGAGCGTTCGAGCCGCTCGAGCAGTGTGTCATTGATGTCGACGCCGATGACGCGATCCACGCGTTCGATGTAGTTGCGGATGACGAAGCCGGCGCCGCAGCCGAGCTCGAGCACCGTGCCGGACAAGTGATCGCGGAAGTGCGAGCAAATCCAGGCGTAGTAGTTCGGCAGGAGCGACATTCGGTCCTGCGCCTCGTGGTAGACGAGGTTCGAGCGCTCGACCGAGCTCGCGTCGGTCGGGGCAGCGTCTGCGTGATCGTGGGCGTTCTTCGACATCGGGCGCCGGTCGCGGATCTCGAAGTTTATCACCGCGACGAGTTCGAGGCTCTCGAGGCTCCACGCACGCGCGCCGCGCTCAAGAAGCTCATACGCACGCGGGACGCGCTCAAGAAGCTCATACCCACGCGCGCTGCGCTCAGGAAGCTCATACCCACGCGCGCCGCGCTCAGGAAGCTCGCACCCGCGCTCGGCGCGCCAGAGAAGCTCCGCGCAAGACGCGCTCGCGAACCTCACACCGGCCGAACGGTCATCCCGGCACGCACGGTCCCGCCGCGCACCACGCGGCACACGAAGCCGCTCCGTCCGAGCATGAGATTCGGAAAGCGCGCGTCGACGGACCGCAAGGTTCCGCACGGCTCGCGCACGTCGTGGAGCTCGATGACGAGCTCGTCGCCGATCGAGAGGCGATCTCCGGGACGCAACGTCGTGAAGTCGAGGCCTTCGGTGAGCACGTTCTCGCCGAACGCGCCCGGCGGCTCGACCTTGACGCCGTCGGCTTGGAGCGCGCGGTAATCCTCGAGCGAGAAGAGGCACACGGCGCGATTCACGCCGCCGTGAACCTTGGTGTAGCGCTGCTTGTCGCCGACGAGGCCGAGCTCCGTGACTTGCGCGAACTCGACGGGCTGCTTCGGAATGCCGCCCGGGCCGAGACAGACGGCGAGAACGACGCCGGTGGGTACTTGCTGGTGAATCCGCGATACGTCGCCCGCGTCCGTCGTCGGTTGATCCATGCGCGGCGTGAGTATGCCCGCGATGTGTTGCGACGTCGAAGGTCGGAGGCTGGACAGCGAGGCGGCTGCTAACCGAAGATCCAGAGCGGCATGGCAAGGATCGTCGTCGTATCGAAGAGGATCGCGTCGGCAGCGCTGGCTCCGCTCGTGCGCGAGCCCTTTGGCGACATGGTCAAGTTCGTCGTCGATCTAGATCGACGGATCGTGGCTCTTGGTGGCCAGCTCCACTCCGATGCCGAGGCGGTCTTGATCGACGAGGGTAGCCGCCAGGATGCGCTGTGGGGCGGCAACTACTTGCCGGGCCTGGGGCCCACCGAGTGCATTCAATACACGTCGTTGATCAACATCCGTCCCGCTCGAGGCAACCGAACGATGAGCGTCGAGGACGCGTCGATCCGTGAGCGCATTCGCGACTTGATTTTCGCGCTCGTCGGGGAAGGAGAACCGATCGAGTGAGCCAGCATGCGGAATTGTCGATCGATCGTTGGAAGCAGTTCGGCGTGGATCAGCAGATCCTGATGATCGCGAACGAAATGCACCGTGGCCTGTCCGCGATGCGGCCTGAACGCTTCCCGTCCTTGAAGCTCGGTTACGAGCGCGTCTTCAGCCTCGTCGACCTCACGGTCGAGGCGCAATCGAATCGCGGGCTCCGCCGCGAACTACTGCGTTGGCGGGACGTGATCGCCGAGCTCTACCTGCGCGAGGACTCGGATCGAGCAACGCATGCGTTGGCGCTGAGAGTGCTGCTGCAGATGACGCCGGAAGCCGCGAAACAAGTGACGCTGCTCGGCTTGTGAGGTTTGCGGTTCGCGCTCTTCCTGACGGACGGTCCGGGCCGAAGTCGTCGCGTTTCGCGCGCTGGTGTCACGCGTCGACGCGCGTGTCCTTCAAGAAGAAGTAGTAGAGCTGTCCCTCCGCGCGCGTTTTCCCCGCGAGCGCTTCCGCTTCGTCGCCGACGCCGAGGTAGATGTCCGCGCGGCCGGCCGTGCGAATCGCTCCGCCGGTGTCCTGATCGAAGAGGAACTGCTCCATGTCGACGCCGGTGTTCGCCTTCGCGCCTTGATGCGTGTCGACGAACACGATCGCGCCGCGCGGGAAGAGCGTCTTGTCCGTCGCGAGCGAGCGGTTCCCCGTGACCGGAACGTTGAGCGATCCGCGCGGGTTGCCGTCGATCTTCGTGAAGAACACGAAGCTGTCGTTGCGGTGCAAGTACTGCTCGACTTCACCGGGGTTCGCGTGCGACCACTCGCGGATCTTGCTGAGTCTGACCTGATCCTTCCCGAGCTTCTTGTCCTTCACGAGCTCCTGGCCGAGCGACGTGTAGCGCTGACCGTTCTTGCCCGAGTATCCAAGCCGCAGCATCTCGCCGCTGTCGAGCCGGATGAACGCCGACACGTTGACGTGCGCGATGTACGCGTCGATCGGATCCTTGAGCCAAGCGAGCTCGAGTCCCTGACCTTCGAGCAGCGCGCTCGCTTCGATCACGCCGCGCGTCGGATACGGTTCGGTTCCCCTCGCGGTCTTGCGGCCGAGGATCGCGCCGTCGGGACCCTTCACGAGGTCCGGCGGCAGCGCGTAGAGCGGGTAGCGATACGTCTCGTTCTTCGTGAGACGTCCGTCGAGGATCGGCGTGCAGTAGCCCGTGAACAGCACGCCGCCGCCTTTTCCGTTCCATCCGGCGCTCTTGAAGATCGTGAACTCGTTCTCGACCTTGCGATCGAAGTCCTCCGCGCTCGTGCACGTCGACAAGAGGTCCTTCATCCGCTCGAGGCTCGCGAGCGCGCGCTCGTGGGTGATGTTCTCGATCGGGAAGAAGCGCTTCGACGACTCCTTCTTCGTCCACACGAGCGATTGATCGAGCGACGTGATGATGTCGGCGCGCTCTTCCCACTGCGGCGTAATCTTGGGGCGCGGGTCGCCGGGTTCGAGCGGCAAGAGGGCCGGTGCTCCTTCGGGGAGCGGTCGGCCGTAGTCGGGGAGCGACTTGCAGGCGGTTGCGACGAGGGTCAGAGCGAGAGCGGCAGGGAGTAGCTTCATGTTGGAGAGGTCGGAGAAGATCGGAGCTCGAGCGACGTAGCTCGCGAGCGCGATTCTGGTTCTCGCGGGAGCGTTTGTCTCGCGCCCATCCGGAATCCCGGACTCAGTCAACTACGCCGGAATCCCGACTTGTCACGCACGCCGTCCGCCCGGAGACTCTCGTCATGCCCTGCCTCCTTGGTTGCCTCGCGCTGTCCGCGCCGCGCTTCGTCCTGTTCCTCGTCTGGCTGTTCAGCGACTACATCGGCGACGCGTACCAGACGAACTTCTGGCCGTTCATGGGCTTCCTGTTCATGCCGCTGACGACGCTTGCCTACGCGTTCGCGATCCATCAGGGCGGCGGGCACGTCACCGGCATCGGATGGGCCGTCGTGATCACGGCGGTGATCGTCGACCTGGGCCTCTTCGGCACGAGCGCGAACAAAGCGCGTCGAGGTGGCCCGCGCGAGATCGTCGTGAAGGGCGAGAAGGTGGGCTGAGCTCGGCGACCGCGCGTTGGTGTCCTGAGTCAGGAGCTGCACGACCGCGCGGGTTGGCTTCGGAGCGCGCCCTTGAATACATTCGCTTTTGCGAATATAGTTAGGCCATGCCGAGAACCGCGACCGCGCCGCCGCACGCGCTCTTCGCAGCGCTGTCCGATCCCACGCGCCTGCGCCTCCTGGATCTCCTGCGCGACGGCGAAGTGTGCGTCTGCGACTTGTTCGGCGCGCTCTCGATCCCGCAGCCGACGGCGTCGCGGCACCTCGCGATCCTGCGCCGCGTCGGGCTCGTGAGCGTGCGCAAGCAGGGTTTGTGGAGCTACTACGCGATCGCGACGCCGCAGAGCGAGCTGCACGCCAAGCTGCTCGAGAGTCTCACGCACTGCTCCGGCGAGTCGGCGGACGGCAGCAAGGACAAGACGCGTCTTGCGAAAGTGCGCAAGGCGCGCGGTTGTTGTGATTAGCGAGATGAAAGCGAGGTCGAGGACATGACGACGAGACCCGAAAAGCAGACGAACGACATCCATGAGACCGTGCGAGCGGGCTACGCGAAGATCGCGAAGGGCGCGGCGATGAGCGGCACGCAGACGGCGGGGAGTTGCTGCGGACCCGGCAGCTCCTGTGGGCCCGCAGCGGCGTCGGTCGACGACTTCGCGGCGAGCATGGGCTACAGCGAAGCAGAGGTCGCGGCCCTGCCCGAAGGCACGAACATGGGCCTCTCGTGCGGCAATCCGACGACGCTCGCGTCGCTCCGCCCAGGCGAGGTCGTGCTCGATCTCGGCAGCGGCGGCGGCATGGATGCGTTCGTCGCCGGACCGAAGGTCGGAGCGAGCGGCCGCGTGATCGGCGTCGACATGACGGCCGAGATGATCTCGAAGGCGCGCAAGAACGCGCTCGCGTACCGCCAGCGCACGGGGCTCGACAACGTCGAGTTCCGCCTCGGTGAGATCGAGCACCTGCCGGTCGCCGACGCCAGCGTCGACGTCGTGATCTCGAACTGCGTGCTGAACCTCTCGCCGGACAAGGCGCAGGTGTGGCGCGAGATCGCGCGCGTCTTGAAACCTGGCGGGCGCGTGTCGGTGTCCGACTTGGCGCTCGAGCAGCCGCTGCCGGCGGCGATCGTGGCTCAAGTCGAAGCGTTGATTGGCTGCGTCGCGGGTGCGGTGCTCGTCAGCGAGACCGAGCAGATGGCGCGCAAGGCCGGGCTCGTCGCCGTCGAGCTGCGCCGCAAGCCGGAGTACGTGCGCGCGATGATGAGCTTCGAGGATCCGATGTACCGGGAGATCGCGAAGCACCTGCCCGCCGGGAAAACCGCCGCGGACTACATCACGAGCCTCGATGTCACGGCGACGAAGGCGAAGCGCGGGTGAGGCGGAGGCTCGCGGCAGAAGCCATCGGCACGTTCGCGCTCGTGTTCGCGGGCACCGGTGCGATCGTCGTCGACGGTGCCTCCGGCGGCGCAGTGACGCACGTCGGGATTGCGCTGACGTTCGGACTCGTGGTGATGGCGTTGATCCAAGCGTTCGGCGACGTATCGGGCGCGCATCTGAATCCGGCCGTGACGCTCGCGTTCGTCGTCGCCAAGCGCTTTCCGGTGCGGGAGCTCGCGGGCTACGTCGCGGCGCAATGCACGGGCGCGATCGCGGCGAGCCTCGTGCTGCGCGGGCTGTTCCCGCACGATGTGACACTCGGCGCGACGCTGCCGGTGGGGTCGCTGTGGCAATCGCTCGCGCTCGAGACCGTGCTCACGTGGTTCTTGATGCTGATCATCCTCAGTGTTTCGGATGGAGCGCGCGAGCGTGGCGTGATGGCCAGTCTGGCGATCGGCGGTGTCGTCGCGCTCGAAGCGCTGTTCGCCGGGCCGATCTCCGGTGCGTCGATGAATCCGGCGCGTTCGCTCGCTCCGGCGATCGTGTCCGGGGAAATGCGCGGCTTGTGGATCTACTTCGTCGCACCGGTCGCGGGAGCGCTGCTCGCAGTCGCGACCTGCCGATTGGTTCGCGCACCGGGCTGCTGCGCGTCGCAGTGCGAAGGAGCTTCTTCGTGACGCCGCTGCCCGCGGACAAGTTGCGCGTTCTCTTCGTGTGCGTGGAGAACTCGAATCGCAGCCAGATGGCCGAGGCCTTCGCGCGGTTGCACGGCGGGGATCGCGTCGAAGCATGGAGCGCGGGTTCTCGGCCGTCGGGACTGATCAATCCGAAAGCAGTCGCGGCGATGCGCGAGCGCGGCTACGACCTCTCGACGCACGCGTCGAAGTCGCTGGACGAGATCCCGGCTGTCGAATTCGACGCGGCGGTGACGATGGGCTGCGGCGATGCGTGTCCGCTCGTTCGAGCGCGCGTGCGCGAGGACTGGCAGATCCCCGATCCGCGCGCGATGGGGACGGAGGAGTTTCGCGGTGTGCGCGATCTGATCGAGACTCGAGTAAAGGGCCTTCTCGCACGTCTCGCGGCCACGGCCGCGCCACACGAGTGACGGAGTCGCGAGCTGGGGATTACTCGTCGAACCGAGCTCCCACCCACCCACCCGGACGTGCCCGCAGTGGTTGGCGGCGCGAGGTCGCGAGCATTCACCCTGACGGCGCCGCTCGAGACGCTGACGATCGCCGGGAAGCGTGTGCACAGCGTCCAGAGCGGTGACTTGCTTGTGCGGCTGGAACGAGTGCTCTCGCTCGAGCTCATCCGCGCCAGGCCCGACCGCAAGCCGCAGCCCATCGTTTGCCTCGACGAAGGCTCCAAGGACAACGACTACTTGAAGGCGATTGCCGCGCAACCCTTCAAGACCAAGAGCGTCTCCAAGTTCCAGACTGTCTGATCGCGCCCGGGAGATGACCAGTCACGAAGAGGTCCTCAGAGCTGCCGAGGTCGGTGAGACGACCGACTGGGAGTTCAAGTCCGCGAAGGGCGGCTTCCCCGGCAGCTTCTGGCAGACCTACAGCGCGATGGCCAACTCCGAGGGCGGTGTCATCCTCCTCGGCGTGCGCGAAACGGACGATGGACTGCGCGTCGACGGACTGGCATCGGAACGGATTGCCCTCCACCGCAAGACCGCCTTCGACGGCGCGAACAACAAGGCAGCGATAAGCGTCAATCTGCTGTCGGAGTCGGACGTCACGGTTGTCGAGATGGGCACGGCCCAGCTTCTTTCCGTCCGCATACCGCGTGCGACTCGGACCCAGCGGCCCGTGTACCACGGGCCAGTGCCGTTCGGGAACACCTACCGACGCCTTCACGAAGGGGACTACCGCTGCGACGATGCGGAGGTCCGGCGCATGCTGGCGGATGCGGACCCGCTTGCGCGCGATCAGAAGATCCTCGCCGGCTTCTCACTCGACGACTTGGACGGCGCGTCGCTGCGCCAGTACCGGCAGCGGATCGTCGCGGCGAAGGGGGACCACCCCTGGCTCGGGCTGGGGGATCGAGAGTTTCTCGAGAAGCTCGGCGGCTGGCGTCGCGAACGCGAGGTCGAGAGCGAAGGGCTGACCCTCGCGGGATTGCTGATGTTCGGGAAGGACACGGCGATCCGCCTCCCCGAGGCAGCGCCGGCCTATTTCGTCGACTACCGCGAGCGTCTCGATCCGACAACGCGTTGGAGCGACCGCATTCACCCGGACGGGACGTGGGAGGCCAACCTCTTCCAGTTCTACCAACGCGTCTCTCCGCGCCTCGCTTCCGCGTTGCCGGTGCCGTTCCGTCTCGAAGGGGGTGTGCGCAAGGACGAGACGCCTGCTCACGTAGCGCTGCGCGAGGCGTTCGTGAACGCGCTCATCCACTGCGACTACGCCGAGGGCGGCGGGATCGTGGTCGAGCGACATCCCGACAAGGTAGTGATCCAGAATCCGGGGACGTTGCTCGTATCGCTCGAGCAGTACGCGCGTGGCGGTATCACCGAGTGCCGGAACCGCGCGCTACAGAAGATGTTCGCCATGATCGGTGGCGGCGAACAGGCCGGTTCGGGCACCGCCAAGATCCGCGCCGGGTGGAAGTGGCAGGCCTGGCGAGCGCCGTTGATCGAGGTGATCGATCAGCCGGATCGCATCCGACTGACGTTGCCGATGGTCAGCTTGATTCCGCAGGAGACGGTCGAGCGACTGCGTGCACACCTGGGTCCTTTGTATGACCAGATGAGCGCTGACGAGCTGCAGGCGCTAGCGACGGCTGACATCGAGGAGGGTGTGTCGAACGCGCGCTTGCAGCAGTTGCTGAGTACGCATCCGTGGGACATCACACGAATGCTCCAGGGCTTGTGCCAGCGAGGGCTGCTAGTCTCCGACAACCGCAAACGTTGGACGGTCTACCGGCTTGGGTTGGGTGTCGGCGCCGGACCGCTGTTCGAGAAGGCTGGTCGAGCCGAGGTGGCGAGCTCCCCTCATTTGCCCGGGGACTCCCCTCATTTGGCGACAGGCGAGGTGCTTGATGAGGAGTTCGAGCGCTTGAAAACGATTGCGAAGCCGATCGCGAACCGAGGCAAGGCCCCCGTGCCGGAAGTTCGAGCGGTCATCCAGGAGCTCTGCCGCGGGCGCTTTCTCTCTGCCGACCAACTTGCCTCGCTTCTCAACCGAGGCGTACCGAACCTACGCGACCGGTACCTGACGCCGATGGTCGTCGATGGCGACCTGGCGTTCCGCTACCCGGCGATCCCCAACCGACCGGACCAGGCGTACACGACAAGGCCGCGTGATCGATGAAGCTCCAGTTCGATCCGAACCAGCGCCACCAAGCGCTGTGCCTGGTGCGTGAAACGAGGTCGACGCACGACTTCCTGAAGCTACGGAACTCGGAGGCAGACAAGTTCCGATGCGGCCAGCGGCATTTCGAAGCGCTCGGCCTGGAGCTCGAGCTCGCGGTTACCGACGCCGACGTGTGAGCGTCCTAGTCCGGACGCACCCCTATTCCTTGAAGGTGATCCGCGCCAGCCGCGACTTCCGATCGCGCGCGAACTTCTGGATGCCTTCCCACAGGTGCGGCGCGTCGATGTGCGCTTCGACCTTGAGCTCCTCGACGCTGCCGCCCGTGCGCCAGCGGTCGTCCCAGTCGGAGCTCATCGCGTATTCCTCCGCCACCTTGTGCGCGAGCCAGTCGTGCATCAAGCGGCGCGCTCCGTTCGTGATCACGGTCGAGTCGAGCCAGTCGGCGTTCGAGAGGACCTTGTCCTTGTACTTGGCGTCTTGGCGCTGGAAGAGCTCCCACGACACGGCGGCGACGAGCTTGACGTTCGGCGCCGTGGCGTCTTTCAACTTCGGCAAGAGCTGGAAGACCGACTCGGTCGTGCTCG